>JBJXGF010000290.1:0-2534 GCA_046153015.1 Acidimicrobiales bacterium | reverse complement strand
TGGCCGGCATCATCGAGTTCGGCAAGGGCTTCAACTACTGGCTCAACCTCAACCACCTCGCCAACGAAGGGGCGCGGTGGGTTGCCGTCGACAAGCTGCCGCCCTCGAACCAGAGCCCTGACCTCGACGCGGTGCAGACTTATCTCGTCGACCATGTCACGACGCAGGAGCTCCAGGCGAACGTAAGCTCGGACCTCGCCAACAACATCAAGGTCTGCGTAAGACCCGCAAGCCCGGGTAATCCCCCACAGGTGGGTGACGAGGTGAACGTCACCGTCCGCACGAGCTACGCCCTACCGCTCGTGGCAAGCGTGGCGAACCTCGCCGACAGCCTCTTCGGCGACGGCGAGGCCAGTTTCGGCGACATCAACCTGGTCGGATCAGCCTCCGTACGGTTGGAGCAGCCCCTCTCGAACCCGACACCGGGCTACGCGACATGCAACTGATCCGGAGCCGTAGCGCGCTGCACGACGAGCGCGGTTCGGTGCTCGTCATCTTCGCCGTCTCAACTTTTGCCTTCATCTTCCTCACGGCGCTCGCGCTCGACATCGGCAACTGGTTCGTTCACAAGCGCAAGCTCCAGAACCGCGTCGACGCAGCGGCGCTCGCCGCAGGTGTCGAGTACGCCTTCCGCTTTTCGAACTGCGACTCAACCGCCGCCCAAGCCATCGCCGACGTCGCCAAGAAATTCGCCGGTGATCCGACGGTAACCGATCCACTGAACGTCGCGGTGAACGTCCAGAACAACGTGATGGTCAGGATCAACGCCAACTCGCCGGACGACCTCGTAGACAACACCGATGGCGCCGATCCGTGCAACCCCCACCCGTCTGCCGACTTCGGCAGTCCGCAACCCGGTACCTACTGGACCGATGTGAAGGCTGTGGAGAGGGACGTCGCGAGTCTGTTCGGAGGATTCGGTGTACCTGTCCCCGCCATCACGGCGACAGCACGAGTCGCAGTCCAGACGGCCGACGGAGTCAGCGGCTTGCGACCGTTTTCGGCGGCTGACCCGCGCCTCACCGATTGTGTCTGGGTGACCTGGGACACCGCGCCCAACACCGGAGGTGGCCTTATCGGGCCGAATCCCTTGGATCGCGACATCAGCAACCCGCTCCGCTTTACCATCGACGATGAGTCGCTTCCGATCGGAGGTGACGGGGCGACGGCATCAATCCGCATGGGAAAGCCGGTTACTGCGGGTAACTGTTCAAGCGGACCGCAACCGCTCAATGGAGCAAACGCGGGGACGATCGAGTACGAGGACATCGGATTCGTGGCGGCCTACTCCGATGGAGGCTCGCTCAGCGTCGGACAGGTCAATCTCACGCCAGGTCCCGGCTGCGCTTTCGGCAATCCCTACTTCATCGGGCGTCGCTCGCCGGCATGCCCGGTCGGGGTCTCCGCCAACATTACGTTCCCGCCTCTCGGGCCGAACCAAGGACGGGAGGCCTCCGCCATCATCGACGGCTCCCTCGTGCCTATGTGCGACGACGCGGCGGGTGGTGCACCCCCGTGTAACGGCACGTCGTTTCAGTCGCAGGGAGACGTCACGGTGGATCCCGGTGCAGGGATGGCCTCGACAGCGGGGCGCGTCGATGTGAGCGTGCGCGCCCAGCTCATCAACACCAGCAGCGGCGGGATCATCGACGTCGATCAGGAAGACGTGCGGATCACAGCAGGCGATGACAGCCAGGTCGGTTCGATCGGCAACCTCGCTCTCACCCCGCAGGTGGTCAATCAAGGCGGCGCCAACAAGATCATAGACCTCGAGGTCGAGCTCGATCCCTTGGGCGTTGGAGCCGGCGGAGACGTCCCGTGGGTGCTGCGCCTAACGCCTCAGGCGAACGACAATATCCTCGGCGGCGGCTTTCTGTGCCCGAGTATGCCTCAGGAAGATGCGGTGCGTGATGGTTGCGACACTACGTTCACCATCGATCCCGGCTCCGGGTGCCCACAGGGCAGCATTCCGCCTTCGGTGACGTGGTGTCTGGACATCATCGCCTCCCAAGTCAGCCAGCCCGTTCGCGATGCGCTGAACGAGCGTTGGGCTCCCTCAGGGGTCTGCTCGGCGAACAACTGGCCGGCGACTACCGGCACGCCAGCGGTCATCGCACCGGGCGACCCGCGGCGTATCGTTGTGCCCTACACGCGGGTTGGAGCGCGGTGGCAAACCAACGATCACATTCCGATCGCAGGTTTTGCGGGGTTCTACGTCACGGGCTGGGACGATGCGGACTCCAGTTGCAGCGGCATCAATGAGGTCGAGCCGCCAGCCACGGTGCCCACAAACGGTCAATCCGCTCGTGTTTGGGGTCACTACATCGACCTTGCGCTTACCTCCGGCGGTGGGGTTCCGAATGACGCACCCTGCACTCCCGGAGGCCTGGGGGGCACGCCCATCGTGTGCATCGCGTCGCTCGTCAAGTAGCGCCCGTGCAGTCCATGTTCAGTCACACTGGGGTCGCGGTAGACAAACCGCGGCGAAACAGCGATAACTCGATAGGGGTACCCGCTTCGGGCGGGTCAGGGAG
>JBJXGF010000129.1:0-12585 GCA_046153015.1 Acidimicrobiales bacterium | reverse complement strand
GTCGAGACCCAGATCAACGTGGCCGACGTGAAGACCTTCATCGGCCTGCTGATCGGCGGCTCGGTGGCGTTCATGTTCTCGGCCCTCGCCATCCGCGCCGTCGGCCGGACGGCCGGCGTGGTGGTGGAGGAGGTGCGCAAGCAGTTCGCCGACGGCAAGATCATGGCCGGCACCAAGCAGCCCGACTACGCCCCGGTGATCGACATCTGCACCGCCGCCTCGCTGCGTGAGCTGGCCACCCCGGCGCTGCTGGCCGTGCTCACGCCGGTGATCATCGGCTTCGGCATCAACTACGCCGCGCTCGGCGCCTTCCTGGCCGGTGTCATCCTCACCGGCCAGCTCATGGCCAACTACCTCTCCAACTCGGGCGGCGCGTGGGACAACGCCAAGAAGTACATCGAGGACGGCCACGAGGGCGGCAAGGGCTCCGAAGCGCACAAGGCGGCGGTGATCGGCGACACGGTCGGCGACCCGTTCAAGGACACGGCCGGGCCCGCGCTGAACCCGCTGATCAAGGTCATGAACCTGGTGTCGCTGCTGATCCTGCCCGCGGTGATCAACCTGAAGGACAACGACGGCGCCCGCTTCGCCATCTCCGGCGTGTCGCTGGTGGTGCTGATCGGCGCCATCGCCTTCTCCAAGCGGCGCAGCGAAGGCGTGGGCGGCGAAGCCGCCGCCCCGGCGGCTGCCGCCGTTCAGGCCTGACGCCGCACTGACCCTCAGGCGCAACGGCCCCGAGCATCGCTCGGGGCCGTTGCGCCGTTTTGAACTACTGTCCGCAGCCATGACGCTTCGCACGAAGGTGGGGGCGGCCCTGGCTGCGGTGGTGGCCGGGTTCCCGCTCATGGGGGCGCCGGCCGTCGGCGCCGACGAGGTGGAGCAGAAGGCTCGCCTGTCGGGCCTCAACGAGATCAGCGTCGTCGACGGGCGCGACGCGGCGGGGGACCTCGCCGCCGGCGGCACCGCCGACCTCGACGTGGACGGCCGGCGCGTCTGCTGGAAGCTGCGCCTCGACGGGATCGACGCGCCGAGCGCGGCGCACATCCACAAGGGCCCCGTCGGTCAGAACGGCCCGATCGTGGTCGACTTCGCGGCTCGACTCCGGGGCTGCGTGGAAGCCGACGCCGCGGTCGCCGCCGACCTGGCGGCCAACCCGGCCGGCTACTACGTGAACGTGCACACCACCGCCTACCCGGCCGGCGCGGTGCGGGGCCAGCTCGGCGGCCCGGAGCCCGACGAGGTCGAGCTGAAGGCGAAGCTCGCGGGGCGCAACGAACGGCCCGGCCCCGGCGACGCCGACGGCTCGGGCGTGTTCGACGCCGACGTGCAGGGCGGCCGCATCTGCTGGCGGTTCCGCCTGGACGGGGTCGCCGCGCCGGTGACCGGGGTCCACATCCACCGGGGCGGCGCCGACGCCGCCGGGCCGATCGTGGTGAACTTCGGGAACCAGCTGCGGGGCTGTCGGGACCTGCCCGTTCCCCTCGGGGTCGACCTCGCCGCCAACCCGGCCGGCTACTACGCCAACGCCCACAACGCGGAGTTCCCCGCCGGCGCCGTGCGGGGCCAGCTGCGGGTGCTCTGACCGAGCCGCCCTTCGGGGGCGGGGCGCGCCGGATGCGAGGCGCTGCGCCGGGGTGTGGAAGGCTGTCCAACCGCACAAAGCCTCGCCAAGGGGAGGAGCCATGGGAGCACTGGACGGGCGCGTCGCCATCGTCACCGGCGCCGGCCGAGGGATCGGGCGCGAGCACGCGCTGGCCCTCGCTGCGGAAGGCGCGAAGCTCGTGATCAACGATCTCGGCGGCAACGTCGACGGCACCGGGGCCGACACCGGCCCGGCCGCCGAGGTGGTGGCCGAGATCAAGGCCATGGGCGGCGAGGCGGTGGCCAACAACGACTCGGTGACCGACTGGGAGGGCGCTCAGCGGATGGTGAACACCGCCGTCGAGGCCTTTGGCGACCTGCACATCCTCGTCAACAACGCCGGCATCCTGCGGGACCGGGTGATCGTGAACATGACCGAGGAGGAGTGGGACGCCGTCATCGCGGTGCACCTGAAGGGCACCTTCTGCCCGACCCGCTGGGCGGCGGCCTACTGGCGGGAAAAGACCAAGGAGGGCAAGGAGAACAAGGCGGCGATCATCAACACCGCCTCCGGCGCGATGCTCGGCAACCCGGGCCAGTTCAACTACTCGGCGGCCAAGGCCGGCATCGCCGCCGCCACGCTGGTGGCCGCCCAGGAGCTGGCCAAGTACGGCGTGCGGGCCAACTGCCTGGCGCCGATCGCCCGCACCCGCATGACCCTGCAGACCCCCGGCCTCGGCGACACGATCGGCCCGCCGGAGGACCCGGCGAAGTTCGACTACTACGACCCGGCCAACGTGTCCCCGCTCGTGGCCTACCTCGCCACCGAGGACTGCCCCTTCACCGGCGGCGTGTTCCACATCGGCGGCAACGAGGTGGGCCTCCTGCAGGGCTGGTACCTCGACCAGGACAAGGTGCTGGCCACCGACGGCCGCTGGAGCGTCGGGGAGCTGCGCCGCCTGGCGCCGCGTCTGCTCGAGGGCCGTCATCCCAAGGTGAACTCGTTCGGCTCCAGCCTGGCCGACCTGTTCCGCAACTTCGGCAAGCGCCAGCCGACGGCCTGACCACCTCGCCCGCGGGGCCGGCCGGCGGGCGTCGCCGGCCCGCCTGCGGTCGTGCTCGGGTCAGAACGTGGGCGTGCCCGGGTCGAGGCCGAGCAGCACCCGGCCGGCGGCGTCGATCAGGTGCGGGGCGATCGTGATCTGCATCGGCACCACGTGCACGTCGCGGAAGCGGCGTTCGAGCGGGCTCGCCAGGTAGTTCACGGTGGCGCCCGCCGCGCCGTAGACGGTGTCGACCGCCTGCACCGAGGCCTGCACCGAATGGGCGCAGGCCAACCGCACCCGGGCGTGCAGGCCCCGCTCGATCGGCTGGCCGGCCTCGGCCCGCTCCCAGAGCTCGCGCACCACCCGGTCCACGTAGGCCCGGCCCGCTTCGAGGGCGGCCTCGGCCTCGGCGATCGCCCGTTGGGCGCGGGGCCGCTCGGCCAGCGGGCGCTCCTCGCCGAGGGGCACCTTGGCGTTGGCCAGCTCCACGAAGTCGTTGAGCGCGGCGCGCGCGATGCCCGAGGCCACCGGGGGTTTGTTGAACGCCAGGCGAGCCATGATCGGCATGCGGGTGATGGCGTGGTCGAACGCCGCGGCGGCGCCGCTCAGCACGTCGGTGGTGCGGGCCTCGGGCACGAACACGTCGCGCACCACCACGTCGGCGCTGCCCGTGCCCCGCATGCCGGCCACGTGCCACGTGTCGGCGATCTCGTAGTCCCGCCGGGGGATCAGCACCTGGCGGGTGCGGGGCGGCTGCACCCGCACCTCGTCGTGCACGACGCAGCCGCCGAGGAAGAAGTCGCTGTTGTGCACCCCGCTGGCGAAGGGCCACTGCCCGCTCACCACGTAGCCGCCCTCCACCGGCACGGCCTTGCCCCGGGGGCGCAGCGCCCCGCAGCAGATGAGGTCGGGCTGCGCGGCGAGCAGCTCGGCGGCCACCTCGGGCAGGAAGGTCGACATGATGCCGAGCACCTCGATGCCGATCATCAGCGTCCACCCGGCGGACCCGTCGGCCTCCGCGATCACCTCGATGGCCCGCATCATCGTGATCGGGTCGGCGCCCAGCCCACCCAGCTCGGACGGCACGGCCACCCGGTGCAGGCCGGCGGCGGCCAACGCCCGGGCCGGCCCTTCGAGCTGGCGGCGCTCCGCCTCGGCCTGCGCCGCGTGCTCGCGCACAAGCGGCGCGAACGACTCGGCGACCGCAACGGCGGTGGCCGCCGTGGCGACCGGACCTATGCTCTGCGACGCCGCGACGGTGAGCGTGTCGGCCATGAGCCCCCCTCGAGTCCGCAGGGGCGGCCTGCCCCGGCCCGGCGGATCGTACCCGCAGCAGCCGAGCGGCCCAACTGCGGCCCCGCCACCACCCCACCCCCCGAACGCGGCGAGGCGGGTAACCTGCCCTCGGTTGCGGCCATCGGCGCGCCGGACCGCACCACCGAACGAGGAAGCGGCCAGCGCCGCGCCGCGTTGCCCGCTCGGGCGGCGGCCTCGGGGCGCCAGGTTCGTCGCTGGCTCGCGTTGCCTTCTCCGCCGCCCGCCCCGAGGTTCGCCTCCGGCGACGGCGAGGGACTCAGGCGGAAGCGCTCGGCGGTACATCAGACACGTTGACCGGACCAGGGTTCGGCGAAGCCGCCGAGGAGACAGCACGGATGGTCGTGGCAGGCCCGGGGCAGAGCGACGAGTCCGGCTCGGCGGCGTCGGCGCGATTCTCGCGGCGTCGGGCGCAGCTGGCCGAGCCAGACCGGGCCCGTCACGGGCCGACCGCCGCCCCGCCGACGGCGCGCCCGGGACGGCTGCGGTTGGCTTTGGCGGCGGGCGTGATCGACACCGGCGCCGGCTCCTTCGCCAGCTTCGCCGCCGCCCTCGTCGCCAACCGGTACTTCCCCGACACGGCCACGATCGGCCTCTTCGGCCTGTTCTTCTCGGGTTTCGTGGTGGCCTCGGTGGCGCCGGCGCAGCTCATCCTCATCCCGGCCGAGGTGCGCCTGCTCTCGGCGCCGCCGGCCCGCCAGGCGGCCGCCGTGCCGAGCGCGTTGCGCAAAGGCGGCGTCGTCGCGCTGGCTGCGGCGGCGGCCATGGGGGTGGTGGTCTCGGCCATCGCCCCGCTCGTGAGCGACGAGGTGGCCTGGCGCCAGGTCGTGCCCCTCGCCCTCAGCGCCAGCGCCTTCACCCTGCTCTCGCCGCTGCAGGACCACGTGCGGCGCATGGCCCACCAACTCGGCCGCTCCTCGTGGGCGGCGGTCGTGTCGCTCGTGCAGCTCGCCACGGTCGTGGCGGTGGTGGGGCTGTTCCTCCTCGCCGACCGGGGGCTGCTCTGGGCGCCGTTCGGGGCGTTGGCAATCGCCAACGTCTGCTCCGCCGGCGTCGGCCTGGTGCTGCTGCGCCGCCTCGCGCAGGGCGCCGAGCCGGCCGTCGTGCCCCTCGGCGAGCTGCTGCATTCGGGGCGCTGGCTGCTCGTGTCGGGCTCGCTGGACCAGCTCTTCGGGTTCCTGGGCCTGCTCGCGCTGGGTCTGTTGGCCAGCATCGAGGCGGGCGGCGAGTACGAGGTGTCCCGCCAGCTCAGCCAACCGCTGTACGTGGTGGCCGCCAGCCTCACGACCGTGCTGCGGCCCCGCTCGATGCACGCCGCGCTCACCCGCGACCGCCGCGAGGCGAGGCGCGTCTCCCACCTCTACCTCGCGGTGGTGGTCGGCGCGGGCGTCGCGTACGCCGCGCTGTTCGGGTTCCGCTGGGCGCTCAACCCGCTGCCCGAGCTGTTTCCCCGCAGCTATGAGCGCACAGGGCTGCTGGCGGTGTTCGTCATCGGGACGCTGTTCAACAACGTCACCGGGGTGTTCCGCAACGAGCTCGTCGGCGGCGGCTTCGAGCGAGGCCTCCTGCGCATCAGCCTCGTGGCCGGCGTCTCGCACCTCGCCGGCGTGATGGTGCTGGCGCCGGCGTTCGGCGCGTTCGCGATCCCGCTGGCGCTGATCGCGCTGCGCCCGCTCGAGTTCTTCGCCTACTGGCGTTCGCTGCGGGCGATGTACGCCACTCCCGCCCCGCCGACCCCGGCCGAGCTCGGCGAGCGGGGCCACGAGCGCCCCACCGAACCCGGCGAGGGCGCCGGTGCGCTCAACGTCGGCCCTCGGCTCGCGCCGCCGCCCACTCGTACCATCGGTTGAGCCCACCACCGGCGTGCCGAGCGCGCCGGCGAGGAGCATCACGGTGGCGCCGGCGTCGCGCTGGCTGGGGAAGAGCAGGGCGTGGGCCTCGGCGATGAGCCGGCGCTCCTCCTCGACCGGCAGGCGGCGATGCAGCCGGACCGCCTCGCGCAGGCCCAGCTGCTCGACCTGGGCGACGAGGCGGCCGTGCTCGGCGCCGTCGCCGATCAGGTGGAGCTGCGCGTCGGGCAGCCGGGCCAGGATCCACGCGAAGGCCTCGACCGCCCAGCTCACGCCCTTCCAGCGGAGCTGGCGGCCGGTGACCACGAAGGTGGGCCGCAGCGCCTTGGGCGTCGCGTCGGCGATCGAGTCGAGGCGGGCGAGGAGCTCGTCGTCGAGGAAGAACGTCGGCCGGTAGAGCTCCACGTGGGCGGCGCCGGCCCGCTCCACCCGGGCCTGAGTGACCGCCGTGGTGCACACGGTCAGCGTCCGGTCACGCGCCGCGGTGCGCCGCCAGTCGGGGTGGCGCACGCTCATCGCGAGCATCAGCTCGCGCAGCTCGTCCGACAGGCCTTGGCGAGACACGCGGGGCACGCCGAAGGCCGGGTGGGTGCGCTCCCCGCCGCTCAGGGGGCCGCTCACGTGGGGCAGCCCCAGCCGCCAGTACGGCGCCGGGTTCCAGTACCCGGTGTTGGTGGCGTGATGGCTGAGATCGAAGCGCACCTCGGCGTGCAGCTCGCGCGCCCGGGCCACCGCCCGGCGGGCCCACACGAGGTGGGAGACCGCGTCGAGCCACGGCGTGACCGCCGCCCGCTCGCCCGGCGACTCCACGTACACGAACGTGGCGCCGGGCAGCGCCGGCGCCTGCTCGATCGAGTCCCGGTTGGCGGCGTCGGTGAAAACCCACACGGCGTGGCGCCGTGCGGCGAGCGTGGCCCACTGCCAACCGATGCCGGGCTCCGAGGCGTCCAACGGTCGACACGCGTGGGCGAACAACGCAACCCGCAGTGCTGTCACAGCACACGTGCGGGGTACAGCCGCCGGCGCAAAACCCGAGTTCACGGGCGGTGCGCCGGGCCGGGGCCGGCCAGGCGGCCTGGGCCGGGCGGCTAGGCCAGGACCACCACGGTCGTGCCGATCGGGGCCCACTCGTAGAGGAAGGCGGCGTCGGCGTCGCTCTGGCGCACGCAGCCCGAGCTCCGATAGGCGCCGAGCTCGTCCTCGCCTTGGACGGGTCGGCCGGCCCGGGTGCGGGGGATGGCGTGGAAGCCGATGGCCAGCCGGGCGCCTCGGGCGAAGCGCACCATGTGCTCCATCGTCCAGCCGTCATGCGTGGCGTACGCCAGGGCGGATTTCGAGTACACCGAGTACACCCCCGGCCTCGGCGTGTTCGCCTTGCCCGACACGGCGTAGGTCCGCACCACCGCCTCCCCGTCGTCCACCAGCCACACCTGCTGGGCGGCCACCGCGTACACGATGCGCCGACCGGCGCCGGACCCCTCGGGCGCCGTCTCGCCCGAGCCGGGCAGCGGCGTGGCCGCCGGGGGCGTGGTGCCGGTGCGGGCCACGAACTCGTCGCACTCCGTGAACCGCGTGAGCAGCCCGCCGAGGGTCACCGCCCCGGAGGCGACGTCGGCCGCGTGCGCCTCCAGCCCGAAGGGGTCGGGGTCGCGGCCGAGAACCGAACGGTAGAGGTGGGCGACGAGCTCGGTCGGGTCCTCCGGCAGCGCCCCGTGGACGGCGAGCGCCTCCTCGCTGGCGGCGAAGGCTGTCGCGATCGACTCGAGAGGCCGGCCGCCGGCGTACTCGCCGACCCAGTGCTCCAACCCGCCGGGGTCGGCCGGGCGGCCCAGCAGCCCCAGGTAGAGGCGCTGGATCGAATCGCGCACGCCGGGCGAGGCCGGGTCGAGGCGCGCCGCGCCGGCCTGCTGCACCGGCCACAACGCCGCCGCCAGCAGTGCCACGAGCCCGCCGCACACCGCCCGCACCGCTCTCGCCCGCATCTGGCGCTCTTTCCGATCGAGCCGTCCGTGACGATCGATTCCCGGGTGCGCACAGCCGGATCCGCAGGCGCCGACGAGACGATCTGGGTCAACCTATCGGGCGATGCGCGAACCGCCGGTGGGCAGAGTTGCGGTGCTCGAGGTGACGACCTCGGCCGAGGCGGCCGACGTGGTGTCGGGCGAGCTGTGGGCGCTCGGCGCCGCGGCGCTGGTCGCGCGCCCGGCCGGGCCGGGCCGGGTCACGCTCGTGGCCGGCTTCGCCGACGACGAGGCCGCCGCCGGCGCCGCCGCTGCCCTGCGCCAGCCCCCGCGCTCCCCCGCCCTCGGAACGGCGGCGAGGCTGGCGGAGCGGGTGGACCTCGTCGAGGCGGCGGCCGACGCCGGCCTCGACGACTGGCGGGCCTTCGCCGCCGACACCGTGGTCGGCCCGTTGGTGGTGCGCCCCGCCTGGCTCGACGGGTCGGACCCGCCCGGCGCCGTGGTGGTGCGCGTCGATCCGGGCCGGGTCTTCGGCCACGGCGGCCACCCCACCACGCGTCTCGTGCTCGAGGCGCTGGTGGAACGGCTGGCGCCGGGCGGCGCCGTGCTCGACGTGGGCTGCGGCTCGGGGGTGTTGAGCGTGGCTGCGGCGGCGCTCGGGGCCGGCCCGGTGACCGCGCTCGACGTGGACCCCGACGCCGTGCGGGTCACGCTGGCCAACGCCGCCGCGAACCAGGTGCAGGTCGATGCCTCGCTCACGCCGCTCTCGCAGGCCGGCGGCGAGTTCGCCCTCGTGCTCGCGAACATCAGCGGCGCCACCCTGCGGTCCCTCGCCGGGCCGCTCGCCGCTCGGGTCGCCCCTGGCGGTCACCTCGTGCTGGCCGGCATGCTCCCCGCGCAGGCGGCGGAGGTGGCGGCGGCGTTCTGCGGCCCCCCGCCGGGCGGGGTGTCGCCGCCGCTCACGCTGGTGGATCGCCGGGAGCTGGAGGGCTGGGCGGCGTTGGTGCTGCGGCGAGAAAACGGGCGATCCGCCACGGCTCCCGAGCGCGCCCGCAAGCTAGCCTCTCGGCCGCTTGGCTAGGCGGCGTGGCTCGGCCGCCGGCGCCAGTTCTACCTCCCACATGGGCGGGATGACCACTAGCAGTGACGGTGGACTGGCGGTACAGCTCCACTCGACCCACAGACCGCCGACGCACCGGGGACGGGACGAATGAAACCTGAAAGGGAGGACCGGATGCAGCCCGCCGACGGCGACGACCGGCGACCGCTCGGCGAAGTGCTGCCGGGATTCGGCATCCACGCGCTGCCGCCGGGCTGGACGCCCCTCGAAGCGCTCGTGCTGGTCAAGAGCCTCGACGAGAGCGGTCGGGCGGCGTGGAGCTATCGCACGACCCACCGCCCGAACCGGGAGGAGCTGCTCGGCGCCCTGACCGTGCAGGCCGACCTGCTCCGCAAGGAGCTCCTCGAAGGCTGGGAGTAGCCCGCAGGCCTGCGCTCAGGTGGGAACCGGCGTGACCGGGCGGACGTCGAGCACGAGGTAGGCCACGTCGTCGCCGGGATCGGCGGCCGCCTCGTTGAAGATCGACACCTGGGGATGCCCGGTCGTCGGGTCGTAGTGCGCCTCCAGCCCGTCGATGGGCAGCGCGACCGCCTGGCAGAGCAGGTCGAAGAGATCCTCGATCGTGTACCCGTAGTCGTCCCAGCTCAGGGCGCTGTTGTCGCTCGCCCGCCGCACCGTGTTCGCCGGGTCGTCGGGGGCGGCGGCGACGGGGTCGTCGCAGCTCTCGGCACGCTCGGCGGGGGTGTTGACGTGCACGATGAACGGGCCCGGGTCGTCGCCGAGGCAATCGCCCAGACACGTGTAGGTCATCTCGTACGCGGCGGGCCCGGTGAGCCACATGGTCAGCGCCGCCTGCAGCGCGGTGGCCTGCGCCGGGTTGCCGGGGGACACGACGGTCTTCGGGACCGGAAGGCGAACGCACCCAGTGAGGAGGAGCCCGCCGGCGGCGAGCGCAGACAGGCGGCGAGCTGCGGTTCCGATCATGGGCGTGAGCCTAATCACCTGCGTGTTCGATCCGACACTGTGAGTACATATGCCTAGGCGGATCGCCTCACGCCAGGCGGCGCTGCGCCGATCAGAGCTGTGCCGATCAGAGCTGTGCCGATCAGAGCGGGGCCGGCGGCTTCCACAGCCGCACGAAGCCGAACTCGCGCTCGGGGTCGGCCTCGGCGTAGCCGGCGTCGCCGGGCAGCAGGACCTCGTACACCCCGGCCTCGTCGTCGCGCACCACCCGCACCTGCTGCATCGGCGGGCCCGCGGCCATGGCCGCCATCGCCTCCTCCGCCGCGGCGTACTCGCCGAGCGAGCGCAGCATGCGGGCGGTGGGGCTCATCATCGGCATGTCGTCGAGCAGCCAGCGCTCGATCGCCGCCGCCGGCTCGAACCATTCGTGGTGCACGGCCTCGCCGTCGTCGTGCATCGGCGTCTGCCCGGGCGGCATCGCGGCGAGGAAGAAGCGGGTGTCGAATCGGCGGGGCGAGCCGAGCGGCGTGATCCAGTGGCCCACCGGGTGGAGCAGCCCGGCGTCGAGCACGAGGTGCTCCTCGGCCACGATGTCGAGAAAGGCGCGCCGGCCGGCGTTGAGCTCCACGCGGTGCTCCTCGAAGCGGGCGGCGGTGGCGTCGTCGGCCCAGTCGAGCTGGCCGCCCGATGCGGGCCGGCCGAGCAGCACCCCGGCCTCTTCGAAGGCCTCGCGGATGGCGGCCACGTAGTACGCGAGGCCGCCGGCCTCCACGCCGAGCTGGGCGCTGGCCGCGGCATCGTCGAGCCCCACGCAGCGGGCCTCGAAGCCCAGCGCGTCGGCCGAGTCCACCGAACCGCCCGGGTAGACCCACATCGCGTTGGCGAACACGTGGGTCGCGGCGCGCCGGATCATCAGCACCGACAGCTTCGGCCGGTCCTGCACCAGCATCACCGTGGCCGCCGGCCGAACCGGCACGAGCAGCGGGTCGAGGTCCTCCACCGGGCCTGGTTGTAGCACCCCGGGCGGTCGGCGGCCCAGTGCGCCCGGCTCCGGCTCAGTGCGGAGCACGGCCGGCTCAGCCGGCTCAGTAGAGTCCGGCCATGGACGTGGTGATCCGTGGGGGGACAGTCGCGACCGGCGCCTGGCAGGCCGTGACCGACGTGGGCGTGGCCGATGGCCAGGTGGTGCAGCTGGGGGGCGCCATGGCGGCGCCCACCGAGATCGACGCCCGCGGCAAGTACGTGCTGCCCGGCGGGGTCGACATGCACGTGCACCTCACCCCGCCGTCGAACCGGCCGGGGATGTGGGAGTGGGTCGACGACTTCGAGTCGGGCACCCGGGCGGCGCTGGCCGGCGGGGTCACCACGGTGGGCAACGTCTCGTTCCCGTACCAGGGCGAGACCTTGGCCGACGCCGTCGCCCGGGATCGGGCCGAGGGCGACCGGCTCTCGCTCTGCGACTACGTGCTGCACCCGGTGGTGATGGAGCCCACCCCGGCCAACCTCGACCAGATCGAGACCCTCGCCAAGGAGGGGTGCACCTCGATCAAGATCTTCCTGTCGTTCCGCCGCTTCGACCGTCAGGTGCCCGAGTACCTGGAGGCGCTGCGCCGGGCGGCGGGGGCGGGGGTGATCGCGATGGTCCACTGCGAGGACAGCCCCACCATGGACTGCGCCTGCAACGTGCTGCGCGAGCAGGGCCTGCTCGAGCCGCGGCACTATCCGGCGAGCCGGCCCGTGTTCACCGAGCGGGTGGCCACCGCCCGGGCGGTCGCGTTCGCCGAGGCGACCGGGGCCACGATCTACGTGGTGCACCTCGCGGCGGAGGCCGCGCTGCGCGAGTGCCGGGAGGGCCGCTTGGCCGGTCTGCCGGTCTACGTCGAGACCCGGCCGATGTACCTGCACCTCACCGCGGACCGCTTCCTCGAGCCCGACGCCGCGAAGTACGCCGGCGCGCCCCCGCTGCGGGCCCAGTCCGACGTGGACGCCATGTGGGCCGGCATCCGCTTCAACGACATCGACACGCTGGCCACCGACCATGCCCCGTGGTCGCTGGCGGCCAAGCTCGACCCGGGGCTCGACGCCACCAACCTGCGACAGGGCGTGGCCGACCTCGAGACCTGCCTGCCGATGTTCTGGTCGGCCGGGGTGCGCACGGGGCGGGTGAGCGTCGGCCGGTTCGTGGAGGTCACCGCCACCAACCCGGCCAAGCTCTTTGGCATGTACCCGCAGAAGGGCACGATCGCGGTGGGCGCCGACGCCGACCTCGTGGTGTGGGACCCGGCGGCGGTGCGGGTGGTCGACGGCGCGTCGATGCACTCCCGCGCCGACTACACCCCCTACGACGGATGGGAGGTCACCGGCTGGCCGGCCTTCACGCTCAGCCGGGGCGAGGTGGTCGCCGAGGGCGCCGACGTGCGGGGCGCACCGGGCCGCGGGCGACTCGTGCACCGCGGGCCCACCCAACCGATTTGAACCGGCTGGCAGCGGGCGAGCGCGCCGCCCGCCTCCTCGTCGAACGGGTGCTGACCGAGCCGTCGGCGTTCCCGGGCAAGGTCGCCGACGTGCGGGTGCACGGCGCGATCGAGGCGGCCCTCCTGGCGCTGGTGGCGGTCGGCTCGCTCGAGGCCGCGGTGGCCGACGAGCTCACCGCCGAGCTCGCCGCCTGCCTCGCGCTGCGCAACGAGCCGGCCGCCTATGCGCTGCCCGGCGAGAGCGGGTGGCGAGGGATCGCGAACGCGCTGGCCTACCCGGCGCGGGCCGAGCCGCCGGCCTCGCCCGCCCCGCCGGCCCCGGCGGCGGGGGCGTGG
>JBJXGF010000120.1:0-11005 GCA_046153015.1 Acidimicrobiales bacterium | reverse complement strand
GTGTTGGGCGCGGCCGAACACGGCGCGGGCGGCCACGTTGACGACCACGGTCATGAGGAACAGCACCACACCCAACGCGATCAACGCCGCCCGATGCGTGCCCGACGCCTCCCCGAACTGGTTCGCGATCACCGCCGGCATCGCGTCCCCCGACGAGAACAACCGACTCGAGATCTGCGGGCTCGACCCGATGATCAACGCCACCGCGATCGTCTCACCCATCGCCCGCCCCAACCCCAACATCACGGCCCCCACCACCCCCACCTTCCCGTAGGGCAGCACCGCCCCCCGGATCATCTCCCACCGCGTGGCCCCCAACGCCAACGCCCCCTCCCGCTGCTCACGCGGCACCGTCATGAACACCTCACGCGAGATCGAGGTCACAATCGGCGTGATCATCAACGCCAAAATCATCCCCGCCGTGAAAAACGACGCCCCGTTCACCGGCGGCCCGAACAACACCGACAACCCCGGAACCGCCCCCACCGTGTCCGCCACCCACGGATACACCGTGTTCCCCAACGGATCCCGCAACAAGTTCACCGCCCACAACCCGAACACCACCGACGGAACCGCCGCCAACAAATCCAACACATACACCACCGGCTGACGCAGCCCCCGCGGCGCCGCCTCGGTCAACAACAACGCAATCCCCAAACTCACCGGCACCGCCAACACCAACGCGATCACCGACACCACCAACGTGCCGTAGATGAACGCCAACGCCCCGAACTCCCCCTCGTTCGGCGCCCACCGACTGCTCGTGAAAAACCCCAAACCCTCCGCCGAGAACGCCGGCCACGCCTCCCGAGTCGTCGAGAACGCCACCAACGCCAAGATCACGAACACCAACAACCCCGCCCCCAACGCCAACAGACGGAACCCCCGGTCGGCGGGTCGGCGGCCGGCCGCGGCGAGCGGCGGGCGGGGAACCGACGCGGCGGTCACGGCGCCTGCTCGGGCACGACGATGGCGGACACCTGCGCGAGCGCCTTCTGACGCAGCGACTCGGGCAACGGCGCGTAATCGACCAGGGGCGCCAGCGCCTCGCCCTCGGTCAGCAGGTAGGTGAGGAACGAGGTGACGGCTCGGCCTTTCGCCGGATCGGCCTGGGTCTTGTACGTGATGATCCAGGTGGGGGCGGTGATCGGGTAGCTGTCCTCGCCCTCGGCCCAGAGCGGGTTGTAGGTGAGGTCGGGGCGCACCTCGGCGCCGGCCAGCGCCGCCGAGGCGCTCTCCAGGCTCGGCTTGACGTAGTTGCCCGCCCTGTTCTTCACCGACGCGTAGCGCAGGCCGACGGCCTTGGCGTCGGACAGGTCGACGTAGCCAATGGCGCCGTTCGCGCCCTTGACGATCTGGGACACGCCGGCGTTGCCGTTGCCGGCCTGCGTGCCCGCCGGCCACTCGACCGTGGCGCCCGAGCCCAGCGCCCACTCCTGCGCCGCTGCGGCCACGAGGAACTTGGTGAAGTTCTCGGTGGTGCCCGACCCGTCGGAGCGGTGCGCCACCGTTATGGCCCGATTGGGCAGCTTGACCCCGGGGTTGTCGGCCGCGATGGCCGGGTCGTTCCAGTTGGTGATCTCGCGCTGGAAGATCCGGGCGATCACCTCGGGCGACAGCGCCAGCTGGTCGACGCCGAGCAGGTTGAAAACCACGGCGATCGGCCCGGCCACGGTGGGCACATAGACGAACTCGCCGCCCTTGAACTTGGGCTTGTCCTCCGCTTTGACCACGCCGTCGGTGCCGGCCCAGTCGACGAGCATGTCGGCGAGATCCTGGCGGCCCTTGCCCGACCCCCCGCCCGCATAGGCCATCGTGACGCCCGGTTCGGTCTTGCGGTATCCGGCGACAACCTCCTCGTAGAAGGCCTTCGGGAACGTGGCGCCCGACGCAGCCACCGACGCGGTGAGCCCGGTCCCCCCGGGCGAGCCGCCCCCGCCCCCGCAGCCCACCGCGGCGAGCGCGGCCAGCACCGTCAGCGCCGCCAGCACCGGGGCCGCCGCGCGGCGGCACGGGGGCCGGCGGGGGGATAGGTGTGCTGGTACTCGAACGCTCGAGCGACCCATCGCCAGGCGACGGTATGGGGCCAAGGTGGACGGGCCGGAACGCGCGGCTGAACGACAGGTGAACAACAGGTGAACGATTGCCGGCGCCCCGGTGAAGCCGCTTCGCTCAGCTCAGCGGGAAATAGCCGGGGACCTGCTCGTGCGGGGTGTCGAGGTACACCTTCGCCTCGGGGTGTCCGCAGAAGCGGCCGTGGCTCCAGCGGATCTCCACGTGCCCTCGCACCTCGACGGTCTGCGCGGCCAGGCGGTCGACCACCGCCGCCGACCACGCCACCCTCGGCTGCGCGGCCGCCTCCGCGGCGATGGCGAACTCGGCCAGCTCGTAGCGCTGCCGCCAGTCCCACGGGGTGGCCACCCGCAGGCGCAGCGGGCCGGCGACCGAGCTGCCGAGCAGGAAGTACGGCGCGGCGTTGAAGCGGAGCAGCCGCCACAGCAGCAGCTCACGGTCGGCGAGGCTGGGCGCGGCCTGCGCCCAACGCGCCGCGGAGCGGGCGCTCACCTCGGCGGAGAACTCGGCGTAATCCCGCTGCAGGCCGCCGGGCCAGGTGCGGGCGCAGAGCCGTTGGAGCTCGACGCGGTCGGCGGGGGCGAGCTCGCCGGGCTGCTCGGGCAGGGCCACCTCGGCCGCCAGCTCGGCCCGCACCCGGCCGTAGAAGCGGCGGTAGGCGGCGGGCGCCGAGCGCTCGAACCAGTCCACCTCGGAACGCCGGCCCCGCACCGCCAGCGCCCGCTCGAACAGGTGCGACGGCGACGGGTTGGCCAACACCTTCGACACGTACTTGCAGCTCACGAGGAACACGTGGTCGATGCGCAGGTCGGCGGGCAGGAAGTCGTACCCCGGCGGGTGCTGGGGCCCCTTCCACTCCACGATGCGGGGCGGGCGCCGGCGCAGGCCGTCGACGGCGTGCAGGAACGCCTGGCCGTTGGCCCACGCGTCGGCCACCTCCCGCCCGTAGCGCGCGTCGGTCACGGCGCCCGCCAGGCGCTCCCAGCCGGCCGGCGCCAGGGGCACGAGCTCGGCGGGCCGCGCCGCGATCGCCTCGAGCGCCGAGTCGTAGCCGAGCGTGCCGAGCCCGGTCACGATCTCGGTGATCTCGGTCCGGATGCCGGGCACGACCCGTCACGGTAGCGCCGCGTCGGGTCCCGGAACGCTGACCACTCGGACCTCGGCCAGCGAGGGGGCGAGCTGCGTGACGACGAAGCGTCGGGGCTGACCGCGGTAGTAGCGGGCGGCCCACGCCTCGGCGACCGGCTCCCCCACGATCGGCAGCCGCCACGACGTGACGAGGGACCGGTCGAGGTCCACCGCCACCAACGCCCGGGGCTCGTCGTGGGTCATCTGGCGGTAGGCCTCGTCGAAGGTCCACTCCTCCACGCCGTCGGGGCCGACGACCAGCGGGCCGGTGTGATCCGAGGTGGGCACGGGCAGTCGGAGGTCGCGCCACCGGTCGTCCTCACCCGGTTCGAACACGATGACGGCCTCGCCCCGGACCGTGACCTTGGCCAGCGGGTAGCGGGGCGAGTCGATCGACAGGCAGACGCGTGCGTCGCGCCGGATGTGACCGAGCCAGGCCACCCGCTCGCGTGCGGTGAGCAGGATCTGGCGGTCCCGGTACACGTAGCCGAGCGGCACGACCAGCGGCGAGCCGTCGTCGGTGATCACGGCGAGGTGGACGATGCCGTTGCGGGTGAGGAGACGGTCCATCTCCTCGGCGGTGAGGCGAGGCATCTGCGGCGTCTACCACAGCTCGGCCCCGCCGGCCGCGCCAGCCCTCGACTGGGCCGGCCCGCCCGCCGGCCCCGCGGCGCCGCTCCCGCGCACGTGGCAACGTGGAGCCATGAGCACCGGGATCAAGCATCTGTCGCCGCTGCGCCGCCGAGACGGCGTCACCCACGACCAGCTCGTGGCCCACTGGCGGGACCCGCACGCGGTGGGGGTCAAGGCGTTCATGCGCCCCGATCGGTACGCGATCACGTTCTTCGACCAGCGCGAGGGGCGGGCGCAGTACGACGGCATGGCGTCGGTTGCGTTCGACGACCTCGACGACGCGCTCACCCGCACCGGGCGCAACATGGCGCCCGAGGTGGCCAACGACGGCTTCGTGGACCTCGTGCAGACGCCGATGACCCGGCTGCAGGTCATCGAGCACGTGATCGTGCCCGGCCCCGCCGGCGGGCCCGCCACCGCCGAGGAGCGGGAAGCGGCCTACAAGATGACCTTCCTGGTCAGCGCGAACGAGGGCGAGGACCTGGCCGACCTGCACCGCCACTGGCTGGAGATCCACGCGCCGAACGTGGCCTCGAGCTTCGTGGCCGCCGGCGGGGTGCGCTACGTGGTCAACCTCGTGGACCGCGCCGCCAAGGACCAGCCCTTCGCCGGCGTGGCTGAGCTGTCCTACCGAGACCGCGACGCGTTCAAGGGCCACAAGATCGCCGACGACGGGTTCAACGCCCGCACGACCGGCATCGCCCTCTCCGGCCGCGAGTACATCGTCACACCGCGGGGCTGAGCGAAGCGAAGCCCCACGGCCAGGGAGCGCCAGCGACCCGGACGTGGATGGGGTCTGGGGGCGCAGCCCCCAGCAACAAGCACAGGGCTAGTAACCCTGCCCGCGCAGGGTTGGAGGCGAGGCGGCGGGGGAACCGCGCGCGGCGAAGGAAGGAGCCGCCATGCCGAGCGCCGTCGACCTGCTGTCCGGGGACCACCGCCGGGTCGAGGAGCTGTACGAGCAGCACGAGGCCCAGCCGAGCCGCGCCCTGGCCGCCCGCATCGGCGACGAGCTGGTGCTCCACTCCATGCTGGAGGAGACCGTCCTCTACCCGACGGTGCGCGAGCAGCTGGCGGACGGGCCGTCCCTGGCCGACCGGGCCGAGGCCGAGCACGCCTCGATCAAGGCGCTCGTGGCCGAGCTGGAGGGCAGCGCCGACGCCGCCGTTCCCGAGATCCTCGCCGAGCTGATGGCCCTCGTCCGCCGCCACGTGGAGGAGGAGGAACGGGTGCTGCTCCCGGCGCTGGCCGAGCGGCTGGACGCCGAGCGCGACGAGGTGATGGGCCGGGTGCTGGCGCAGCTCCGGGCCGAGAACGAGGCCCGCCTACGGACCTGACCGTCCGCGGTGTGGCGGGGGCGGCGCGCGGGTAGAGCGCCTCATCCCCCGTCGCCGGGAAGGAGGCGGTCATGAGTGACGAGTCGGGCTGCGCCGCGAGCGAGGCGCCGCGGCGCGCCGGTCGGGCCTCGGTGCTGGCGCCGTCGCCGCTGCTCACGATCACGATGGAGGCGGGGGGCGGCGGCGCGGACGACGCCGAGGTGCACCTGCACGCCGGCGGCCAGGGTTTCTGGAGACCGTGCTGGGCGGCCCCGGCCTGTCGCCGATGCTGCCCGCCGACATCTACCGTCGCCTCTCCGCCGACCTCGTCGCCAACGGACGCACGGTGGTGGTGGACCTCTCCGGCGAGCCGCTGGCGGCGGCCGCCGCGGGCGGGGCCTCGGTGATGAGGATGAGCCACGAGGAGCTGCTGGCGGAAGGGCGCGCCGCCGACGACACCGTGCCTGCGCTGGCCGCGGCGATGCGTTCGCTCTCGCCGGAGGGCGCCTCGGCGGTGGTGTGCTGCCAGGCGGAGCGCCCGGCCCTCGCCTGGTTCGGCGGCCGGTTGGTGGAGGTGCACGCTCCGGTGTTCGCCGCGTCGGACAACGCCGGCGCCGGGGACTCCTTCACCGCCGGCCTGGCCGCGGCGCTGGCCAACGGCTGCTCCCTCGACGACGCGCTGCGCCTCGGGGCGGCGGCGGGCGGGCTGAACGTGACCCGCCGGGGGCTCGGCGCCGGCGCCCGCCAGGAGATCGAGCGCTTGGCGGCCCATGTGGAGCTGGTGGAGCTCGACCCGGGCCGCCTCCTGGCGTGATGCGGGCGCGCCGGGCCGACTGGTGGGCTGCCGGCTACGGCGCCTCGGGGAGGTTGACCAGCGAGGGGAAGGCCTCGTGGGTGAGGTCGGCGCCGAGCTGGCGGTGCAGCGTGAGCGAACCGATCAGGCGCGTGGCCGCCGCCCGCTGCGCGCGGGCCCACCCGGTGGGCTCCTCGGCGTCCGGGCCGGCGGCCAGGGCCTCCAGCAGCGCCCGCACCGCCTCCGCGATCGTGCGGTGCTCGGCCTGGAGCGCCTCCACGTCAGCGGCCAGCGCGGGGGCGGCCAGCAGCACGTCGTCGAAGAAGCCGCCGGGGGCCTCGGTGAAGCTCACGTGCAGGGCGTAGGCGTCGGCCAGCTCGCCCGCCCGGGCGTGCACGGACTCGGCCCACGCCCCCTCCCGGCCGGGCAGCGGCCTGGCCAGCGCCTCCTCCAGCCCGAGAAGGGCCCGCCGGAGGTGGCGCCGCTGGCCGGACAGCCGCGGCAGCCGCTCCTCGTCGCCCTCGGGCCGGGTCTGGTCGGCGGCGCTGGTCATGGGCCCTGTCTACTTCACCTTGAGGTCCTCGTAGGGGTAGATGTACGGGAACTGCGGGATCGTGAACCAGATCTCGCTCGTGGGGTTGGCCACCCGCGGCCCCTGCGCCATCGTCAGGCCGATGTTGTACACGTACGGGAAGATGTACTGCTCGGCGAGGATCTTCTGGGCGTCCTTCACCAGGCGGTCACGCTCCGCGGCGTTGGTCGACCTGTCGTACGCGGTCATCTTCTGGTCGATCTCGGGCAGGCAGGTCCGCGAGCTGGTGCCCTTGCAGGTGGCGAAGGTGCGCACCACGTTCGCCGCGTCCCCGTTGAGGCCGGTGATGTTGATGATGATGCCGGGCAGCCCGTCGACGCCCTTGGTGAGCGCCTCGGAGAACGCCCCGCGGTCCATCTTGTTGAGCTTGGTCCTGATGCCGATCTCGCCGAGCTGGGTGATCACGCGCTCGGCGAGAGGGAAGTACGGCGGCAACGGCGTGAGCTGACTCACCTCGAAGCCGTTCGGGTAGCCGGCCTCGGCCATCAGCGCCTTCGCCTTGGCGAGGTTCGACTCGTACCACTCCGGCTTGACCTCCTCGGCCGGCAGGGCGCCGATGCGCGACTCCTCCACCCAGTGCCCGCGGTTGATCTTGCCGATGCCGCCGGTCTCGGCGTCGTTGATCGCCTTACGGTCGATAGCGAGCGACACGGCCTGGCGGACCTTGATGTTGTTGAACGGGTTGTCGGGCCGCTCGTAGCCGGGGAACTCGAGCCAGAACGGCGCGGTGGCGAGCTGCGCGAGCGTGACGCCCGGCGCCTTCTTCGCCGGTTCGAGCAGCGCGCCGGGGATCACGTTCATCAGGTCGATCTCACCGGTCGTGAGCGCCGCGAATCGGGTGGATTCGTCGGTGATGATCTTGATGACGATGGTCTTCACGTTCGGCGATTTCCGCCAGTAGTCGGCCACGGCCTCCAGCTCGAACTCGTTGTTCGAGGTGTTGCGAACCAGCTTGTAGGGCCCGGCGCCGATCGGCTTGGCCTTGAACCCGTCCGGCCCGACCTCCTGGTAGTACTTCTTCGGCACGATCACGCCGGCGCCGCTGGCCGGCGTGCCGTACAGCGTGAGGAACTCGAGGAACGGCTCCTTGAACGTGAAGTTCACGGTGCGCGCGTCGGGCGTGTCGATCCGCTCGGTCTTGTCCTTCAGCACCTTGGCGTTCACGCCGCGGTAGTTCTCGAAGCTGAACTTCACGTCTTCGGAGGTGACCGGCTCGCCGTTGTGGAACTTGATGCCTTCGCGCAGGGTCACGGTGGCGCTGCGGTTGTCGTCGGCGATCTTGTAGGTCTGCGCGAGGCTCGGGGCGAACGACTGACCGGGGAAGTGCTTGATGACCATGTCGTGCACCGCGTAATAGAAGAAGTACGGCGTGATCAGGGCCGGCGCTTCCTGCGGGTCGAAGTTGTACGGCGCGTACGCGTTGTGCCAACCGATCGTCAGCTTGCCGGCCGGTTCGAGCCGCGGCCCGATCGTGGTGCTCACGTCGCCGGCCTGACGGGCCTGCAACGTGGCTTCGGACTTCACCGAACCCGACGTGGCGACGGCGTCGTCGGTCTCGCTCCCGCCGCCGCATGCCGCCACGCTCAGGACGGCCAGCGCCGTCGCCAGGCGCGCGAGGTTCCCCAGTCTCATGCTGTCCTCCTCATGTGACCGGGCCCCAACGACGCTGTCCCCCCGGGGCGAACGGCGTCCGTCCGCCCCGAACCCCCGCACGTCTGTCGCGGTGCGGTCAATCTAGGACGGGCGGCGCCTGACCACAAGGGCGGACGTGACGTTCGACACACCTTTACCCCTCTTACCGACGTGTCGGGATTGTTACGTGACAGCAGGGACGGCCGGGCGTAGCCTGTGACTGCCGTCACAGCAGTGGTCTCGGGTCCTTCGTTCTTCCTGACGGCACGTCGAGGACTGGGGTGAGCTGCATGAGCCTTGCATGGCTACGTCGCTGCGCCTGGAGCGCGGCCGGGATCGGCCTCGCCGCCGCCGCCTGCGGGAGCGACGGCGACAGCACCGAGGCCGCCGGCGCCACCACCAGCGCAGCCGGGGCCGCCAGCGCCGCAGCGGCCGGCCCGGCGGACTCCCGCAGCTGGGGCGTGAAGGACAAGACGCTGACCGGCCCGGCGGGGCTCAGCGTCGACCTCGCCGCCTGCCCGGCGCGCTGGTCGGACACGGCGGGGCTCACGCCGAGCGAGATCCGTCTCGGGCACAGCTTCGTGCTGTCCGGCGCGCTGGCGCCGTTCGCGGCGATCGACGCCGGCATGAAGAACTACTTTCGAGTACGTGAACGCCGTGGAGGGCGGCATCGGCGGACGCAAGCTCACGCTGCTCACGAAGGACGACGGCTACGAGGCGGCCCGGGTGAAGGCCAACACCGACGAGCTGCTCGAGACCGGCAACCTGTTCGCCCTCACCACCACCGCCGACACCCCCGGGAACCTGGCGGTGTACGACAAGGTGAACGAGGAGTGCGTGCCCAGCCTGATTGTGGGCAGCGGCCACCCGGCTTGGGGAGACCCGCGGGACCATCCGTGGATCATGAGCTCGTTCCTCTCCTACTCGACCGAGGCCAACATCTGGGGCAAGTACAT
Organism: Acidimicrobiales bacterium; assembly: GCA_046153015.1. Classification (GTDB taxonomy): domain Bacteria; phylum Actinomycetota; class Acidimicrobiia; order Acidimicrobiales; family CAIXPF01; genus JBJXGF01. The sequence goes on along the minus strand of JBJXGF010000120.1, from coordinate 1,882 downwards.
CCTCGACACGTTGGGCAAGGGCGCGTCGGTGGCCGCGCTGGTGATGAACAACGACTTCGGCCTGTCCATGCGCTCGAACTTCGAGACCTTCGCCAAGGCGAACGGGCTGTCCTTGCGGGCCGAGGTGCACGACCCGGCCGCGCCGAACGTGACCAACGAGCTGACCACGCTGGCGTCGAGCAACGCCGACGTGGCCATCCTCATGACCACCTCGAGCTACTGCACGCAGGCCTTCACGGCCATCGCCCAGTCCACCTGGAAGCCGAAGGTGAAGCTCGTGTCCCAGACCTGCGCCGGCATCGCCACCTTCTTCAAGCCCGCCGGCGAGACGGGACGGGACTGGGTGCTGGCCGGGGGGAACAAGGAGCTGACCGACAAGGCGTTCGCCAACGACCCGTTCGTGCAGACGGCGCGCGCCACGATGGAGAAGGCGGGGCTCGACCCGGCCAACGCGCAGCACGGCAACGGCTGGTGGTACGCGTGGGGCACGGCGGAGGTGCTGCGCAACGCGGCCAAGCTCCCCGGCGGGCTCACCCGCACGAACACGCTGCTCGCCATGCGCTCGCTCGACACGCACCACCCGCTCATGTACGACGGGATCAAGTTCGCCCAGAACGGCCTGAAGGACTCCTTCACGGCGGAGGGCGCGCAGCTCACCCGCTACACGATCGAACCGGGCCAGGAGGTGGGCGCGCACGTGCCCTTCGGCCCCCCGATCGACGTGAACGCCACGACCCGCAACTGCTCCTGGGACGGCAAGGCGTGCCGGGAGTACTGAACCCGCCCCCCGCCTCGAGCCTGCCGGTGCGCTGAGCCGCCCGGCGTACGCCGCGGCGTCGCGCCCGAGACCGACCGGGTTTCCCCAAACCCCCTCGCGTCGGTGTCGGGCGTCGGCGCCTCCCCTGGCTCCTCAGCCGGGGGAAGGGGTCTCCGTCGTGTCCCCAGTCGACGGCGGAGACCCCGGCGGGCGGGCCCCGCCGCCTTCCCGGCCGCCGGCGGGTTCGGCCTCCGACGGCCTCGGGTAGGAGGCCCCGGTGACCACCGCCGTCGCCGCTCCGCCGCGCCCCGAGAACCGACCTCGCAGCCGCGGCGCCCGGCGGGCGGGGTCCGGCGCCGCTTCGGCGGCGGCGTGGTGCGCCGCCGCGCGGGTGCTGGCGGCGGGCGTTGCACTGCGGGTCTGGCCCCGCTCGGCGCTGTGGCTCGACGAGGCCCAGAGCGTCGCCATCGCCCGCCTCCCGCTGCGCGACATCCCGGCCGCGTTGCGCGAGGACGGTGCTCCGCCGCTGTACTACGTGCTCCTGCACGGCTGGATGGCGCTCGTCGGCGCCGGCGACACCGCGCTGCGGACGCTGTCGGAGGTGGCGTCGATCGTGACGATCCCGGTGCTGGCCGAGGCGGCGCGGCGCTGGAGCGGCGGACGGGCGGCCGCGTGGACCGCGGCGTTGCTGCTGGCCGCGAACCCCTTCGCCATCCGCTACGCCGCCGAGACGCGCATGCACGCGGTGGTGATGCTCGAGGTGAGCCTCGGCCTGCTCGCCGTGCACGCGGCACTGGCCGCGGCCACCCGCGCCCGGCTGACCGCGGTCGCCGCGCTCGCCGCCGCCCTGCTCTACACCCACTACTGGGCCCTGTACCTGCTCGCCGGCGCAGCGGCCACCCTCGCCGTGGCCGCGTGGCGGCGCCGGGGCGGGGCCCGCCGCGCCGCGCTGGCCTGCCTGGGCACGCTGGGCGTGGGCGGGGCGCTGTGGCTGCCGTGGCTGCCCTCGTTCCTGTTCCAGGCCCGGCGCACGGCCACCCCGTGGGCCGAGCCGCCCTCGCCGGCCGACCTGGTGAGGATCGCCGGCTCGCTCACCGGGGTGGACGGACCGAGCCCGCTGGCGCC
>JBJXGF010000100.1:0-22536 GCA_046153015.1 Acidimicrobiales bacterium | reverse complement strand
CCCGCCGCTAACCTCGCCTCTCATGACCGCGCAGTTCATCTTCACGATGCGCCGGGTGAGCCGGTTCCACCCGCCGGATCGCGAGGTGCTGAAGGACATCACGCTGGCCTTCTACCCGGGGGCCAAGATCGGCGTGCTCGGGCCGAACGGCGCCGGGAAGTCCTCGCTGCTGCGGATCATGGCCGGCGAGGACGACGGCTTCACCGGCGAGGCCCGCCTCACCCCGGGCTTCACCGTCGGCCACCTCGCCCAGGAGCCCCGCCTCGACCCGACCAAGGATGTGCTCGGCAACGTGATGGACGGCGTGGCCGCCCTGCGCGACCTGCTCGCCCGCTACGACGAGGTGATGGCCGGCTGGGCCGATCCCGACGCCGACTACGACAAGTTGGGTGTGCAGCAGGGCGAGCTCGAGGCGAAGATCGAGGCGGCCGGCGCGTGGGAGCTCGACCGCACGGTGGAGATCGCCATGGACGCGTTGCGGGTCCCGGCCGGCGATCTGCCCGTCGAGCAGCTCTCCGGCGGGGAGCGCCGCCGGGTGGCGCTGTGCCGCCTGCTGCTGTCCCGCCCCGACCTGCTGCTGCTCGACGAGCCCACTAACCACCTCGACGCCGAGTCGGTGGCCTGGTTGGAGCGCACGCTGCGGGATTACCCGGGCACCGTGGTGGCGGTCACCCACGACCGCTACTTCCTCGACAACGTGGCCGGGTGGATCCTCGAGCTCGACCGCGGCCGCGGCATCCCGTTCGAGGGCAACTACAGCAGCTGGCTCGAGCAGAAGCAGGAGCGGCTGCGCCGGGAGGAGAAGGCCGACTCCGCCCGCCAGCGCACGCTGGAGCGGGAGCTCGAATGGGTGCGGATGGCGCCGCGGGCCCGCCAGGCCAAGGGCAAGGCCCGCCTCGCCGCCTACGAGCAGCTGCTGGCCGAGGCGCAGGCCGACGCCGGCCGGGGCGACCGCCTGCAGATCCAGATCCCCTCCGGGGAGCGCCTGGGCGACCTCGTGATCGAGGCGGAGCACCTCCGCAAGGGCTTCGGGGACCGCTTGTTGATCGACGACCTCACCTTCAGCCTGCCCAAGGCGGGCATCGTCGGGGTGATCGGCCCCAACGGCGCCGGCAAGACCACGCTGTTCCGGATGTTGGTGGGCGACGAGGGCGCCGACGGCGGCGAGCTGCGGGTCGGGCCGACCGTCCGGCTGGCCTACGTCGACCAGAGCCGCGACACGCTCTCCCCGGAGCGCAGCGTGTACGAGGAGATCACCGACGGGGCCGAGACCCTCGAGGTGGGCGGGCGGGAGGTGAACGGCCGGGCCTACGTGGCCGCGTTCAACTTCAAGGGCTCCGACCAGCAGAAGAAGGTGGGCGAGCTCTCCGGCGGTGAGCGGAACCGGGTGCACCTCGCCAAGGTCCTGAAAGAGGGCGGCAACGTGCTGCTGCTCGACGAGCCGACCAACGACCTCGACGTGGACACGCTGCGCGCCCTGGAGGACGCCCTCGACGCGTTCGCCGGCTGCGCGGTGATCATCTCCCACGACCGCTGGTTCCTCGACCGGGTGGCCACCCACGTGCTGGCCTTCGAGGGCGACAGCTCCGTTCGCTGGTTCGAGGGCAACTTCTCCGACTACGAGGCCTTTCGGCGCCAGGAGCTGGGCGCGGCGGCCGATCAGCCCCACCGCATCCGTTACAAGCCGCTGGTGCGCCAGTAGGCGAGGCCAGGGGCTCGGGAGGCGCAGCGCCGGTGCTCGGGGTCATCCGCTACGGCTCGCTCGCGGTGTTCGTGGGCGGGATCGCCGGCATGATCGTGAGCTCGATCGCCGACAGCACGGCCGCTGCACTCACCTTCGGGCTGATCACCGCGGCCGCCGCGTTGTGCCTGATGGTCTCGACCGCCACCGTGAACGCCCTCGAGCGGCGGCGCCCGGCGGCGCCGACCCGGCTCGACGAGGCCGACGCGGCCGGGCTCGAGGCGCAAATCCAGGCCCTCGTGCGCGACGGCGCCGACGAGGACCGCCTGCGGGCGTTGGTGCGCGCCGCCCGCGGCCAGGACCCTGGTGGAATTCCCCGCCTGTAGTTCCTACGGTCCGGCTCGCGCCCGCGCCGATAGAGTGACATGTCCACGCCTACGGAGATTGCAGCCGAGGCCCAGCGGCTGACCGTCGAGCGCAAGAGCCGGGCGGTGCTGCGCACGGTCGAGGCCGGCAACTACATCGACTGCGCCCTCTGCGGTGAACGGATCAAGTTCCAGGCGAAGCTGCGCCTCCAGCAGGTGATCTGCAACGTGTACGAAGACGGCCGCTGGGATCGCGTCGAGCATTACCACGCTCAGTGCTACACCGACGCCCGTGAGCCCTACGGTGCGACCGACTGAGCGAAGCGAAGGCGGCCGAGCGAGCGCAGCGAGCCGGACGCAGATGGGGCCTGGGGGCGCAGCCCCCAGCATGAGAACTGAGAGCGAAGCGAAGGCGAGCGGCGCCCGCCGGCGGGGGTGAACCACGTGAGTGGGAGAAAACGTCACAGGACGCGCCGCCCGGGCGCAGCGATTGTCGACGATCCGTGTTCGTCACGCCGCTGACCGTCGACATTCTCGGCTGAACCGGCCGAGGGCGCGTGACGAGTGCTCCCGCTCGTTGTTCGGGCCGGGGCAGGGCGGCCGGGCCCGGTAGGGTCGCAGCGCCATGTCGAGCGACCTGCCCGCGTTCGCCCCGCCCGCTGATCACGACCTCGCCGCCGAGCTCGCCGCCGCCGCCGGGCGCCTGCTGATCGAGCTGCGGGCCGCCGCCCACGAGCCCGACCAGGACGAACGCCCGAACGAAAGCCCCGCCGACGACGCCGCCGCCGCCGACGCTGTGCGCGACGCCGCCGACGCCGCCTCCCACCACCTGCTCCTCGGCGCGCTGGCCGCCGCCCGGCCGGGCGACGCCGTGCTCTCCGAGGAAGGCGAGCGCCACGACCCCGGCCGCCTCGCCGCTCGGCGGGTGTGGATCGTCGACCCGCTCGACGGCACCAAGGAGTTCGGCGAGCGCGGACGCACGGACTGGGCGGTCCACGTGGCGCTGGCGCTGGACGGGGTCGCCGCCGCCGGGGCCGTGGCCCTGCCGGCGTTGGGCGTGGTGGTCGCCACCGCGAGCCCGCCGCCGCCTCCCCCGCCGAGGCCGGCCGCCCACCCCCGGATCCTGGTGAGCCGCTCCCGGCCGCCGGGTTTCGCCGCGGCGCTGGCGGCGCGGCTGGGCGCCGAGCTGCACCGGCTCGGCTCGGCCGGGGCCAAGGCGATGGCGGTGGTGCGGGGCGAGGCCGACGCCTACGTGCACGACGGCGGGATGCACGAGTGGGACGTGTGCGCCCCGGCGGTGGTCGCCGCCGCCGCCGGCCTCCACGTGAGCCGCCTGGACGGCTCGCCGCTGCGCTTCAACGCCGCCGACCCGTACCTCCCCGACCTGCTGATCTGCCGCCCGGAGCGGTCCCAGGCCGTGCTCGACGCGCTGGCGGGGCTGCGGTGACTTCCGGCCGGGGCCGCGCTCACGTGTCATGATCGTGCCAGCGCCGACGCCGGAGGTTGCCGTGAAGCGCACCAGACGCTGTGAGGTCGACGGTTGAGCCGCCCGGCCCGGGACGGCCGCGCCGAGGGCGACCCGCGAGCGGGGCTGGCGGAGCTCGACGACCATCGCCTCGCCGCCGAGGTGGCCACCGAGACCGGCGTGCTGCTGGTGGAGCTGCGCCGTGAGCTGCTCGCCGCCGGCACCAGCAGCTGGGAGCTCGAGGACGAGGGCGACCGCCAGGCGCACGACCTGATCATGCGCCTGCTCACCGCGGCTCGGCCGGGCGACCTCGTGCTCTCCGAGGAGGGGGCCGACAACCGGGCGCGCCTGTCGGCCGAGCGGGTGTGGATCGTCGACCCGCTCGACGGCACCAACGAGTTCGGCCAGCCGCCCCGCACCGACTGGGCGGTGCACATCGCGCTGGTGATCAAGGGGCGCCCGGCCGCCGGCGCGGTGTCGCTGCCGGCCATGGGCATCACGCTCGACACCGGGAACCCACCGGCGACGCCGCCTGCCGAGCCCGGCCCGCCCCGGGTGGTGGCCAGCCGCTGGCATCCCTCGGCGGCGGCGCAGGTGCTGGTCACCGGCCTGAAGGGCAGGCTGCTCTCGATGGGCTCGGCGGGGGCGAAGGCGATGGCGGTGGTCATGGGCCAGGCCGACGTCTACGCCCACTCGGGTGGTCAGTACGAGTGGGACAACTGCGCCCCGGTGGCGGTGGCGTTGGCGGCCGGGCTGCACTGCTCCCGCATCGACGGCAGCGAGCTGGTCTACAACAACTCCTCGGTGTACCTGCCCGACTTCTTGATTTGCCGCCCCGAGCTGGCCGAGGTGTGCCTCGACCACCTGTCCCGGGCCATGCGCCGGAGCCGGTACAGCTAGCCCGGCCGCTACTACTGGAAGACGTGCCGAGCCCCTCCCCCGCCGACCTCGCAGTCGGCGCGTTCAGCGACCGGCCCCCGTGGCTCGTCGACCCCGAGGCGATGCCGTGGCGCCGGGCGGTGCCGGCGGCCCGTGCGATGGCGGCTCGACGCGTCCCGGAGCTGGTGGCCCCCCGCCGGCTGCCCCCCGGCGCGCGGGTGGTGCGCGTGGTGCGCCTGCTCGGCTCGGCGGTGGGGCGCTGGTGGCTGCAGGAGCGCCGGGCCGGCGGGTCGAGCTCGAAGACCGGCATCTCCCGGCGCCTGCGCGTCGCCGCCGAAGCGCTCGGGCCCACCTACATCAAGCTGGGCCAGATCATCTCCTCCGGGGAGGGGCTGTTCCCGCCCGAGCTGGTGTCGCAGTTCCGCACCCTGCGCGACCGCGTGCCGCCCGAGCCGTGGCACGAGATCCGCCAGGTGGTTGAGGAGGAGCTCGGCCGACCGCTGGAGGAGGTGTTCGAGCGCTTCGAGCGCCGGGCGGTCGCCGCCGCGTCGATCGCGCAGGTGCACCGGGCGCGGCTGGCGCCCGCCCGGCCGGGCGTCGCGGGGGTCGACGTGGTGGTCAAGGTGCAGCGGCCCTCGGTCGGGCGGCTCGTGGCCGCCGACCTCGAGGTGATGGCCTGGCTCGCGCCGTTCCTCATCGGGCGGATCCCGGTGGCGGCGTTGGCCAACCCGCCGGCGCTGGTCGAGCTGTTCGCGCAGACGATCACCGAGGAGCTCGACTTCCGCCTCGAGGCGCAGAACATGCTCGACATCGCCGCCTCGCTGCGCGTCCTCGGCCAGCGGGGCTACGTGGTGCCCCGCCCGCACCCCGAGCTGGTGACGCCCCGGGTGCTGGTGATGGAGCGCCTGGACGGGTTCAACTTCGACGACGTGGCCGGCATGAAGGCCGCCGGGGTCGACACCGAGGCCATCGTGCGCACCGGCATGGTCGCCTTCCTCGAGGGCTGCATGCTGCACGGCCTGTTCCACGGGGACCTGCACGGCGGGAACCTGCTCGTGCAGCCCGACGGGCGCACCGCCCTGCTGGACTTCGGGATCACGGCCCGCATGACCCAGGGCGAGCGGCTCGGCTTCCTGCGCCTGCTGGTGGGGGCCACGATGAACGACGTGACCACCCAGCTCGGCGCGTTGCGCGACCTCGGCGCGCTGCCGCCCGACACCGACCTGGCCGCGGTGATCGCCGAGCTCAACCTCGAGGGCCCGCCGGTGGACCCGACCGCGTTCACGCCCGACGAGCTGGTCAAGGAGGTCCAGCGGGTGGTGAAGGCGCTGCTCGGCTACGGGGCGCGGCTGCCCAAGCCGCTGATGCTGTTCGTGAAGAACCTCGTGTTCCTCGACGGCGCCATCGCCCGGCTCGCCCCCGACCTCGACCTCTTCGCCGAGATCACCCACCTCTCCACCTACTTCGCCCAGACCCACGGCGCCCGCATCGCCGCCGAGGTGGGCATGGACCCCGCCGCCTACCAGCTCGACCAGCTCGATCTGTACGGCATGAAGGCCTCCTTCGGGGTGGACCCGGCGGCCACCTCGTCGCTCACCTACCGAGACCTGCAGCGCCGCCGGGAGCTGATCCGCAGCCGCCTGCGGTCCCGTCCGGCGGAGTAGGCGCCTTGTAGGGTGGCGGGCCGTGCGCCTGTTGATCGCCCGCTGCGAGGTCGAGTACGAGGGCCGGCTGGCCGCCCGCCTGGCGCCGGCGGTTCGCCTGATCATGGTCAAGGCCGACGGCTGCGTGGCGATCCACGCCGACGGCGGGGCGTACAAGCCGCTGAACTGGATGAACGCGCCGAACCGGCTGGTGGAGGGCGACGGCGTGTGGTCGGTCACCAACCCGAAGGGTGAGCGGCTGGTGATCCGGCTGTTCGAGGTGCTGGCCGACTCCAGCCACGACCTCGGCGTGGACCCCGGCCTGGTGAAGGACGGCGTGGAGGCCCACCTGCAGGAGCTGTTGGCGGCCGACGTGGAGGCGATCGCCCCGGGCTTGCGCCTCGTGCGGCGGGAGCACCCGACCGACATCGGTCCGGTCGACCTGCTCTGCCGTGACTCGGCCGGGGCGGCGGTGGCGGTGGAGATCAAGCGGCGGGGCGAGATCGACGGGGTGGAGCAGCTCACCCGCTACCTCGACCGGCTGAACCTCGACCCGCGCCTGGCGCCGGTGCGCGGCGTGTTCGTGGCCCAGGAGATCAAGCCCCAGGCGAAAGTGCTCGCCGCCGACCGCGGCATCGGCTGCGTGGAGGTCGACTACGACGCGCTGCGCGGCGCCGAACGGGCCGAGCTGCGCCTGTTCTGAGCCGCAGCACCGCGTCCGGCGCCCGCCGGCTCAGGTGTGGACGAGCACGCCCGAGTCGAGCACGACCCTCCCGCCGGCGGCCTCGGTCAGGAACACGCAGCTGACGCTGTCCGAACGCCAGATCTTGACGGTCAGCGTCTCCCCCGGCATGACCGGGCTGGTGAAGCGGGCGTCCATCCTCTTGAACCGAGCCGGGTCGCCGCCGCACACCGCGTGGAGCAGCGCCCGGCCGGTGAAGCCGTAGGTGCACAGGCCGTGCAGGATCGGTCGGTCGAAGCCGCCGCGCCGCGCGAAGTCGGGGTCGGAGTGCAGCGGGTTGCGGTCCCCGTTCAGGCGGTAGAGGAGCGGCTGCTCGGGCCGGGTCTGGTAGGTGACCTCGTGGTCGGGCGCCCGGTCGGGCGGAGCGGCGCCGGCGGCGGAGGGGCCGCGCTCACCGCCGAAGCCGCCTTCGCCCCGCATGAACAGCGTCATCCGGTTGGTGAACAGCGCCTCGTCGGTGTCGGCCAGCGTGCAGCGGGTCTCGAGCTCGCCGACCGCGGCGCTCCCCTTGTCGTAGATGGCGGTGATCGTGTGCACGGTGCGCAGCCGCCCCGAGACCGGGATCTCGCGGTGCAGCTCGATGGACTGGGTCCCGTGCAGCGCCTTGGTCAGGTCGATGTCGCCGAAGGCCCGCATGTCGAGCCCGCCGGCGGGCAGCACCACCGCCATCGTCGGCAGCACCCGCTGGGTCACGCCCCGCGAGTTCTCGGTGGTGAACTCCAGCTCGGCGGCCGGGTCGGCGGCGCCGGCGCCCACCCCCACGGCGTAGAGCAGGCAGTCCTTGGAATCCCAGGAACGCTCGGCGGGCGCCGAGGGGACCCCGACGGAGGAGAGGTCGACCGGCATCGCCGCCTCAGTCCTTCTCGTCCTGGCCGGACATGTCGGCGTTGGGCCGGGCCCGCTTCAGCAGGTCGGCGACGATCGGGCCGAGCTTGGTCGGGTCGTCGACCGGGGCGACGGTGGGCCCGCGATGCCAGCTCTCGGCGATGCCGAACACCCGGCCGGAGGCCTCGAACACCCGCCCGGTCACACCCGCCGACTCGGTGGAGGCGAGCCAGGCGCCGATCGGCGCGACCCAGCGGGGGTTCATCATCTCCCGCTCCTCGTCGTTGCGGGCCTCCATGCCGGCGAGGCCCTCGGTCATGCGGGTGAGCGCCCCGGGGGCGATCGAGTTGACCGTGATGCCGTATCGCCTCAGCTCCCGGGCGGCGATGATCGTGAACGCGGCGATGCCGGCCTTGGCGGCGCCGTAGTTGGTCTGGCCCGGGTTGCCGTAGATGCCCGACACCGAGGTGGTGGTGATGACCCGGGCGTCGACGGCCTCGCCGTTCTTCACCTTGTCCCGCCAGTACGCGGAGGCCCAGCGGGTGGGGGCGAAGGTGCCCTTCAGGTGGACGTTGATGACCGCGTCCCACTCCTCCTCGGTCTGGTTCATCACCATCCGGTCGCGCAGGATGCCGGCGTTGCAGAGCACCACGTCGAGGCCGCCGAAGGTCTCGACGGCGGTGTTGACGAGGCGCTGGGCGCCCTCCCAGTCGGCCACGTTGTCGGTGTTGGCCACCGCCTCGCCGCCCATGCCGGCGATCTCGTCGACCACCTGCTGGGCCGGGCTGCGGTCGGCGCCGGTCCCGTCGACGGCCCCGCCGAGGTCGTTGACCACGACCTTCGCCCCGTGGCTGGCCAGCATCAACGCGTGCTCTCGCCCGATGCCGCGCCCGGCGCCGGTCACGACGCAGATCCGGCCCTCGCACAGTCGGCTCATCGTCATTCCTCGCTTCTCGACGCTCCTCGCAGCCGGCTTTTCTAGCCGCCGGCGCCCGGCTCTGCAGCATCTGGCGGCGGGTGCGAGCGGGGCCGACTACCGCAGCGACAAGCCACGCGCGATGCTTTCGAGCGTGAGCCGGCTGCGCGTGCCCGCGCTGATCGCCGGCGGCGTCACCCTCGTCTCGCTTCTAGCGGTCGTCGCCGCCTGGGCGATCGGCACCGGAGGCAAGAGCGGCCGCGTCATGCCCAACGTCAGCGTCGCCGGGCGCGACGTCGGCGGTGTGCGCGCCGGGCGGCTGGGCGAGGTGGTCGAGGAGCTGGCGCAGCAGTTCGGCCAGACCCCGGTGCGCATCGTCACGCCGTTCTCCACCGTCGAGTCCAACGCCGGCGCCGTGGGCCTCACCGTCGACCGGGAGGCCACCCGCGCCGCGGCGCGCCAGGCCGGCCAGCCCGGCGCCGGGGTGCTGCGCCCCTTCGCCTGGTTCGTGTCGCTGCTCGACTCGCGGGAGCTGCCCGTGCACCTCGCGCTCGACCCGGCGACGGTGCAGACCTCGCTCGACGGGCGGCCCGAGGTGGTGCGCACGCCTCCGGTCGAGCCCTCGATCGCCTACTCCGACGGCAAGCTCGCCATCACCCCGGGGGCGCCCGGCGAGGGGCTCGACGGCGAGCAGCTCCGGGCGGCGCTGTCGGGCATCGAGCGCCTGGTCCGCTTCGGCGACGAGCCGATCGAACTGCGCGTCGACTCGGCGCCGATCCCGCCCCGCTTCGGCGAGGCCGACGCCGCCGCGCTCGCGCGCCGGGTGACCGAGGCCACCGCCGAGCCCTTCGAGATCGACGCCGAGGGCGTGGTCCGCAAGCTCGAGGGCGAGGAGCTCCGCCGCCTGGCCGCGGCCGCCCCGGGCGCCGAGGCGCTGGAGCTGCGCCTCGACGAGGAGCGCCTCGGCAAGGTGCTGGCCGAGCTGTTCGCCGACGCCGAGCGGGCGCCGGTGAACGCCAAGCTCTCCCTGGACGGCGAGGGCAAGCCGGCCGTGACGCCGGGCCGGGACGGGTTGTCGTGCTGCGCGCCCGACGCGGCGGCGGCGGTCACCGCCGCATTGGCCGCAGGCCGGGCCAAGGCGGCGGTGTCGTTCGTGCACACCCCCCCGGCGCGGACCGCCGAGCACCTCAACCAGCTCGGGGTCACGCAGCGGGTGGCCGAGTTCACCACCCGGCACAACCCCGGCGAGCCGCGGGTCACGAACATCCACCGCATCGCCGACCTCGTGCGGGGCACGGTGATCGAGCCGGGCGCCACGTTCTCGGTCAACAAGACCGTGGGGCGGCGCACGCAGGACAAGGGGTTCGTGCCGGCGCCGGTGATCTACGACGGGGTGTTCAACGAGGACATCGGCGGCGGCGTGTCGCAGTTCGCCACCACGCTGTTCAACGCCGCCTTCCTCGGCGGGCTCGACCTCGTGACGTACCAGAGCCACACGATCTACATCAGCCGATACCCCTACGGGCGGGAGGCCACGCTGTCCTGGCCGGGGCCCGACCTCGAGCTGCGGAACAGCTCGCCGTACGGGGTGATGATCTGGCCGACGTACACGGCCAGCACGATCACCGTGGCGCTGTACTCCACCAAGTGGGTCGACGTGGAGCAGGTGAACCAGGTCAAACGGGCCGAGGGCGTGTGCACGCGGGTCGAGACCCAGCGCAAGCGCACCATCGTGAAGACCGGCGAGTCGAAGCTCGACTCGATCCACGCCACGTACCGGCCCCAGGAGGGGGCGCGCTGCTCAGGCGGGTTGACCGACGCGGCCGAGCAGAAGGGCCTGACCACGACCACGGCGCCGCCCGCAACCACCACCACCGCGGCGCCCGGCCCCTCCGCGCCCGGGGGCGAGGCCCCCGCGCCTTCCGCGCCCGGAGCGGCCAAGCCGCCCGAGGGCGGAGGCGCCGGCTGAGCCCCGCGACGGCGCCCGCGGTCGACGTGCTGGTGGTGGGCGCAGGCCCGGCGGGCGCCGCCGCGGCCATCACCGCGGCCGGCGCCGGGCTCGAGACCGTGCTCGTCGACCGGGCGGCGTTCCCCCGCGACAAGTGCTGCGGGGACGGTCTGACCGCCGCCGCGCTGCGCCTGCTCGACCACCTCGGCGTGACGCCCGACGCGCCGTCGTGGCGGGCGATCGACGAGGTCGAGATCCGCTCGCCGTCGGGGCGCATCGCCCGCTTTCCCCTGCCCCGCGGCCGAGGGCAGTTCTCGGCGGTGTGCCGCCGGGCCGAGCTCGACGCTCGCCTGGTGGACCGGGCCCGCGCCGCGGGGGCCGAGGTGTGGGAGCGCGCCGCCTGCGTGGGGCTGCGCCAGGGCCCCGGCGAGGCGACCGCCGAGCTGGCCGGGCGGGGCGAGCTGGCCGCCCGGTGGGTGGTGGCGGCCGACGGGATGTGGTCGCCGGTGCGCCGGCTGCTCACCGGGCCGGGCGCCTACCGGGGCGACTGGCACGCGTTCCGCCAGTACTTCTCCGGCGTGACCGGCGCCGCGGCCCGCCGCCAGCTCGTGTGGTTCGAGGCCGATCTGGTGCCCGGCTACGCCTGGGCGTTCCCCCTCGGCGACGGCAGCGCCAACGTCGGCTTCGGGGTGCAGCGCCCTCGGGGCGGGCGGCGTCGACGAGGCGAGCGCCCGGTGCAGGACATGGCCGGGCTGTGGCGCAGCCTCCTCGAGCGGCCCCACATCCGCGCCGCGCTCGGCCCCGGGGCCGAGGCCGAGGGCCCCCACCGCGCCTGGCCCATCCCGGCCCGGGTGGCGGGCGATGCGCTCAGCCTGGGGCGAACGCTGTTCGTGGGCGACGCCGCCCGGGCGCCGGACCCGATGACCGGTGAGGGCATCGCCCAGGCCCTGGCCACCGGGGTGCTGGCGGCCGAGGCCATCGCCGCCGGCGGCGACGTGGCCGCCCGCTATCGCCGGCGCGCGCTGGCGGAGCTGGCCGCCGACCACCGGCTCTCCGCCGCGCTGACTGCGCCGCTGCGCAGCCCGCTCGGCGTTCGCGCCGCGGTGCGGGCGGCGGGGGCGAGTGACTGGACGCGGCGCAACTTCGCCCGCTGGCTCTTCGAGGACTATCCCCGGGCGCTGCTGCTCACGCCCGGCCGCTGGCGGCGGGGCGTGCTGCACGCCGACGGCGCCTACTGGCCGCCCGGGTTCACCACCACCGGCTGAGGGGCGAACCGGGCGCCGGCGAGGTCCACCCCGCGGGGGGCGAGCCGCTCCTGCGCCGCCTTCGCCACGTCGGCGGCCACCACGCCGGCCGGCGGGCGGGTCTTCAGCACCCCCGCCGCCACCGCCTGCTCCACCGTGCGGTCGAAGGCCTGCTGGTCGACGGCGCCGGCGGCGGCGCCCGCCGGCCAGATCAGCGCGTTGACCTCGTTGAGCTGCCACGCCTGTAGCGACGCGCCGAGGTCGACGCCGTCCTCGAGCGCCGCCTCGACGCAGGCGTCCGGCTCGTCGCGGCACACGGCCCAGCCCTCCAGCGAGGCCGCCACGAGGCGCACCGCGACGTCGCGCCGCTTGGCGTCGTCGCGCAGGCGGCGGCCGTCGGTCCAGATCCCGTCGCCCAGCACGCCGACCCCCTGCTCCTGCCAGCTCAGCACGCCGAGCTCGGCGAGCTGCACCTGCTTCTTCGTCTGCGTGTTCACCGTGGCGAGGAGGCGGCCCAGGCCGTCGTGGCGTTCGGCCTGCACGGCGTCGAGCTCACCCCGCAGGAGCGCGGCGAGGTCCTTCTGGGGCACGAGCGTCACGTCTTTCGCCGGGTCGAGGCCGGCCTTGCGCAGCCCGGCGCGCAGCTCCACGTCGGCGCCGGGGACGGCGCCGACCCGTTTGCCCCGCAGGTCGGCGGCGCTGCGCATCCGCGCCGAGGCGAGGCTCACGTGCACGCCGCCGGAGCGCTCGAAGACCTGCGCGACGGCCACGAGGTCGGCGCCGGTGCGCTCCCGGGCGGCCAGCGCCGAGGCGGCGGCGTCGACGGCGAAGTCGGCCTCGCCGCCGGCCACCGCGGCGGCCGCGGCGGCGGTGGGGTCGGTGCGGTCCTCGCCGGGCACGAGCTCCACGTCGAGCCCGGCCTCCCGGTACAGGCCGCGGCGCTGCGCGGCCAGGTAACCGGCGAAACGGGCCGAGATCGGCCCCGGCAGGCGCAGGGTGACCTTCGCCAGGTCGTCGGGGGTGGTCGTGGTGGGAGCGGGCGTGGTGGCCGCCGCCTCGTCGCCCCCGCCCCCGCCGCCGCAGGCCGCGGCGGCCAGCGCCAAGGCGGCCGGCGCCAGGGCGCAGGCGAACGCCTTGCGGACCGTACGCATGGCGGCCACCCTACCGAGCGCCCGGCGCCTACGGGGGGACCCCGTCGGCGTCAGTTGATGCGCATCACGACGAGGTGCGCCAGCTCTTCGGCGTCCTCGGGATCGAGCTCGTCGACCACCTCGCGCAGCGGACGCTCCGGCGCCGCCTCGAGCCGCACCCGCGCCTCGCCGACCAGCTCTGCGGCCCGGGCGGGGCCGTACATGTTGGTCCAGATGAGCAGCTGGCGGTGGAGCTGGGCTTCGAGGTCGGTGCTCTTGTCGACGTTCGCCATGGCGGCCACGCTAGAGGCCGATCGGCCGGGGCGGCCAGGGTCGAAGGTCGGCGATCGGGACAGCCCGGGGGCGTGCGCCGCTCCCCCCGAGCGCCGCGCCATGATGGGCGCGTGGCCACCTTCCTCGACCCGCTCTCCCGGGCGCTGCGCGTCGCCGCCGACCGCACCGCGGTGATCGACGGCGCCCTGCGCTACGACTACGCCGAGCTGGACCGCCGCTGCCGGCGCCTGGCCGGCGCCCTGTACGGCCTGGGCCTCTCGCCCGGCGATCGGGTGGCGATCCTGGCCGCCAACGGCCACCGCTACCTCGAGGCGTACCTCGCGCTGCCCGCCGCGGGGCTCGTGATCGTGCCGCTCAACACCCGCCACGCCGAGCCCGAGCTCGAGTATGCGCTGGTCGATTCGGGGGCGCGGGTGCTGCTCACCGACCGGCCCCCGGGCCGGCTCGCCGCGGCCGTGGAGCGGGTGGTCGAGCTGCCCGACGCCTACGACGCCCTGACCGCCGCCGCCGAGGCGGCCGAGCTCGGTCGTGGCGTCGAGCCCTCCAGCCTCGCCGGGTTGTTCTATACGGGCGGCACCACCGGCGCGTCGAAGGGCGTGATGCTCACCCACGCCAACCTCCTCGCCAACGCCGTGCACGGGATCATCGGCTGCGGGCTCACCGAGGCCGACGTGTACCTGATCCAGGCGCCGATGTTCCACGCCGCCGGCACCGTCGCCGTGCTGGGGATGGTGTGGCTGGGCGGGGTGCAGGTGACGCTGCCGGCCTTCGACCCGGCCGCCGCGCTCGACCTGGTGGAGGCCCACGGCGTGACCGCCACGCTGGGCGTGCCCACGATGGTGGCGGCGCTGGCCGAGGAGCAGCTCGCCCGGCCGCGCTCGGTGGGAACGCTGCGCCAGCTCGCCCACGGCGGCTCGCCGGTGGCGAGCGAGGTGCTGCGCCGCGCCCACCAGGCGTTCCCGGCCGCCGAGCTGGTGCACCTCTACGGCGCGACCGAGACGGCGCCGATCGTCACGGTCGGCCGGCGGGAGGAGGCGATCCTCGACGACCCGCTCATCCGGTCCTGCGGGCAGCCGGCGGTGGGGGTCGAGGTGCGGATCTGCCCGCCCGACCGCCTCGTCCCGCTGGCCGACGGCGAGGTCGGCGAGGTGTGCGCCCGCGGCGCGAACATCATGGCCGGCTACTGGGCCAAGCCCGAGCAGACCGCGGCGGTGCTCCAGGACGGCTGGTACCGCACCGGCGACCTCGGCCGGCTCGACGCCCACGGCCGGCTCTTCCTCGTGGACCGGGCGAAGGACATGATCGTGTCGGGGGGCGAGAACGTGTACTCGACCGAGGTCGAGGAGGTCCTGTTCCAGCACCCCGCGGTCAAGGAGGCCACCGTGTTCGGCGTGCCCGACGAGCGCTGGGGGGAGGCCGTGCACGCGGTGATCGTGCCGTGGGGCCCGCCCGAGGAGGTCGACGTGGAGGCCATCCTCGCCTTCTGCCGAGAGCGCATCGCCGGCTACAAGGTCCCGAAGAGCGTGGAGCTGCGCCGGGAGCCGCTGCCGGTGTCCGGGCCGGGCAAGGTGCTCAAGCGGGAGCTGCGGGCCAAGCACTGGGCCGGGCGTGAAGCTGCGATCAACTAGCGCGAAAGCGCGGGCAACTGGCGCCGGGTGACACCCATCGCGGCCCGCGCGTCGCTATCTTCCTCGGTTGCTCGATGTCCGTCGCAGGAGGGCCTGCAACCCATGTTCATCACGATCCGGCGAACGGCGCGGCCTCTGGTCGTCTGTTTCCTCATCGCCGCGTTCTTGAACCTCGTGCCCGCCCCGCCGGCGGGCGCGGTCGAGCTCGGGACGAAGTTCCCCACGGTCAAGGTCCGCCCCGGCGACACGCAGAAGTTCGAGCTCAACGTCAGCTCCGGCGTGCGCGAGCGCGTCGCCATCCGGGTGGTGTCGGTGCCCGACAAGTGGGCGGCCACCCTGCGCGGCGGCGGCCTCGAGATCGGTGAGGTCACCCTCACCGACACCGAGCGGCCCTTCGTGGTCGAGCTCGAGGTGAAGATCCCCGCCGACGCCACGCCCGGGGAGAACCGGCTGCAGTTCGAGGCGCTGGCGCCGAGCGGGCGCAGCAACCTCGAGATGGTGCTCAACGTGTCCGACAACGCGGTGAAGCCCTACGAGCACACCGCCGATTTCACCAAGCTCGTGGCCGCGTCGGACCAGACGTTCCGCTTCAACGTGCAGATCGTGAACAACACCACCCGTGAGACGAGCTTCGCGCTGGCCGCGCAGGGGCCCGACGGCTGGCAGACCAGCGCCAAGCCGGCCGCCGAGGAGAAGGCGTCGACGGTGAAGGTGCCGGCCAACGGCCAGAAGATGGCGGTGACGGTGGAGGCCGATCCGCCCGACGACGTGAGCGAGGGCGAGTACGACGTGAAGCTCACCGCCCTGTCCGACGACAACCGGCCCATCGAGGTGCCGCTCAAGGCCACCGTGATCGGCAAGGCGACGCTGGCCTTCGCCACCGCCAACGAGCGGCTCAACGCGTCGGGCAACGCCGGGAACACCTCCTCGGTCAACCTCAAGGTCACCAACCAGGGCAATGCGCCGCTCACCGCGGTGAAGCTGAACTCCACGCCGCCCAACAAGTGGACGGTCACCTTCGAGCCGAGCACGATCGCCCAGATCGGGCCGAACGAGACCGTCGACGTGGTGGCGAAGGTGCGCCCGCAGGGCAACGCGGTGGCCGGCGACTACGCGTTGACGCTCACCGCCACCGCCGCCGGGCAGACGAAGAACCTCGACGTGCGCTACGCGGTCAAGACCTCGAGCGTGTGGGGCTTCGTCGGGATCGGGATCATCGTCGCCGCCATAGGCGGCCTCCTCTACGTGTTCCGCCGCTACGGCCGCCGGTAGGAGCGCCATGGCGCCGCCCGCGATCGAGACCAAGGGCCTCACCAAGCGCTACGGCGAGTTCGTGGCCGTCGACCGGCTCGACCTCGTGGTCGAGCGGGGCGAGATCTTCGGCCTGCTCGGCCCGAACGGGGCGGGCAAGACCACCACGATCATGATGCTGCTCGGCCTGTCCGAGCCGAGCGCAGGATCGGCCCGCGTGGTCGGCCTCGACCCCACCCGCAACCCGCTCGAGATCAAGCAGCGGGTCGGCTACCTGCCCGACGCCGCCGGCTTCTACGACGACCTGACCGGCCGCCAGAACCTGCGCTACACCGCCCGGCTGAACCGCATCCCCCCGAAGGAGGCGGAGCGCCGCCTCGACGCGCTGCTCGAAGAGGTGGGGATGACCGACCGGGCCGACGACCCGGTGGGCGCCTACTCCCGGGGCATGCGCCAGCGGCTCGGCATCGCCGACGCGCTGGTGAAAGAGCCCGAGATCCTGATCCTCGACGAGCCGACCGTGGCCATCGACCCCGAGGGCGTGGTCGAGATCCTCCAGCTCATCGCCGCCCTGCCCGAGCAGCGGGGCGTAACCGTGATGCTCTCCTCCCACCTGCTCGCGCAGGTGCAGGAGATCTGCACCCGCATCGGGATCTTCGTGCGGGGCCAGCTGGTGGCGAAGGGCACGATCGCCGAGCTGGGCCACCGGGTGCGGGACACGGTGCTGATCGAGGTCGGCGTGGTCGCCGGCGACCCGGCCGACGCCCTGGCGTCGGTGGCCGGGGTGACCCACGTGGAGCGCCACGACGGCCTGCACCTCGTGTCGGCCGACCGCGACGTGCGGGCCGGGCTGGCCGAGGCGCTGGTGAAAGGCGGCTTCCTCCCCACCCACCTGCGGGTGCGGGAAGAGGAGCTGAGCGACATCTACCACCGCTACTTCATGGGGTTCAGCGCATGACCGCGACCGAGCAGCTGCCCGCCCTGGCCGACGCCGAGGCGCCGGCCCGTCGGGCCAAGCCCACCTCGGGCGGCTGGCGGATCGTGGCCGCCAAGGAGTTCGGCGACGGGCTCCTCTCGATCCGGTTCCTGATCCTGCTCGTGCTGGTGGCGCTGGTGGCGCTCTTGGCCGTGTCGAGCGCGGCGGGCAACATCCGCCAGGTGGCGTCCGACGCCAGCGAGGACGTCAGCCCGTTCCTGCGCCTGTTCACGCTGTCGCCGCGGTTCCTGTCGTTCTTCACGATGGTGGGCTTCCTCGGCCCGCTGCTCGGCATCGCGTTCGGGTTCGACGCCATCAACAACGAGCGCACGAACTCCACGCTGCCCCGCCTGGTGAGCCAGCCGATCTACCGGGACGACGTGATCAACGGGAAGTTCGCCGCCGGCTTGTCGTTGATCTCGATCACGCTGGTGATGCTCACGATGTTGGTCACCGGGCTCGGCATCTTCCGCCTGGGCCTGGCCCCCACCGCCGGCGAGGCCGCCCGCCTGGTGCTGTTCGTAATGCTGTCGATCGTCTACGTGGGGCTGTGGCTCGCGGTGGCCATCCTGGCCTCGGTGGTGTTCCGCCGCGCCGCCACCTCGGCGCTCGTGACCCTCGCAGTGTGGCTGGTGTTCACCACCTACTCGGCGCTGATCGTGCAGGTGACCGTCGACTACCTGGCGCCGCTGCCGGCCGAGAACCCCTCCGTCGAGCAGGTGCTCGACAACGCCCGGCTCGAGCGGAACATCAGCCGGCTCTCGCCCCAGAAGCTCTACGAGGAGGCCTCACAGGCCATCCTCGACCCGGAGCTGCGCACGTTCGACCAGGTGCTGCTGCGCGAGGACATCGATCGGGCCGTGCCCGGCACGCTGACCCTGCCCCAGAGCCTGCTCGTGGCCTGGCCGCAGGTCACCGCGCTGGGGGCGATGATCGTGGTGCTCTTCGCCGGCGCCTACCTCGCGTTCATGCGCCAGGAGATCCGCGCCTAGCGCTCGCGGGGCCGTGGGCTACCCGGAGGCCGGGGCCTGCTCGAGGCCGGAGGCGGCGGCCACGGCGATGCGGGCGAGGTCCTCCAGGCTCGGCGCCGCGGCGATCCCGTAGTGCTGGCGCAGCACCGACGGATCGCCGACCACGCACGGGATCGCGCCCCCGCCGGGGACGGCCTCGACCCGCCCGCCGCCGGTCTGGCGCAGCATCTCGGCCACGACCTCGAGGTAGGACCGGCCCCGGCCGGTGCACACGTTCACGATCGGTGTGCGCAGCCGGGGCGCCAGCGCCAGCGCCACCGCCGAGCGGGCGACCACATCGAGGGGCACGAAGTCCCTCACGGCGTGGCCGTGGCGGACCGCGATCACGCGGTGCTCGTAGCCGTGACCGTGGAGGCGGACCACTTCCCGGGCGAGCGCGCCGAGCGCGCCGGCCCCCGCCGGGCCCGGCCCCACCACGGCGAACACGCGGGCCACCCCGGCGTCGACGCCGCCGCGACGGCGCGCGGCCAGCACCAGCTTGGCTGCGGCCAGCTTCGTGCGCCCGTAGTCCTCGAGCGGCCAGACCGGATGCGTCTCCGACACCGGCGCGTCGGTGCCGGGGTCGCCGTACTCGGCGGCGGCGCCGAGGTGCACGAGCCGGGCCCCGAGCCGGCCGGCGGCGTCGAGCGCTTCGCGCACGATGGCCACGTTCGCCGCGTGCAGCGCCGCGTACGAGCCGTGGGTGAGCCCGGCGGCGTTGATGATCGAGCGCGGCGAGATCTCCACCAGCGCCGCCCGCAGCGCGCCGGGCGCCGAGCCGACGGCCACGAGCCCGGCCTGCTCGCGGCGGGCCAGCCCGACGGCCTCACCGGCGGCGGCGGCCTCGGCCAGGATGCGCCCGCCGAGCCAGCCGTTCGCTCCGATCACTGCGATGGTCACGCCGGCTGCATCGGCGAGGCCCGGCGCCCGCTGAACAGCCAATCGAGATTATTGGCCTAGTACCGACGGCGCGATCGAGCCTCGGGTGTATAGGTCGAACCACCCGCCCTAGTGTCGGCCCATGGGTCCCGACAGCGCCGCCGCGGCGATCGATGCGCTGGACTGGGCGGGCGTCGCCGCCTCCCTCGACGCTCGGGGATGGGCGACGGCCCCGCTGCTCTCGGCCGCCCAGTGCGCCGAGACGGCCGCCCTCTACGACGAGGAGGCGAGGTTCCGGGCCACGGTCGACATGGCGGCGCACCGCTTCGGCGTCGGCGAGTACCGGTACTTCGCATACCCGCTGCCGGCGCTGGTGGCCGACCTGCGGGAGCGGCTCTACCCGAGGCTGGCGCCGATCGCGCAGCGCTGGGCGCAGCGTCTGGCCGGCCGGGGCGCCTCGCCCGAGCGGTACCCAGATCGCCTCGAGGAGTTCCTCGCCGTGTGCGCGCAGGCCGGCCAGACGCGCCCGACCCCGCTGCTCCTGCGCTACGGCGCCGGCGGCTACAACTGCCTCCACCAGGACCTGTACGGCGAGGTCGCCTTCCCGCTGCAGGCGGCGGTGAACCTCTCGGCGCCGGGGCGGGACTACGCGGGCGGCGAGTTCCTGCTGGTGGAGAACCGGCCGAGGGCCCAGTCGAAGGGCTCGGTCGTGCCGCTCGGCCTGGGAGAGGCGGTGTTCTTCGCCACCCGCCACTACCCGGCGGCGGGGGCGAGGGGCCCGTACCGCGCGGCGATGCGCCACGGCGTGAGCGAGCTCCACCGCGGCGAACGGCGCACGCTGGGCGTGATCTTCCACGACGCCCGCTGACCGCCCCGGCGGGCAGGGCGCCGGGTGCGGTTCAGGACTGGCTGGCCAGGACCGACGAGCCGTGATGGGCCACGAGACGCCAGCGGCCCTCGATCCGCTCGAACACGTTGAGGGCGGCGACCGTGCCGCTGGCCCGGGCGGCGAGCAGGTTCTCGTCGAGGCTGACCCAGGCGAGGTCGCCGCTCACGTTGGCGTTCACGTTGGTGAGGATGAGCTGCAGCCGCTCGGGGTTCTGGAAGATCGCGAACCACGACGCGCCGATCGCCGCCCAACCGCGCAGGGTGGCCCAACCCGGGTGGGTGCACACGCTGCGGTCGTCGTGGAGCCAGAGGTCGGACATCGCGTCGAGGTCGCACGCCTCGAACGCGTCGTAGAAGGCCTGGTTGGCGGCCAGCACCGCAGCTGCCTCGGCGGCGGGCGGCGTGGGGTCGGGCTCGGCGATCCGGTCACGATAGCCGTGCCGCCCACCCGCGCCCGAAGCGCGCCTGGAAGGATGGGCGGCCATGCACCAGGCGTCCGATGACCGGCCGGCGTGGCGGCGCGTCGTCGCCGGCCCCGTGCACCGCTTCGACGACGCCGTCGACCGCGCCGCTGACCGGCTGCGGGGCGAGCCGAGGCTCGACCGGCTGATGTACACGCTCTCGGAGCTGGGCGATTGGAGCCTGCTCTGGCACCTGCTGGCGTGGGGCGGCGCGTGGCGCGCCGGCCGCCACGACGTGCGCGCCGCCGCCGCCGTGTCGGCCTGCCTGGGGGTGGAGTCGGCGCTGGTGAACGGCGGGGTGAAGCGGCTGCTGCCCCGCAACCGGCCGGTGTGGACGAGCGAGACGGCCCGGCCCCACCGCCTGCGCACGCCGCGCACCACCAGCTTCCCCTCCGGCCACGCCAGCGCCGCGATGGTGGCCGCGACGCTGCTCGCCGCCCGCCAGCCGCGCTGGCGCCTCGCGTACTATCTGCTGGCGGGGCTGGTGGGGGCCAGCCGGGTGCATGTGCGCATCCACCACGCGTCCGACGTGGCCGCCGGTTGGGGGCTCGGGGCCCTGATCGGCGTCGCCGCCCGGCGGGCGTGCGCACAAGCCGTGCGCCCCCGCTGAACGAGGAGGCGCCGGGCGGGACCGCTCTGGACTAGCTGTGCGCCGAGGCCGTCGACTCCGCGGAGACGAGCAGCGACCGGACGTCGAGCAGCAGGTCGGCGACCTCGGAGGTGGAGACCAGCTGGCGGCTGAGGATCGCGCCGAGGCTCCGGTCGATCAGGGCCAGCGCCTCGGTGATCGTGTCGAATTCCACGGTCTCGCTCATCTCCACCTCAAACTAGTCCGCCGCCCGAACCGGCTGGCGCAGGCGTTGGCCTCGGGTTGGGGCGCCTTGCGGCGCCCGACCATCCGATCGTAGCCTGCCCGGCCTGCCGGCCAAGCAGCCGAACATCCCGAACGGGGCTTGACTCGACGCTACCGCACCGAGCGCCGCCGCCCGCGGCGCCGGGCCCGAGGGGCCGGCTCGGGGCCCGCTAGGTTTCCGCCCATGAGCGAACCCACCGGCCTCGACGCCCTGGGCGTCACCTTCGCCAGCTTCTCCGCCCTCGGGCCCGACAAGGCGCTGGCCGCCGCCCGCCTGGCCGAGGAGCTCGGCTACCGGTCGTTCTGGACCGCCGAGGCCAGCGGCACCGAAGCCTTCTCGGTGCTGGCCGCCGCCGGCCAGGCGGCGCCCTCGCTCGATCTCGGCACGGGCATCGTGCCCATCCAGATCCGCTCGCCGCTGCTCACCGCCATGGCCGCCGCCACCCTGCAGGCCCTGCACCCCGAGCGCGACATCCTGCTCGGCATCGGGATCTCGTCGCCGGTCATCACCGAGCGCTGGCACGGCGTGCCCTACGGCGGCGAGAAGCCGCTCGCCCGGATGCGCGAGTACGTCACGCTGCTGCGCGAGCTGCTCTCGGGCGAGGCGGTCAGCTTCGCCGGCGACCACTACCAGGTGAGCGGCGCCCGCCTCGCGGTGCGGCTGGGCGAACGCCGCCCCAAGATCGTGCTGGCCGCGCTGAACCCGGGCATGCTGCGCCTCGCCGGCGAGCTGGCCGACGGCGCCGTGCTCAACTACATCCCCGCCTCGCACGTGGCCTGGTCGGTCGAGCACGTGCGGGCGGGGGAGGCCGCGGCCGGCCGCCCGCAGGGTGCGTGCCGGATCCATGCCTATGTGCACGCCGGGGTGTGCGAGCGCGAGCCGGCCCTCGAGCCGGCCCGGCGGGATCTGTTCTCCTACGCCGTGGTCGACGGCTACGCCCGCAACTTCGCCCGGGCCGGCTACGGCGACGAGATCGCCGCCATCCGCGCCGCCCACGCAGCGAAGGACCGCAAGGGGGCGGTGGCCGCGGTGTCGGACCGGATGGTCGACGACATCGACCCGGTCGGCGACGCCGCGCTCGTTCGCCGGGTGGTGGAGAGCTACGCGGCGGCGGGCGTCGAGTCCCCGGTGCTGATGCCGCTGCCGTGGGGGCCGGACCGCATGGGCGTGGTCGAGGCCACCATGCGGGCCGCGGCGGGGGCGGCCTGAGCGAAGGGCCGGCGCTCCGGCTGGGCCCTGGGCCGCCCCGGCTGTGCTTCGCCGGCGGCGGGGGGGCCGACCTGGCCGCCGATCTCGCTGCGCTCCCGGTGCGGCCCCGCAGCCTCGCCGAGGTGCAGGTGCAGGAGCTGCCGAGCGGGCTGGCGCTGGCCGAGATCCACCGCGCCCTCGAGGTCGGCGGCCGGCTCTCGTGGCAGGGCAGCGCCGCACGCGGCGCGGCGCTGGCCGACCGGCTCGAG
>JBJXGF010000029.1:0-6968 GCA_046153015.1 Acidimicrobiales bacterium | reverse complement strand
TACGACGTCCAGCACGGGCCATCAGGAACTCCTTCTATCAGGGCGTACCTGACAGAACGCGCCCCACCCACCCAAAATTCCTGACCACACCAAATACTTAGCTGATCAACCTTCCAGGACACTAGGTGGCGAGCAGGGATCCCGCCGGCGGTGGCGAGCTTGGTCAGGTGATCGATGACGATCTGTCCCTCGCTGGGCTGACCACCATTTCGGTGGTTCGGTCCGTGCCTGGATCGCGTGGTTCGCGCGGTCCGCTGTCGAGGCGGAGGTCAGGGCCCTCGATCGGGAGGTGCGACAGGTGGCTGACGATCGCGGAGGTGTCGCTCCAGCTGATGTTTGAGGGAGTGGTCGAGCTGTTGGAGCGCGGTGGTGATCGATCGGCGTCTGGCCGTGCTGGGGTTGTCGATTCCGTGACGCCGAAGCGCTCGGTAGACGGTGCTGGCCGCTGTGTCGTGTTGGCGGGCGATGTCGGCTGCGGAGCAGCCAGCAGCGATTGCGTCTCGGAGGGCCTGCGGTTCGAAACGCGGTTGTCGCCGCCGTCGTGGGGTGTGCTGTCGTTCAAGAGCCCGGGCGACGGTTGATGTGCTGCATCCGACCAGTCGTGCGATCGCCGTCCAGGCGAGTTCCTGCTCCACGTAGAGCTCGCGAACGGCCTCGTCGGACCTGACCTTGTCCTGGGCGGCGGCCTCGGCATGTGTGGGGATGGCGGCCTGGCGGAGCCAGTTGTAGACGGTGGCGTTGGTGACGCCGTAGCGGTGGGCGACGTCGGCGGCGCTGCGCTGTTGGCGTTGGTAGAGCTCCGCGAGGTCGTGGTGGGTGGGTCGCTCACTTGGACTGCGGCGGAGGCCGGTCACGGTGAGCCAGTTGGATACGGCGGATCTGCCGACTCGGTATCGTTCGGCGATTTCTGTTGGGGTGAGACCGTCGTTGAGATCCTGGCGCAGCACGTCGGGGTCGGGGCGGCCCAGGGGCGTGCCGGACAAGCGGAGTTCCACTCCGGCAGCGAGAAGACGACGCCGCAGGGTGGAGGCGCTGACTGCCACGCTGTCGGCGAGAGCCTGGATGGACTCGCCTCTGCGGTACCGGACCGCAAGCTGGTCCAGATCAAGTGAACCGACCTGTGCCGGCAAGGGCTCGTGGGTGGGAGCGGGTGCGGGTCGGTAGGTCATGGCTCAGCTGATGCTGCGCAGGCGGAAGGGGATGGGGGTGTCGGTCGGGGTGTCGGTGAGGTGTTCGATGAGGGGGAGTAGGCCGGTGATGTCGATGATGGGCAGGGTCTTGCTGCGCCGGCAGGTCGGGCAGATGTCACCGGTGTGGTGGCGGTGCAGTCCTTCGGCGTGGTGGCCTCGTGAGAACTGAGCGTCCGTTTTTCCGTCAGGCCGGTAGGTTGCGACGGATTCACGAGAGGCGCCGACGCGCCCGTCAGTTGGGCGCGCCGGCTCACCATCAGCCGATCCTCGGCTCACGCTTGCGCTCGAAGGCCCATGTGACGCGGCCCACCTCCTCGTCCTCATAGACCTGCGCGATCGCCAGCGACTGGCCCGGCTTGCCGTGCCGTGAGAGCCCGGTGAAGATGATCCGGCAGTCGAGCCGCGCGTCGGCGGGGAGCAGCACCCGCTGCGCCACCAGCCGCGGCGCCGCCGGAAGTGGGATCAGAGCCCGCTGGCGCGTGTCGTCGAGTTCCCAGTCGATTTGCAGGCCCTCGACGAAGGGCTTGGCGATCGCCGCTGGCAACTCGAGCGTGACCTGGACCTCGGGCACCAGGCGGCGATCGACCACGAAGTCGAAGAAGCGCCGCTCCTTGGGGAAGTTCGCGATCAGGAAGTCCTGCGCGGACGGATCCGCCGCGGGGTCCTCGATGTCGTCGATGACGTTGAAGTTCCGCCAGGTCACGTTGTTCTGATTGCGGATGAAGGCGCGGAACCCGTCAAAGTCGGTGGGCGATGGCAGGACCGGCGCCAGATCGGCCGGGTGGTCAAGGATGCCGACGAAGCAGTAGTGGCCCGACGCCGGGATCGCCGCTGCCGGCCAGACGAGCGCGTCAGTGACAACCAGGGTGTCGCCCGCCGGCACGTCGACCGAGGCGGTGGTGCCGATCGGCGTCCAGAGCGCGGGGGCGACGAGCGTCGCGACCGGGCTCCAGAAGAGCTGCGCAGTGACGCCGGCGGCCGCGGTGCCGCCGCGGTTCTTGGCCCGGACGTAGAGGAAGTTGTCCTGGCCCGCCTCGACCTCGAAGCCGAGGGTGGCGGAGTTCTCGGTTCCCGAGCCCTCTCCGAATGCAGCCGTCGGATCGGGGACCTGGACCGGTCGCACGATGATGTCGGGGCTTGCGCTGATCGCACCTGCGGTCGGGACCGAGCCGACGTCGCCGACGCTGTCGCGCAGGTAGACGTCCGCCGCGAGCCCAAGGTTGCCGTCGAGGATCGCGCGGAGGTCCGGCATGACCCCGATGCTGCCGGCGACGCCGCCGCCCTGGGCGGTGCCCGTCAGCGGATTCGATAGGATCCCGCGCATCTGCATCGGAGACAGCCGCGTGCCGGTGGTAGCGGCGTGCATCGATTGCAACATCAGCGCCGCGCCGGCGACGATCGGTGTGGCCGCCGAGGTGTTCTGGAAGTCGCCGGCGTACTGGCGGTCGGGGTCGCCGCCACCGTTGTCAAGATCGCCGTACCCGGTGGTCACCACGTCCTCGCCCCAAGCGAAGCAGTCCACTCGGTTGCCGAAGTTGCTCGCGGCCTTGCGGTCGTGGGGCAGCGGACTCAGGCAGGCCCCGACCAGGATCGCGCCTGAGTCGCGGAAGTCGGCGGAGGCGGGGTTGAGGATCTGCTGTCCGCTCGCGTTGGTGAAGGTGTCGAGATCCGCTCCCCCGTTGCCCGCCGCGGCGCAGACAACGATGCCGAGCGCTGAGGCGAGGCGGATCGCGTCGAACGTGTCGTCCACCGTCTCCGCTGGGCGGAATGCGGTCTGCACCTCGATCAGCATGACGTCGCCAGGCGCGAGCTGGTCGATGCCGGCAACCACCGCGTCGGATACGAAACCGTTGACGCCGAGGCCTGCGTCGAAGTGACTGGAGCAGAGAACCGGGTTTGCCGCCGAGGCGATACCCGCGATGCCCACCGCGTTGTCGGCCCCGACCATCTCGCCCAGCACCGCGCAGCCGTGATTGAAACTGCCGGGGTTGTTGTCGTTGAAGATCAGCGTCGGCCCCGAGGGCACGAGATCCTCGTGCGCCAGCCGCCAGCCCTGCTCTACGTCGCAGACGCCGACGTTGTGGCCGAAGACGCCCATCTGCGGCCAGGCCCAACGGGCGTCGATCCCGTCCGGCGCGGCGTCCTGGTAGCCTTGCTGGGCGTTGAAGGTGTCGTTGCCGGGGTTCGTGGCAGGGTCGTCGCCGGCGAGATGATGGTAGGCGTCATCCACCCCAGGCGTGGCGCGCAACCGATCGATCGCTTCGTCGATGGCGTCGGGCCTCCGGCGCATGTCGACGAGCCAGTAGGCGAGCAGGCTGCGGAGCGGCGGGAACGGGCTCTGGCGTGCTCGCTCCTCCATGCCGCGAAGCCGTTCAGGCGGAACCGCGGTGATCAGCCGACGGCTCTCGCCCACGTCAAGGGCCTCCAGGACCTGCCCGAGCGACTCAAGCTTCACCGTCGCGGCCAGCGCCTCCAGCGTCTCGGCGCGGTCGGCCTCCTCGGTGAGAGCTGCTTCGCCGAGGCGCACCACGACGAAGCCGGTACGCTTCTTGCGCAGGTCGGGCTCGATCGGCCGTTGCGCCTCAGGCTGCTGGGGGATCCGGTCGTCGCCCGCCGCCGGGCGGAGCTTCGCGATCATATCTCTACGCGTTCGAAGAAGGCGGGCAGAGTCAAATCGTCCCGTAAACATGCTTGACTCCTGTATGAAGTGGGTTGGAAATCATCTTGGGCAGACTGGACGGCCGCGGCGGCCGAAACATGCTTGTTTCAATGGCGGAGGCTGTCGAGGTCAGTTTGAGCCGGTTGGTTCAGGGGTTGGTCTGGATGGCGGGTTGTTGATCCAGGCTTCGGTGGGCGAGGCGGCTGCTCGCGGCAGCTGATTCCGGAAGCGTTCGGGTTGGCCTGGTAGGCGGCGTCGAGGACGGCTTGGCGGGCGCTGACGGTCTGGTCTGCGGTGCCGCCGTGGACGTCGGCGGGGTGCAAGTAGCCGATACCGGAGTGGTGGTCGTGGTTGTACCAGCGGGCGAAGCGGCGCATCCAGGCCCGTGCGTCGTGGAGGGTGGCGAAGCGTTCGGGGTAGTCGGTTCACTCGCAGCGTTCCGCGACGACACGCTCCAGCGGTTCGCTAGTCAGATCACCCTGCATCGGGCCCTGATACACGCGACTTGGGGATGTGAATCGGCCTGGGATGGCGATGTTGCGTTGCTCGTGCTCGAGAAGCGGCACGCCGACGGCGCCCGAGATCTGCTGCCAGACCCGGATATTGCAGCCCGTGGGGGTTGATGGGCTGGATTGACGCGACAAGTGCCCCGCTTGCTGGGAGGATTCGAACTGCGACGATCGAATCGGGCCTAGCGAGTGGAGCACCTGAGGGGTGAATGTTGGTGCGGCGTTGTTCGATGCTTGGGTGAGACCGTACGTGGCCGCCGCCGGTGGCGGCGCGTTCCTTCTTGCGCTCATCCCCGCTCTCTTGGTGCTCCTCGCCGTCCTCGCCCCTTTTCGCCGCAGCGCTCGCCGCCAGCACAGGCCCACATCTTGGTGACACGGCGTTGGCCGGGCCGAAGGGCCGCCACGAGGCTGAGCGGGTGGCGGTGCGTCACGGCAGCGATGACGCCAGCGTGGTGCTGGGCGGCCGTCGGGTGCCGGTGCGCCGGCCTCGGGTGCGCACCGCGCACGGCGCCGCCGAGCTGGCGGTGCCCGCGTATGAGCTGTTCTCCTCGACCGATCTGTTGGACGCGATGGCGATGGAGCGCATGCTGGGCAAGTTGTCGTGTCGCCGCTACCGGCTCGGCCCTGAACCGGTCGGCGCCCAGGTCGAGGACAGGGCGAAGAGCACGTCGAAGTCGGCGGTGTCGCGCCGGTTCGTACGCGCCACCGAGAAGGCAATGGCCGAGCTCATGGATGCCGACCTGTCGGCGCTGGACTTGGTGGCGGTGATGATCGACGGGGTTCACTTCGCCGGGCACTGCTGCGTCGTGGCCCTCGGCATCGGCCCCGATGGCGTCAAGCGCCCTCTCGCCCTGGAGGAGGGCGACACCGAGAACGCCACCGTCGTGCGGGACCTGCTTGCGGGGCTGCGCGACCGCGGCCTGGACACAACCCGGCCGATGCTGTTCGTCCTCGACGGCGCCAAGTCTCTCCACGCCGGCGTGAAAGCGGTGTTCGACCGGTCCGTCATCCAACGCTGCCAGCTTCATCATGTCGACTTCCCGGTTATGTCGGCTTCGGTGGGGAGCGGCTGGTCAGCTGGGGTGGGGGTCGGGTGGTAGGCGGCATAGTCAGAGGGCTTCGAGGAAGGCGAGGAGCTGGTCGGGTGGCTGGTAGCGGCCAGCTTTGGTGCCGGTCGGGGTGGTGCGGGCGATCGCTCGTTCTTTGATGGCGAGGTCGGCGTGGAGGTAGATCTGGGTGGTCTCGACGCTTTCGTGGCCGAGCCAGAGCGCGATGACCGTCGTGTCGACGCCAGCGGCGAGCAGTCGCATGGCGCAGGTGTGGCGTAGCACGTGGGGCGTGACGGTCTTCGCGGCGATCGACGGGCATTCGTGGGCGGCGGTGGTGGTGTGGAGCGCGATGCGGCTGGCGATGGCGTCTCGGGTCAACGGGCCGCTTCGCCGGCTGGGGAAGACGGGGTCGGCGGGTTGTCCTTGACGTTCGTTGGTCCAGGTTTCCAACACTGCGGCGGCTTCGCTGGTGAGTGGCGTGATGCGTTCCTTGCGGCCTTTGCCGTGGCAGCGAAGATGCGGCCCGGTATGGAGGTGGGTGGTGGCGTTGGTCAACGCGACGAGTTCGGCCACGCGTAGGCCGCTGTGGATGGCGGTGACGATGAGGGCGTGGTCCCGTCGTCCGGTCCAGGTGGTTCGGTCGGGCGCCACGTGGCCGTCTCGGCTTCGGTGAGGAAGCACACGAGCTGGCGATCGTGGCGTTTGGGTGGGATGGCCAACACGCGTTGGATGTCGCCGGCGTGTTCGGGGTGACGGAACGCGGCGTAGTTGAACATCGAGTGGATCGCAGCGAGACGGTTGTTGCGGGTGCGGACGCTGTTGTGTCGGACGGTTTCGAGGTGGTCGAGGAACCGGCCGATGAGCTCGGCGTCGAGATCACCGAGCTCGAGCTGCGCGGGCGGCCGGCCGGTGTGGTGGTGAGCGAAGTTCAGCAGCAGCCGGAAGGTGTCGCGGTAGGAGCTGATGGTGTGCTCGCTGGCGTGGCGTTGCCCGATGAGCCGTTCGGTGAAGAACCCTTGCAGTGTCCCGGCGAGCGTGCTCATCGTGGCGCCTTGCGGTCGAGGCGGTCGGTCACGCCGGCGAGCAGCTGCGGGGTGGCGGTCAAATACCAGTAGGTGGCGGACGGGTCGACATGACCGAGCATGGTCGACAGCGCCGGCAGCCTGGCGGCGACATCCCCGCCGCCCGCCTGCCAGGCGGTGAGCGTCCGAACAGCGAAGGTGTGGCGCAGATCATGGGGTCGAGGTCGACATCGTGCGGAACGAGCATCGAGTCCGGCGAGGGCGACGAGCTGGAGCCAGCTGTGATGGAAGTTGTCGTAGCGAAGTCGCCGTCCGGCGGCGGAGATGAACACTGCCGGCTCGCCGGGACGGGTGGCGTGGTGGTCGCGGACCTGGAGGTAGGCGTCGAGCGCGTCGATGGTGCTGGGAGGAGTCGTCAAGACCTGTGGATCGGGTTTGGTGGGTCAGGCTGCGGCGGCTTCGGTTTCGGGGTTCGGGTTGGTGGGTCGTTCGGTGAGGATGCCTTTCTCGAAGGTGGCGCCGGCTCGGATGAGGGCGAC
>JBJXGF010000285.1:0-37451 GCA_046153015.1 Acidimicrobiales bacterium | reverse complement strand
GGGCCGGCCGGCGGCGGACGTGACGCAGGCCGAGGCGCAGCAGCACCCGGTTGCGCAGCGCGAGGACGCCGAGGCCGGCGACGCTCACCGCGAGCAGGGCGGCCACGGCCGCGGCCAGTCCGCCGAGCGGGATGCCGAAGAGCCGCTCCATGTCAGCCGGGCCCCTCGGCGGGGGAGCGTTCGGTCAGCTCGACCAAGCGAACTTCGTACGACCCGCGTCCGGGAGGGGCCCGGAACAGCGTGACGTACTTCGCCAGCTCCGCCGCGTACCAGCCGGCGTCGGCGCCGGACTCGGCCTGTTCGGCGGTGTCCCAGAAGCTGAGCAGCACGCCGCCGCCGTCGGGGTTGGCGAGCACGTAGACGCCGCGAAAGCCGGTCTGCTCGCGCAGGGAGGGAAGCACGGCGGTGCGGAAAACCTCCAACGCGGCGTCCGTGCTGGTGCAGACGGCGTCGATCTCGAGCAGGGTGAGACGGGCGTGCACGCGCCTACCTCCGCGGATCGGCGGCGCTGGGCGCAGCGGCGCCCGCGGGGGCCAGCGGCGCGGCGGCCCACAGGCCGGCGCCGTCGTCCATCACGCGCCCGTCGAGCATGCGGATGATCCGATCGGCGCGGCGGCCGACCCCGATGTCGTGGGTCACGATCACGAACGTGAGGCCCCGGTCCTGGTTGAGCCGCGCATCAGCGAGACGATCTCGTCGGCCCGTTCGCTGTCGAGGTCGCCGGTCGGCTCGTCGGCCCACACGATCTTGGGCTCGTTCGCCAGCGCACGCGCGATCGTGACCCGCTGGCGCTCGCCGCCGGAGAGCTCGTCGAGCAGCTGAGCGGCCCGGTCGGCGAGCCCCACCTGGTCGAGCGCCTCCAGGGCGCGCCGACGCGCCTCGCGGCTGGGCCGGCGGGCCAGGAGCAGCGGGAGCTCCACGTTCTCGACCGCGGACAGCACCGGCATCAGGTTGTAGAACTGGAAGACGAAGCCCATGTGGTGCGCCCGGTAGTCGGTGCGGCGGCGGTCGCTCATCGCCGAGAGCTCCTCGCCTTCGATCAGGATGCGTCCGGAGTCGATGTCGTCGAGGCCCGAGAGGCAGTTCAGCAGCGTGGTCTTGCCGCAACCGCTCGGACCCATCACCGCGGCCATCTCGCCCTTGCGGATCGAGAGGTCGACGCCGTCGAGCGCGGTGACCTTGACCCGTCCGGTGTCGTAGCTGCGCCGCACCTCGACGGCTTCGACGATTGCCCTCGACTCGCCCGGGGCCGGCTGAGCGGCGCGGGTGCTGCTCGCGGTTGCGGTCATGTCCGGATCATCGCCGGCCCGCGCCCACGGCCGGGAGGGGCCCGTGGCCCAGGTCGAGGCGCCGGTGGACCACCCGCCGGCCGGCAGGGGCCTTCGGCGGCGCCCGCCCGCCGGCCGGCCCTGTGCGGGTTGGTCGATCGACGCGACCCTTCAAG
Source organism: Acidimicrobiales bacterium (assembly GCA_046153015.1). Taxonomy (GTDB): domain Bacteria; phylum Actinomycetota; class Acidimicrobiia; order Acidimicrobiales; family CAIXPF01; genus JBJXGF01. The sequence goes on along the minus strand of JBJXGF010000285.1, from coordinate 36,007 downwards.
CCGTGTCGGCCGACTCTCGCGCTCCCACCTTGACCTTCCTCGGCGGCGCGGGCACGGTGACGGGCAGCCGATTCCTGGTGGAGTCGGCGCAGGCGCGGGTGCTCCTCGACTGCGGGCTTTTCCAGGGCCGCAAGGAGCTGCGTCTGCGCAACTGGTCGCCGCCGCCGCTCGACCCCGCGGGCCTCGATGCCGTCGTGCTCACCCACGCCCACGTTGATCACTGCGGCTACCTGCCCGCCCTCACCGCCGCCGGGTTCCGGGGCCGTGTCTACGCCACGCGGCGCACGGTGGAGCTGGCCAGCATCGTGCTGCCCGACGCCGGCCGGCTCCAGGAGGAGGAAGCGGCGTACGCCAACCGCAAAGGCTTCTCGAAGCACCGTCCGGCGAGGCCGCTCTTCACCGAGGCCGACGCTCACGCCGCACTCGAGCGGTTTGTGGCCGTTCCGGGGCCAACCCCCCAGCGCGTGGCGCCCGGCGTCGAAGCGACGTTCACCCGGGCCGGGCACATCCTCGGGGCTGCGTCGGTGCGGCTCGGCCTCGACGGCGTCCGCAGCCTCGTGTGGAGCGGCGATCTCGGCCGGCAGAGCCACCCCCTGCTCCGCCCGCCCGAGCCGTTCACCGGAGCGGACGTGGTGCTCATCGAGTCGACCTACGGCGACCGCGACCACGAGGCGTTCGACGCGCGAGCCGAGCTCGGCGCCGTGCTCACCCGCACCGCAGCGCGGGGCGGCGTCGTGGTGATCCCCTCGTTCGCGGTGGACCGGACCGAGGTGCTCCTCTACCACCTGAGGGCCCTTTTCGAGGCCCGCGACGCGCCCCGACTCCCCGTCTACGTCGACAGCCCGATGGCGAGCGCAGCGCTGTCGGTCTATCGGCGAGCCGTCGACGCCGGCGACCCCGAACTGCGCCCAGGCGTGGAGCCCGGCGACCTGGAGCCGCCGGGATTGGTCGAGGTGCGGGACGTCGAGGCGTCGAAGCGGCTGCACGGGCTGCGGTATCCGTCGATCATCATCTCGGCCGCCGGGATGGCGACCGGCGGACGGGTGCTGCACCACCTGCGCCACCGCCTGGTCGACCCGCGCAACACGGTGCTGCTGCCCGGCTACCAGGCCGAGGGCACACGAGGGCGTCTGCTCGCGGACGGCGCCCGCCATGTGAAGCTGCTCGGTCGGTACGTGCCAGTGCGGGCAGAGGTCGTGAACCTGCCAGCATTCTCGGTGCACGCCGACCGCAACGAGCTGCTCGGCTGGCTCGACGGCGCCGCTGAGGCCCCCGATGCGCTCTACGTGGTGCACGGCGAGGCCCCGGCGGCGGAGGCCCTGGCGCAAGCGGCCGCCGCGCGCCGCGGGTGGCTGGCCGTGACGCCCCGCCAGGGCGAGCACGTCCGCCTCGACTGAAACGCCAGGAACAGGGACCTCCCGCCGAGGCCGCCGGCCGAGCCCGATCGCTACGGGCCCGGCGGCGGCTGGCCAGCTGCCCCGTCCTACCAGCGGGCGAGGGCGCCGAGGTGGATCGGCGCGTCGGGCGGCGCCTCGTCCACCTGTGTGTGCTGCGCGATCGCGGTGGCGACGAGGAGGGGAGCGACGTCGGCGACGGGGCCGAGCGGCCGGCTGCACGCCGGGCACACCTCGCCGCGCAGCCCGAGCCAGCCGCAGCCCCAGCAGTGCACCCCCTCGTGGGCGTAGCTCCGCTCGATGAGGACCTGCGCCGCGCGCCGCTCGTTGAGCAGGCGCAGAATCGCGGCCAGGCCGAGCGCCGCCCGCCCGGCTTCGCTTTCGGCGTGCAACTGCTCGCTGAGCGCAGCTATCCGTTCCCGCTCCAGCTCGTCCACCGTGGCCGCCACCGCCAACTCGATCTCGGAGCGCGGCGCGTCGGCGGCCAGGCGGACGCGGCGCAGCCCCGGCGCGGCGTTGGCCGACAGCAGCCGAGTGAGCTCGGCCACCGCCTCGTCCGGGCCCGCGCACAGCACGACGCGGGCGTTGTGCTTCGCGGCCATGTCGGAGGTGGCCGCCGCTACGCGACGCAGGTGGCGCTCGGCCGCTTCGTCGATCTGACGGGCGAAGCCGCCGGCGCGTCCGCCGCCGTCGTCGTCGTCGACGCGGCGAGGCAGCTCGTCGTCCAGGCGTTCCTCCTTGCCCAGCCGTCCGGCGGCGAACGGAGCGAGCCGGGCCCCGGCCCGATCCACGAGCACGGCCAGGGCGCGGTCGTCGAACGCCTGCGCGGCCAGCGGACGCAGCTCGGCCGCCGGGCCGATCGTCGTGCGGTCGGGCGTCGCCCGCGGGAGCTCGACGCGCCGGAGCAGCCCTTCGGGCCAGGCGAAGAGCGCGAGGCCATGACCGGCGTGGTCCAGGCGCTCCTCGAGCGATGCACGAACGTGCGCCACCGCGTCGTTCGCGGCCGCTCGATCGCCCGGTGGATGGAGATCGACCTCGTGCTCCAACTCCCGGAGTGCGCCCGCCGCCGCCGACTCGAGGTCGCTGAGCCTCGGTCGCCGTCGGCCGTCGGTGTCGAGGTGCAGCGATACGAGCGCCCCCTCCGCCGAACGGATCTCTGCGAGCTCTCTGAGCACCTGCTGTTCGTTGTCCACCTCGCCAGTGTCGGCTGCGGACGAGCCTCGCCACAGGGTCGATCGTCCTGCGGCCGGCCGCGTCCGGCCGCGCGGTGGGCACGGAGCGCGGGAAGGCCGCCTTCCACCCAACCCGGCGGCTGGCCCGCCTCCGGGGGGACTTCCGCCCCTGGGGGACGCCGTTGGTCCCGGCCAGCCTCGGCGGCGATGGTCTGGTGAACAGACGGGGCATCAGCACCGGGGACGAGCAAGGAGCGGGAGTGGCGGCAGCACAGCGAAGCCAGACACGGCGAAGCCGCGCACCGTTGGCCGGCCGCCAGGGGACCGAAGGGCGTGGGGCGGTCAGCCCGGTGCGGCCGGTGAACCGCACGCGTGTCGTCCTCATGACGGCGGTGTTCGCCCTGGCGGCCGCCGCGCTTGTGGCCGCAACGCGCGCGTCGACGGCCTGGCCGGCGCATGAGGCGTTCGCGTTGGCGTTCGGCGCCGTGCTGATTCCGTTGGTGGCTTCCCCCCTCGAGTGGTGCGTGCACCGCTTCGTGTACCACGAGGCGGTGATCGGTCTCCTGCGCCCGATCTTCGTGGTCCACACTGCGCATCACTTCGTCTACTTTCCAACCTGGCGATACGTGACCGGCGGCCCGCCTCGGCGCCTGGCGATCCGGCGGGGTTCGCCGGTGGTGCATCGAACGCCGGCGGGCAACGCCCGCGTGCGGCTCGCCCACTTCTCGTGGTACATGGCGATCGGCGCCGTTGGCGTGTGGGCGCCGGTTTGGGCCCTGTCCCGGGACGGATGGCTCCTGGCCGGAATGGTCACGTCGTCAGCGGTCGTGTCGAACCTGTTCATCGTCGTCCACGACACGATCCACCGTCCGGGAAGTCATCGCTTCGTGGAGGCGCAGCCCTGGTTCGCGTTCCTCGACCGGCATCACTACCTCCACCACATCGACCTCGGGGCCAACCTGAACTTCCTCCTCCCGCTCGCCGATCTCGCCTACGGCACCCTGCGCCTTCGTCCCACGCCGGCCGAGCAAAGAGGCCACGGCTCGCTGGCCCGGGCCAAGGCCCACCCGCTCGGTGAGGGGGAACCGGCGCGAGAGGCCGCTCGGGCGTGCTGACAACTGGCGCATGCTGACCACACGAGAGCCGGGGCCGCTGCGCGTGGGCCTCGTCTGCCCCTACAGCGTGTCGGCGCCGGGCGGCGTGCAGCAGCAGGTGCTGGGCTTGGCCCGAGCTCTGCGTCGGTTGGGCTGCTGTGTCGAGGTCTACGCCCCGGGCGATCCGGCGGCGGCGCCGCCGGGCGTCACGGTGGTCGGACGCAGCTTCGGCTTCACCGTCAACGGCTCGACGGCGCCGATGGCGCCCCAGCCGGCCGCGGCGCGGCGCGTGGTGCGGGCGCTGCGGGCCGCCGAGCTCGACGTGGTGCACCTGCACGAGCCGTTCGCGCCGAGCATCACGATCCCCGTGCTGCTGGCCCGGCCGGCGCCGCTCGTAGGCACCTTTCACGCGGCCGGCGAGGGGACCGTGTACAGGCTGGCCGGGCCGGCGCCTCGGCGTCTGGCCGGGCGGCTGGCCGCACGGTTGGCGGTGTCGGCGGACGCCATGCGTCTGGCCTCCCGGCGCCTCGGCGGGCGCTACGAGGTGATCGCCAACAGCATCGATCTCGCCGAGCGCCCGCCGCCGAGGCCGGCCGGGCGAAGGGCGTCCCGCAGCGTGTTGTTCCTCGGCCGCCACGAACCTCGCAAGGGGTTGGCGGTGCTCCTCGACGCGGCCCGCGCCTTGCCGGGGGTCGAGATATGGGTGGCCGGCGAAGGGCCCACCACCGCACAGCTGCGCAAGCGGACCCATCCGGGCGCCGCGGTTACGTGGCTCGGCGCAGTGTCAGAGAGCGACAAGGAGGAGCTCCTGCGACGCGCCTCGGCCCTGTGCGTGCCTTCGCTGCACGGCGAGTCGTTCGGGGTGGTGCTGCTCGAGGCGATGGCGGCCGGCACGCCGATCGTGGCCGCCGATCTGCCGGCCTACCGCTCGGTGGTGCGCCACGGCCAGGAGGGCCTGCTGGCGGCGCCGGGCGACCCCGCGGCGTTCGCTCATGGGCTGCGCCGCGTGCTCAACGAGCCGGGGCTGGCCGATCGTCTCCGTGCTGGGGGCCTCGCTCGGGTCCGGGAGTTCGACGCGACTGCGCTGGCCCGCCGTCACCTGGCCGTTTATCAGCGCGTCGTTGCTGGAGGCGCCACAGCGAGGAGCAGGCGAGGCCGGTGAGGATCGGCAGCACGAAGGTCACGGCCCGGTAGAGCAGCACGGCGGCGATCGCGTCGGGCGGGGCCGCTCCTGCGTCCACCAGCGCGGCGGTGAGCCCAGCGTCGACGGCGCCCAGCCCGCCGGGGGTGGGCACGAGCCATGTGGCCGCCCGCACCAGCGCGAACGAGCGGAAGGCGTCCCAGCTCGACAGGCCGGCGGTGTCGACCGTGCGCAACGCGCTCAGCAGCACCGCGGCCAGCCCGAGCTGGTAGCCCAGCCCGGCCGCGGCCAGCGCGACGCCTCGCCGCCGCCACATCCGCCGCCCGGCGCGGCGCAGCTCCTCGAGCTCATCCCCGGCCCGGGTCCCCGCCGGCCACACCCGCCGGCCCAGCCGCTCGACGACGCGCAGGGCCGGCCCCCGAACCAGCGAGAAGACCGGCTCGGTGAGGGCCCCGGCCCATGCCGCGGCGGCCCCGCCGACGATGACCACGCCGAGCGCGGCCGCGCCCCACTCTCCGGGCCCGGCGCGGCCCCCGCCGAGCTCGGGTGCGAGCGCGGCCAGCGCCAGCAGCCACAGCACGCTCATCGTCACCGTGCCGGTCGTGAGGAAGGAGAGCACGATCTGGCTCGCGGCCGCCCCCCACGAGCGGCACATGGCGATGCGGATCGTCTGGCCGATGGCGACCCCGCCGGGCAACGCGTTGCCGATCCCGGTCACGGCCTCGGCGGCCATGACCCCCCGGCGCACCGACAGCCCAGGAACCGACAGGGCAACGGCCCAGCCCCGGCTCGCGCTCGAGACGGCCCAGCAGGTGAGAAGGGCGGCGAGCGACGCCGGGCCGACGCTGCGGAGCCGAGTCATGGCCTGGCCGATCGCGTCGCCGCTGCGCAGCGCGGCCGCCCCGGTTGCGCCGAGCACGAGCGCGGTGAGCGTCCACTGGACGAGCGCCTGGCGGCGGACGGGCGCACGATGCCGGCCCGGCGGCGCGGCGCCGTCGGCTCGCCCGTCACCCTCGACGGGCACGGGGCCTCGCGGGAGCGGCATAGGGGCGGCTGCCGGTCAGAGCTGGGGTGCGCGTTCCCTGATCGAGTCGACCTGCACGTCGATCAGCAGCTCCAGGAGCTGGAAGGGGCGGACCTCGCTTTCGACCAGCGCGTTCGCTCGGCTGCGGCTGCCCGGCGGCAGACGGATCACCGCACCGGACAGGATCCACACCTCGCCCACCGGCAGGGCGCGCGCCAGCACGACCTCGCCGTGGCGCAGCTCAGCGACAGAACCGCCGGTCAGCGTGAGGCGTTCGCCGCTGCGCTGGTCCACCGCAGCCCCTGGCGAGGCGGGGTCGGGTGCGTCCACCTCGAGCAGCCGGAACTGCTCGGCCGGCCAGCCGCTGGCGCAGGCCAGCTCGTCGGCCGGCAACAGGGCGCCGCGGCCCGCCAGGTAGCGGGCCAGCCCGCCGACCTGGAAGAGCAGCATGTCGAGAGCGAGCGCATCGCCGTCGGCGCTGCCGGAGGAGTCGAAGAGACGGCGGAGCGAGTCGTACCCCAACGGGTCGAAGCGGACGGCGTGGCGCGTCGCCTTGACGAGCAGCCATTGCGCCCGCTCGGCGAGCGGGCGGCGCAGGGTCCGCCCCGAGCAGCACGCCTTATACTTGCGGCCCGAGCCGCACGGGCACGGGTCGTTCCGCTTCACATCGCCCGCGGCGAGGAAGGGGGCGAGCTCCTGCATCGTCGCCGCAGCAGCCGGCCGACCGGCCCGTCGGAGCAGCGCCAGCGAGCGCACGGCGTCGCCCCGATCCTGCTCCAGCTCGGCCAGCAGACCGAGGCAGGCGGGGTGGTCGGGCGCGGTGGCCAGACCGGCGAGGAGGTGAGCCTCCGCCGCCTGCCCGTCGCCGGCGGCGTCGCGGCCGAGCGCACGGAGGTACTCGAGGCCCGCCGGCGAGGACCCGGCCGCGGCGGCCACCTCGTCGGCCCATTCGCCGAGCCGGCGCAGCGACACCGCAGCCCGGCCGATCGACGCGGCTTCCGCCAGCAGCGCGGCGACCGCACCGTGGTCCACGTCGGCGGCCAGGCCTGCGGCGTCGGCGGGCGGCGCGGGCTCTGCGGTCGGCTCGCGCTCGGCCCGCTCCCGTTCGGCCAGCCATGCGAACCAGGCGGCGAGGGCCTGTTGCGCCGAGCGCCGACAGCAGCCCTCCGCTCCGGCCAGGCGCGCCTCCAGGCGCTCGAGGCGGACCTGTTCGGGCGGCGTTGGCCACGCCTGGTCGGCCGGGCCCGCCCACGCGCCCCGCACCTCGATCCCCGCGTCGGCCAGCAGCTCGCCGATCGGCCGCGTCGGCGTGGCGAAGCAGTCCGGCTGCGCGCCGATCGCGTCGACCGTGAGGCGGTGGACCTCCGGTGCTCGCCGGCGGTCCAGCGACGCGAACGCGTGGCGCAGTGCGTCGGCGGCCGCCCGGCCGGCGGCCGGATCCAGCTCGGAGTCGGGGATCACCTCCAGCCCGACCTGCTCGCCGTCATAGCGGACGGCCAGCAGATCTCCCGCGGTGCGGCCGCTCAGCCAGCCGACCGGTCCGACCAGCGAGCCGTGCTCGGCCGCCCGCGGGTCCTCACCGCCGACGGACAGGTGCACGTCGACACCTCCGGCCAGCGTGAACTCGGTCGGCAGGGCCAGCGCCACGAGGTCCGGGCACAGGTCGACCGCTTCGCGCGCCACCTCGCCGGAGCTGAGGCGATGCGTGAACACGGCCCGGCGCAGCCGGTGCAGCACCGGCGCGAGCCTCCCGTCGGGGAGGCGCCAGAAGGCGTCGCCGCGGCGGGCGATCAGGTTCAACCGGTCGGCGAGACCGCTCGGCCCGCCGGGGGCCAGCTCCGCCGCCGCCTCGGGAGCGGCGGCGGCGTACGCCGCGGCGAGCTCGTCGAGCGTGAGCGGGCCCTGCGCCAGCAGGAGCTGCTCGAGCTCTGCGCTGACGGCGGCGTCGCGATCCTCGGTCTGCTCGTCCACGACTCGACCGTAGCCGCCGACCGGCCAAGGCGCGGTGGGGTGTGAGGCGCCGGACGGGCGGGTAGGAGGCGATCGGGTGGTCGAAAGGGGAGCGGAGTGAGCGATCCGGAGGCGGCGCAGGCCGACCAGTTGGAGCAGTCGCGCCCGGTGGAGGGGCCCGAGCCGTCGCCGCCCGAGGAGCTCGGCGAGCGCAGCGCCCGAGCCGCCGAGGCCGACGTGCTCGACCAGGAAAGAGTGGCGTACCCGAGCGAGCCCACCGCCGTCCGCCGCGGCGCCGGGCGCGCGCCCGCTTCGCTGTCCGACGAAGCGCCGGAGGCCGACGCCCTCGAGCAGGCGATCGACGTGGGCGGCGACGACGACCGCCGCGGCTGAGCGGAGCGAGGCCCCCGGGACAAACGCGGCTGAGCGGAGCGAGGGGCGGTGACCTGTCGAGTACTGGATCGACGGGCGTGAGGTCGCTCCGCCGTCTGACGCGGCGCCGTTTCGGCGGGGGTCTCAGGGCTCCTCGGGTATGGCCGGGCGAACGGCGTCGGCCATGAGCTGCGCCACGCAGCTCGGCGGGCCCGTGGTGAGCGCCGCGCCGTGTGCGGCGTGCGCCGCGGCCAGCTGCGCGGTGGCGGGGTCCTCGGGCGGCAACGCCAGCACCACCGCGTCGGCGCCGGCCGCGAGCGGGCAGCGGCCCTCGACGAGCAGCGGGCAGCGGCCCCCCGGACGTGACGCTGGGCCGGCGCAGGTGAGCACCTGCCAGCCGGGCGCGCCAGCGGCCGCCGCTCCCGCCGCCTGCTGACGGGCGGTGGTCTCGACCAGCAGGCGAGGTCGGCCCCCGGGCGTCTCGTCGGGCCAGGTGGGCGCCGGGCCGCTCGTGGACACCACCATGCGCACGATGCTCCAGTCGGGCCGGCCCATCTCCGCGGCGCCGCGAGCGTTGATCACCGAGAGCATGGGCCGGTTGTCGATCAGCACGTCGGCCTCCAGGTTGCGCACGCCGAGTTCGCGGGCGGCCTCGATCAGCGCGTCGAGCAGGTAGGGCCCGAGCCAGCCTCGCCACGCCGGGTCCACGGCCAGGCCCAGCTCGCCGTCCCCGTTGGGGAGCGGCCAGCACCCCGCCTCGCCCACGATCGGCTGCTCGGCGTCGAGCGGGCCGCCCGCTGCGGCCGGGCCTCGGCGCTCGAGCACCGCCACCAGCCCGATCCCGCCCGCCTCGGCCAGGCGCACCCACCGCTCGAGGAACCGGCGGCTCGGCTGCCCGCCGGCGAAGAACCGGCGGAAACGGTCGTCGGCCGAGAGCCGGCCGTACATCGCCGCCAACCCGTCGAGGTCGGCCGGGGTGCTGTCGCGCACCACGATCGTGCGTTCGGCGTCGAGGTCTGCTCGCCGGTGCTCGACCACCCTCTCACCCTGCCTCGCGTCGGCCATCGGCGCCCCTTCGCCGCCTCGGCCGGGAACCCAGCCTGGGCGTTGCGCGGGGCGCAACGGGTAGTCTGCCTGCTCGACGTCGGCGGCGGCCCCGGCGGCGTCGCCGCCTCAGGGCTCGAGGGGAGTAGAGGGCACAGCATGTCGATTCGAATTGATCCGGCCACCGGCCTCAAGGTGTTCGACACCCGCGCTGCAAAGGCGCTCGACATCACCGGCAAGGGCTACGACGTGGTGAAGGGCGAAGCGCTGCTGACCCTTCCCGAGGCGCCGGCCGGCGCCGTGTTCAACGCGCAGGAGCAGGCGAAGTACCGGGACTACAAAGAGGCGCGCCGCGGCGCCGCCGACTATATGAACATGGAGGGGGAGTTCTCCCGGTACCTGGAGGACGTGTACTCGGCCGACCCGGTTCCCCGTGAGGCGCTCACCGACGAGTGCGAGGTCCTCGTCGTCGGCGCCGGCTTCGCCGGCCTCCTGCTCTGGTACAAGCTGAGCCAAGCCGGCTTCGCCGACGTGCGGTTCTGCGAGAAGGGCGGCGACGTCGGCGGCACCTGGTACTGGAACCGGTACCCGGGCATCGCGTGCGACGTGGAGTCCTACTCCTACTTCCCGCTGCTGGAGGAGATGGAGTACTTCCCGACGATGAAGTTCGCGTCGGGCTTCGAGATCTTCGAGTACTGCCAGAAGATGGCCGAGAAGTTCGGCTTCTACGAGCACTGCCTGTTCCACACCACGGTCACCAATACCGTGTGGAACGAGGAGGACGGCCGCTGGATCGTCACCACCGACCGCGGCGACGCCATGCGGGCCAAGTTCGTGATCCTCGCCAACGGCATCCTCACCACGCCCAAGCTGGCCCGCATCAACGGCATGGAGAGCTTCAAGGGCGAGTCGTTCCACACCTCCCGCTGGAACTACAACATCCCCCTCGAGGGCAAGCGAGTGGGCATCATCGGCACCGGCGCCACCGCAGTGCAGGCCATTCCCGAGCTGGCCAAGGTCGTGGCCGAGCTTTACGTGTTCCAGCGGACGCCGTCCACGATCGACGTGCGGGATCAGCGGGCCACGACCGACGAGGAGATCGAGACCTGGAAGCACGAGCCCGACTGGGCCCGCAAGCGCCGGGCGCGGTTCGCCGCCATCTCCGCGTTGCGCACCGCGGTCAAGGCCAACGACGACTACCTGGCTGGCCGGGTCGCCGATTTCCGTGAGGGCCCCCGCTCGACCGTGCGGCTCTCCCCTGAGGAGTTCCTGCAGAAGCAGCTCGACGACAACTTCGCGATCATGGAGCAGATCCGCGGCCGGATCGACGCGATTGTGAAGGACCCGAAGACCGCCGCCGCCCTCAAGCCGTACTACCCCTACGGCTGCAAGCGGCCCACCTTCCACGACGAGTACCTGCCCACCTTCAACCTGCCGCACGTGCACCTGGTCGACACGGCGCCGCTCGGCGTGACCCGCATCAACGAGCGCGGGGTGGTCCACGACGGCGTGGAATATCCCCTCGACGTGCTGATCTACGCCACCGGATTCCAGTGGATGGCCCCGTCGACGTTCCACATGTTCACCGGGCGTGACGGCCGCACCTTGACCGACAAATGGGCCGAGGAAGGCACCAAGACCTTCCTCGGGCTGCACACCCGCGGCTTCCCGAACCTGTTCATCATGACCGGCCCGCAGGGCGGCGGCGGGAGCTTCAACTTCACCGACGTGATCGACGCCCACGCCGATTACGTCTCCTGGCTCCTCACCACCATGCGGGAGAAGGGCCACGACATCGTGGATGTGGAGGAGGCCCCCGAGGACGAGTACGCCCAGCACTGCCGCGAGGCCGACCTCGCCACCGCCCCGCTGCGCGACTGCATCTCGTACTACAACGGCCACGGCGAGGCCGAGCCGGGAAGCCTGGCGTACTACGGCGGGCGGCGCTGGAACACCTTCCGGGACGCGGCGCAGCAGACGCTCGAGCCCTACCGGTTCGGCCGGGTCTCCTGAGGCCGTCGCGCCGGGCGGGCCTCAGGCCCGCCCGGCGCGAAAGGCCCGCACCGCGCTGTTGATCGTCGGGAACTCGCGGAACGGGCCGTCCGGCTCGAGCAGGCCGGCGCGGCGCAGCAGCGCCAGCACCCGCTCGTTGGCCCGGGCCACGGCGATCACCGCCAAGCGGCGCTGCGCCAGCCGCCCGGCCAGCTCGGCCAGACCATCCACCGCGGTCACGTCGAGCGCGCCGATCCCTTCGCAGTCGAGCACCAGCCATTCCTCGTCGCCGGGGTTGTCGGCCAGGGCCAGCTCCACGCGTTCGGCGAAGCGCTCGATGTTGAGGAAGAACAGCGGCGCGTCGAACCGGAAGACCAGCAGCCCGGCCGACGCCAGGGCGGTGGGGTACTCGCCGACGTCGACCCAGCCGTCGAGGCCCGGCGCGTCGCCGAGCACCGCGTCGTGCGGCCGGGCGATGCGCCCCAGAGCGACCGCCAGCGAGAGCCCCACCGCCACGAGCACCCCGGGCAGCACCCCCAGCAGCACCACGCCGGCGGCGGCGGCGACGGCCAGCGCCGCCTCGGTGCGGCTCAGCCGCCACAGGACGCTGAAGCCTTTCACGTCGATGATGTGCAGCGCGGCGGCGGCGATCACCGCGGCCAGCGCCGGGCGGGGGACCGCCGACAGCGGCGCGCGGAACCAGACCAGCGCCGAGGCGGTGAACACGGCGGCGACGATCGACACGAGCTGCGTGCGCGACCCGAGCGAGGCCGGCACCACCGTGCGGCTGGCGCTGGAGGAGATCGGAAAGCCCCCGGCCAGCCCGGCGCTGAGGTTGATGGCGCCGAGCGCCAGCAGCTCCTGGTTGGGGTCGATCGAGTAGCCGCGCTGGCGGGCGACGGCCCGGGCGGTGAGCACGTTGTCGGTGAAGCCCACCAACGTGATGCCGGCGGCGGCGGGAACCAGCCCGACGACGTCGCTCCAGGCGACGCCCGGCCACACCGGGGTGGGCAAGCCGGCGGGGATGGCGCCGACCAGCGCCACGCCGTCGAGCCCGGCGGCGGCGGTGAGCAGGGTGGCCGCCGCCACGGCCACGAGCGCGCCGGGCGCAGTGGGCAGCTTCCAGCGCAGCCCCAGAACGAGCGCCAGGCCGAGGCCGCCGACCAGCGCGGTGGCCGGGTCGATCCGGTCGAGCCGTCCTGCGAGCTGCGCCCAGCGGGCGAGGAACCCCTCGGCGGTGATCGGCGCGCCGGTGAACGGCCCGATCTGGCTGGCGAGCAGGGTGAGGCCGACCCCGGAGATGTAGCCGACAAGCACGGGCCGCGACAGCAACGACGCGAGATGTCCGAGGCGCAGGGCCGCGCCGAGCGTGGACAGCGCGGCCACCACGAGAGCGAGCGCCGCCATCAGCGCCGCGTACCGGCCCGCGTCGCCGCCGGCCAGGCCGCCCACCGCCGCGGCGGCGAGGATCGCCGTGCCCGGCTCGGGCCCGACGCCGAGGTGACGGCTGGAGCCGGCCAACGCGTACACGCACAGCGCCGGGATCGCCGCGTAGAAGCCGTACTCGGGCGCCAGCCCGGCCAGCGCCGCGTACCCCATGGCCTGCGGCACGAGCATGGCGCCCACCGTGAGCCCGCCCACGAGATCGGCGCCGAGACAGGCCCGCTGATAGCGGCGCAGCACCTCGACGCCGGGGAGCCGCTGGGCCAGCAGCCGGAGCAGCCGGGCCCGCCCACGGTCCTCGGCCGGCGGATCCATCGCGGCAATCCTGCCCGCTGCGGCCGCGCGCGCCGGCGCCGGGCGGCGCGGGGCCCCGATCGGTAGGCTCGCTCTTCGTGAACTGTCCGAAATGCCAAGCGCCGATGAGAACCGTCAACCGTGACGGCGTGCACATCGATCAGTGCACCCGCTGTCGGGGCGTGTTCCTCGACGCCGGGGAGCTGGAGCAGATCGCCGCCGCCGAGGAGCGCTTCTACGGGAGCCCGCCGCCTTACGAGCCGCCCGGCGGCCGCCAGGCGTACCCCGACTCGCCCCGCGGGTACCGGGGCGGCTACCGGGACTCGCCCCCGCCCCACGGCCACGGTCACCGCCGCAAGCGGAGCTTCCTCGAGGGCCTCTTCGACTAAGCGGCGCCGCAGCTCCGGGCCGCCGCGGTGCGGGTGATCGACCCTCGCATCTGCCCGCGTTGCGGGGAGCGGGGCCTGAGCGCGGCAAGGCCGGGCCCGCGGCCGCCCGCAGCCCGGATGGCGTGCGCCCGGTGCGGGCAGGAGCGCACGTTCCTGCGCTGGCCGCTGCTCTGCCTCACCGGCCCGAGCGGCGCCGGCAAGTCCACCGTGGCCGCGCTCGTGGCCGACGGGCTGGCCGAGCGGCTGGTCACGCTGGAGCAGGACGTGCTGTGGTCGCCCGAGCTGGCCGACCGGCCCGGCGGAACCCGGCAGTTCCGAGCCACGTGGCTGGCGCTGGCGGCGATGATCGGCCAGGCCGGCCGGCCCGTCCTCTTGTGCGGCACGGTCGTGCCGGCCGAGCTGGAGCCGCTGGCGGAGCGGACCCTGTTCGCCCGCATCCACTACCTCGCGCTCGACGCCCCGGCCGAGCTGCTCGCCGCCCGCCTACGAGCCCGGCCGGCGTGGCGGGGCTGGGGCGAGGCGCGCGTGGCCGAGATGCTCGCCTTCGCCGCCGAGCTGCGCCGCGACGCGGCGGCGATGACGCCCCCGGTCGAGCTGCTCGACACGAGCGGCCTGGCGGCGGCGGCGACCGCTGCTCGGGTGGCCGCGTGGGCCGAGGCCCGCCTTCGCGACGCCCCGCCGGCCTGAACCGGGCGAAGCGCCCGCGCCTACGGAGGGGCCGCGGCGGCGGGTTCGCCGGTGTACGCGGCGTAGTTGCGGTTGCGGAACCAGCGCTGGTAGTCGCCGTAGGTGATCGGTTCGTGGCGCGGCGCCTCCCCGGGCGCGAGGCAGGTGGGCAGCGCCGCGATCGTCGTCTCGTCGGCCGGGCCGTAGAAGAACGGGATCGCGTAGCGGTCGCGGCCCGAGGCGTTGAGCACCCGATGGGCGGTGGACAGGAAGCGGTCGTTCGTCCAGCGGGCCAGGATGTCGCCGGAGTTGACGAGGAAGGAGCGGGGCAGCGCCGGCGGGGCGGTCCAGGCGGCGCCCTCGGGGCGGATCTCGAGGCCGGGCACGTCGTTAGCGGCGAGCAGGGTCATGAACGACGAGTCGGTGTGCGCCGCCAGCCCCCACTGGTGCTCCTCGTGCTCGACGACGGGGTAGTGCGACATGCGCAGCACCGCGTGCGGCTCGCCGAAGTGGGGCGAGAAGTAGTCGGCCGGCAGGTCCAGCGCCAGCGCGTAGAGGGGCAGGAGCCGGTGCGCCAGCTCACGCACCGCCTCGAAGAAGGCGACGACGCGCTCGCGGAAGCCCTCGAGCGCAGGCCACTGGTTGCGGGCGTCGTCGAGCTGCACGAAGAACGCGGCGTTGAGGTTGGGCTTGCGCACCTCGCCGGCGATGGCCGACGCGTACGAGGTGCCCCCGCCGAGGCGCAGGTAGCCGGAGCGGGCCTTGTCCATGAGCAGCCGCTCCTTCGCCTCGTCGGCCATCGCGTGGAGCCGGGCGGCCTGCTCGTAGGCGTCCTCGACGAGACCCCAATCGAGCCCGTGGCCGACGAGGAAGAAGAAGCCGACCTCCTCCAACGCCCGGCCGAGCTGACGGGCCGCCTCGGCGGCCCCCTCGGGCGAGCCGGCCAGGTAGGCGGTTGCGTCGATCACCGGCACGGCGGTCATGGGCCCATTCTCGCTCACCGCGCGTCGAGCCGCTCGAACCAGGCGCGGGCGCCGTGCGCCCAGGCGGCGTGCTGGCGGGCGAACGCGGCCCGGGCGGCGGCGCCGGCCCAGTCGGCGGGGAGCAGCTCGACGGGCAGCTCGGGGTCGGCGAAGGGGAAGCGCCGCCAGGCGTGCACCAGGCGGACCGTGTGCGTGAAGGCCTCGGCGTCCCCGGCGGCGACGGCCCGGCCGAAGCGGGCCCCGAAGGCCCGGTACCGTTCGCCCAGCGCGTCGATGTCCCAGGCGCGGGCCACGAGCTCGGCGTCGGCGGCGCCCCCCGCCGTGCGGGCCCGCAGCACCAGCGCGTCGCCGGCCAAGCCCAGCTCCTTCAGCAGCGCGGTCACCGCCGGCGCCCGCTCGGGGTGAGGCGACACGGCCAGTCCCGCGGCCACGAAGCCGAACCCCTCGAAGCCGAGGCCGCGCTGGAGGCGATGGCGGACCGCGCGTTGCGCCTCGGGCACCGAGCAGTGCACGAGCAGCCACTCGCCCGACCACGTGCCCGGCCCGCACCCGAACTCGTAGATGCGTCGGGCGCCCGCCTCGAGCAGCGCCTGGCCGCGGGGGCTGAGGCGTTGACGGGCCCGCCTTCCCTCCCGCTCCACCACCAGCAGCCCGTCATCGCGCAGGCGGACGAGCGCCTGGCGGGCGTTGCGTTCGTTCACGCCGAGCGCAGCCAGCGCTTCGACCAGCGAGCCCGTCCACGCCGAGCCGCCGGCGGGCAGCACGAGCTCGCCCAGCACCGTGTACAGCAGCCCCTTGGCGCCGTCGCGCGCCGTCTCGGCGCCGTCGAGGCTCAGCGCTGCTCCAACGTCTCGCGCAGGGCGAAGCGGCGGATCTTGCCGGTCGCCGTCTTGGGCAGCTCGGCCACGACGTGGACCTCGCGCGGCCGCTTGAACGCCGCCATGCGGGCGCGGCAGTGCTCGGTGAGCTCGGCGAGGTCGAGGACGGCGCCCGAGGCGGGCACCACGAAGGCGACGGTCGTCTCGAGCCCGGACTCGTTGCGGGCGCCCACCACGGCCGCCTCCAACACGTCGGGGTGCTCGATCAGCACGCCCTCCACCTCCGCCGGCGACACCCAGATGCCCCCGGCCTTGATCATGTCGTTGTTGCGGCCGAGGAAGGTCCAGACGCCCTCCGCCGACCGGACGTACACGTCGCCCGTTCGCAACGCGCCGTCGCGGAAGGCGGCGGCGGTGGCGTCGGGCCGCTGCCAGTACCCGACTGCGGTCGAGGGCCCGCGCACGTGGAGGTAGCCGGGCGTGTCCGGCGCCGTCACCGGACGGTCCTCGTCGTCGCGCAGCTCCACCTCGTAGCCCGGCACCGGCCGCCCGCTCGCGCCCGGCGTCTGCTCGGTGAGCGTGTTCGAGATGAAGATGTGCAAGGCCTCGGTGGAGCCGATGCCGTCGAGCACCGGGTGGCCCATGCGGGCCGAGAACCGGCGCTGCAGGTCGGCCGGAAGGGACTCACCGGCGGTGACCGTGGCCCGCACCGAGGCGAACGCCTCGGCCGGCGCGCCGGCGTCGAGCAGGCCGGCGACGAAGCCGGGGCTGGCGAAGAACAAGCTCGGCTGTTCCCGGGCGACGAGCTCGGCGACCGCGGCCGGCGTCGGCCGGCTCGGCTCGAGCACCGCCGTAGCCCCGACCGAGAACGGGAACGTGAGCGAGTTGCCCAGACCGAACGCGAAGAACAGCTTGGCGACGGAGAAGAAGCGGTCCTCCGGCGTGACCTCGAGCACCTGCGCCGCGTACGTGTCGGCCGTGGCCTGCAGGCTGGCGTGCACGTGCATCACACCCTTGGGCGCCCCGGTGGTGCCGCTGCTGTAGAGCCAGAAGGCCTGGCTGGCGCGCTCGGTGTCGGCCGCCGGCGCCTCCGAGCGGTCCGCCAGGCTCGCCCACCGGTGCACCGCCGCGCCGGCGCCGACCGCCGCGTCGGCTGCGTCGGCCGCGTCGTCTCCCTCGTTGCCGAGCACCACCACGTGGGCGAGGGTCTCGGCGCCCTTCACGATCGGCTCGACCCGGTCGGCGTACTCGTCGGACACCACCAGCGCCCGGGCCTGCGCGTCGGCGACGATGGGGGCCAGCTCGCCGGCGGTGAGCATGGTCGACAGCGGCACGGGCACCACGCCCGAGCGCTGGGCGCCGAGGAACCAGGCGGGGAACGCCGCTTCGTCGTTCACCACCATCGCCACCCGCTTGCCCCGGCCGATCCCGAGCTCGCGCAGGGCGTTCTGCACGCGCCACGCCTCGCCCAGCAGCTCCTCGTACGTGGTCGTCTCGCCGCGGCAGCGCAGTGCGGCGCGCCCGCCCCGCCCCAGCTCCACATTGCGGTCGAGCAGCCACGCGGCCGCGTTGTACCGCTCCGACATGTCGGTCCCCCTCGGCTCGGCCGGTCTACAGCCTGACGTACTCGAACTCCAGCGGCTGCTGATGGATGCCCGTGGCCGGCGGCGCCACCCACCCCGCCATCTTGCCCGGCTCGGTCACGCCGGTCATGAGCGACATCACGTGGGCGCGGTCGCGTTCGGTCGGCAGCCAGTGGTCCACGTTCGCCTGCCACTCGGCCTCGTCGAGCAGCACCCCCTCGGGGCTCACCCGCCGGCCGCGGAAGGCGCCGACGTTGCGGTGGAAGCCCACGTGGGGCAGCGTGAGCTCGGCGCCGAGTCCCGACAGCGTCCGGTTCCAGCGTTCGAGGCCCTTGCGGCAGTCCTCGATGTAGTCCTCCCGCAGCGTCTCGTTGAGCGCGGCGAGCTGCGCAACTTCGCGCTGGCCGATGCGGGCGGCGCCGTCCTCGCCGACGCTGACCTCGGGCACGAAGCGGACGCTGCCGGTCAGGCGGTGGTCGTCCGTGCGGGCCTCCTCCTTGTAGCGGCCCTTGAGCCCGGCGGCGAAGTAGTTGGCGGCGTTGGTGGAGGTCTCGGCGCCGAACAGGTCGAGCGATACCGAGTAGTGGAAGTTCAGGTATTTCTGGAGCACGTCGAGGTTGATCCCGCCGTGCTCGTGCACGTCGTCGGTGTCGTGCGCCTTCATCAGCTCCACCGTGCGCTGCACGACCCGGCCGACCCCGGTGGCGCCCACGAACATGTGATGCGCCTCCTCTTTCAGCATGAAGTCGCACGTGCGCGACAGCGGATCGAAGGCCGATTCCCGCAGGGACGCGAGCTGGTACTTGCCGTCTCGGTCGGTGAAGTAGGTGAAGAGATAGAACGACAGCCAGTCGGGCGTCTCCTCGTTGAACGCGCCGAGGATGCGGGGCCGGTCCGGGTCGCCCGAGCAGCGCTCGAGCATCTCGTCGGCCTCGTCGCGCCCGTCCCGTCCGAAGTGGCGGTGCAGCAGGTACACCATGGCCCACAGGTGCCGGCCCTCTTCCACGTTGACCTGGAAGAGGTTGCGCATGTCGTAGAGGGAGGGCGCGGTGAGGCACAGCCGGCGCTGCTGCTCCACCGAGGCCGGCTCGGTGTCGCCCTGCACGACGATCAGGCGGCGGAGCTCGGCCCGGTGCTCACCCGGGGCCTCCTGCCACACCGGTTCGTCGCGGTGCTCGCCGAACGCGATGCGCCGGTCGGGCTCGGGCTCGGAAAGGAAGATGCCCCACCGGTACTCCGGCATGGGCACGTGGTCGAAGTGGGCCCAGCCCTCCTGGCCGACGGCCACGGCGGTGCGCAGGTAGACGGGGTTGTCCTTGAAGGCCACCGGCCCGAGCTCTCGCCACCAGTGAATGAACTTGGGCTGCCACGCCTCGAGGGCGCGCTGCAGGCGACGGTCCTCGGCGAGGCCGACGTTGTTCGGGATCTTTGCGTCGATGTCGACGGCGATGCTCATGGTCAGGCTCGATTCCTGTCGTAGTCGGGGCGGGCGCCGCTGCCGAAGCGCTTGAGGGCGCCGTTGGGCCCCACCGCGTTCGGGCGCTGGAAGATCCAGTTCTGCCACGCGGACAGCCGGGCGAAGATCTTGGTCTCCATCGTCTCGGGGCCGGGGAAGCGGAAGCTCGCCTCCATCCCGGTCAGCGCGTCGGGCGAGAAGCTGGCCCGCTCCTCGAGCGTGAGGCGGATCTCGTCCTCCCAGTCGAGCTCGTCGGGAGCGAACGTGACCAGCTCGGCGTCGAGCGCCTCGGCGGCGAGGAGGTCCTTGCCCACCAGCGCCGTCGCCGCCTCGAAGGCGTCGTCGCGTCCCCACAGACGCGTCCGCAGCCGGCTCTGGCCATTCGCCATGGGGAACCAGCCGGTGTTCGCCGCGCTGAGCCGCAGCACGGCCGGCCCCGCGTCGTCGGGCCCCGGGCCGTCGAGCATGAACGTGCGGTCGGCGGCCAGGGCCAGCTCGGCGAGCACGCCGGCGAAGCAGCTGCCCGGCGCCGCCAGCGCCACCAGCGTGCGGGCCGACAGGTCGAGCCGCTTCAGCGTGCGGGCCCACAACAGGCGGATCTCCCGCACCAGCCAGTGGTCGCCGTGCTCGGCCAGCACCGCCTCGGCGGCGCTGACCGCGTCGGGCGAGCCGGCGGTCTTCAGCACCCACGTGCCGATGGCGGTCTCGTTGAAGCGCAGGTGGAGCAGCGCATCGTCGAGCTGGCGGGCTGCGGCCAGGACCCAGGCGCCGGCGCCGGCCTGGGCCAGCGCGGCGGGCTCGGTCGGCTGGGCGGCGGCGGGCGCGGCGACCGTGATCGTGGCCGCCGCGAGGTCACGGTCGATCTCGACGCTCACGTGCTCGTAGGCGAAGCCCCCGGGCTGCGTCCTTCGCTCGAGCGGGGTGAGCTCGACGCCCGGCTCGTGGGCGGGCCGGTCCGAGCCGGCGGCCCGGGCGGCGGCGCGCTCGGCCACCAGCGCGTCGAACGCCGACGCCGGCGCGGCCCCGTCGATCAGCCCCCAGGCCAGCGCGGTCTTGGCCTTGGCGCCCTCTGTGCGGGTGGCGAACACGTCGGCCACGTCCCGCCGGACGTGGCGCTTGTCGACCAGGCGGGTGAGGCCGCCGGTGCCGGGGAGCACGGCGAGCAGCGGTACCTCGGGGAGCGAGACGGCCGAGGAGCGGTCGTCCACCAGCAGGATCTCGTCGCACGCCAGCGCCAGCTCGTAGCCCCCGCCGGCCGCCGTGCCGTTCACCGCGGCCAGGTAGACCTGCTGCGAGTGGGCGGTGGCGTCCTCGATGGCGTTGCGGGTCTCGTTGGTGAACTTGCAGAAGTTCACCTTGTGCTCGTGGCCGGCGCCGGCGAGCATCTGGATGTTCGCCCCCGCGCAGAACACCTTGTCGAGCCCGCTCGTCACGACCACGACCGCCACGTCGGGGTGCTCGAAACGCAGGCGGGTCACCGCGTCGTGCAGCTCGATGTCCACGCTGAGGTCGTAGGAGTTGAGCTTGAGCTCGTAGTCGTCGCGCAGGCCCGCCTCGGGCGTCGTCTGCAGACGCAGCGTGGCGACCGGCGGCGTCACCTCGAGCCGCCAGTGGCGGTACCGGCTCGGATGCGTTGCGAACTCGATCGGCCTGGCCTCTGCCATCGCCTCCCCCTCGGGTGATGCGGGCGGTGCACCGACATTCTACAACTCCCCAGCGTGACGTCAAGAAACTGTGGAATGTCCGGTTGATGGTCGTTCGGCCCCCGGCGAGGCGGTCGATCGGCCGCGGCGCTCACATACCGAAGGGGGTATAGCTGCTTGCATGCATCTCGACACCCGGCCCGAGCGGCATCGCATCGTGATCATCGGCGGCGGCACGGCGGGCTTGACCGTGGCCGCCCGCCTCCGGCGCGCCGGCGAGGCCGACGTCGCGCTGATCGAACCCTCCCCCGTGCACTACTACCAGCCGCTCTGGACCCTCGTCGGCGGCGGCCGCGCCCCCATGAAGGCCACCGTGCGCCCCGAGGTGTCGGTGCTTCCCAAGGGCGTGCGCTGGATCCAGGACGCCGCGCAGGGCGTGGACCCCGAGGCCAAACGGGTCGAGCTGTCCGGGGGCGCCTCGGTGGCCTACGACGCCTTGGTGGTGGCCCCCGGCATCCAGTGCGATTGGGACGCCGTGCCCGGCGTGGCCGACACGCTCGGCCGGGGCGGCGTTTCGTCCAACTACCGGCCCGACCTCGCCCCCCGCACGTGGGAGCTGGTGGAGCCGTTGCGGGGCGGCACGGCCGTGTTCACCGCCCCGGCAGGGCCGATCAAGTGCGGCGGCGCGCCGCAGAAGATCGCGTACCTCGCGGCCGACTGGTGGCGCCGGCAGGGCGTGCTGCGCGACGTGCAGGTCATCCTGGCGCTGCCCGGGGCGAAGCTGTTCGGCGTGCCCGAGTTCGAAGCCGTGCTCGGCCAGGTCGTGGAGCGCTACGGCATCGACCTGCGTCTGCAGACCGAGCTGGTCGAGGTCGACCCCGGCCAACGCGAGGTGATCCTCGCCGACCACGCGGCGGGGACGAAGCAGCGGGTGCGGTATGACCTGCTGCACGTGACGCCGCCGATGAGCGCGCCCGACTGGATCAAGCGCAGCCCCCTCGCCGGCGACGATGCGAAGGGCTGGGTGTCGGTCGACCGCGCCACCCTCGCCCACACCCGCTGGCCGGAGGTGTTCGCCCTGGGCGACGTGACCGACACGCCCAACGCCAAGACGGGCGCTGCGGTGCGCAAGCAGGCCCCGGTGGTGGTGGAGAACCTACGGGCGGCGCTGGCCGGCAACGCCCTCACCGCCCGCTACGACGGGTACGGCTCCTGCCCGTTCGTCACCGCCCGCAACCGGGTGCTGCTGGCCGAGTTCGACTACACGAACCGGCCCACGCCCTCCATCCCGCTGATCGACACGGCGCGGGAGCGCTACGACATGTGGCTGCTCAAGCGCTATGGGCTGCCGTTCCTCTACTGGAACCTGATGCTGCGCGGCCTGGCCTGATCACCGGGGCGCGCTACGTCGCGAAGCAGGCCTGGACGAGCTCGTCGAAGCCCCGGCGGTCGAACGCGATGCGCAGACCCGCCTCCTCTCGGGTGATGTCGAGGCTCGGACAGAACGCGTCCTGCCCGCCGGGGAGGAAGAAGTGCGGGGAGCCGCGCACGCCGCGGCGGCAGCCTTCGTCATAGTCGCGACGCACCGAATCGGTCACGTCGGGCATGCTCAGGCCGTGAGCGCCGGCCAGCTCGCGCAGCACGGCGGGCGAGCCCACATCGAGCCCGCGTTCGAACAGCGCGTCCCGCAGGTCGAGGGCGACCGCCTCGCCCCGCTCCGCCGACACGGCGTAGGCCGCGTTCGTGAGGGCCAGGGCCGGCAGCGAGCTGGCGGGAAACGAGCGCTCGTCGAAGCCGGCGAAGAGCTCGGCGGCCACCTGGCGGCGCAGATCGGCCACCTCGTGGCCGATGAAGGCGGGATCGACCGCGCGTCCGTTGACGAGCTCGAGCGGCCACGCCCGCACGTGCAGCCGCACGTCGGGCCGTCCGAGCTCGGCCCGGCGCGCCGCCAGGGCGCGCAGACCCACGTGGGTGAACGGGCAGACGACGTCGGCGAACACCTCGATCACGGGCATGCGAAGCCTCCTCGTCAGTCCTGGTCGCCGTCTTGGCCGCTGTCTTGGTCGCTGTGCTCGTCGGCGAAGCCGGGCGTCGCTCGCAGCCCGGCCACGAGGTCGGCCTTCTCGGCCTCGGAGAGCTTCGCCTCGCCGTGCAGCCCGAAGCGGGTGTAGTAGGCCGGCGGCATCGACGCCTCGAGGATCGTCTCGACGGCGTCGTCGGCCTCGCCCGGGTCGGCGGCGACGTTGGAGAAGTTGAGCGCCTCCCGGCCCTCCTCCACGTGGTTGGTGATCGCCCAGGAGATCGGCGCCACGTTCGAGTACCACGGCCAGCGCACGTCGTTGCTGTGGCAGCCGTAGCAGGCGTCCACCGCCAGCGCCCGGGTGCGGTCGTTCGCCCAGAGGGGCTCGCCGGCGCCGGCCGGGTTGGCGTGCGACCGCCCGTAGGGCACGAGCTGCGCGGCGGCCAGCACGACTGCGCCGACCACCACGTACTGCACGGCCCCGGCGGCGAAGCCGGCCGAGCGGCCGGCCCGGCGGCGGTGCAGCATCAGCGCGGCCGCCCCCACAACGGTGACCGCCGCCAGGCCCAGCGTGATCGCCGGGGGCACACCGACCACCCAGCCCAGCACGGCGGCGGCCGCGGCGAACGCCAGCGCGCCGGCGGCCATGCCGGCCGTCCACCGCAGCGGCGACACACGTCGACCGATTCGAGGCGCGCGCTTCACCAGCGGATTGTCCGCCGCAGCCCGCCGCGTTGACCAGGGCCCAACGCCTCCGACGCCGCCGTTTCAGCGCCGCCAGGCGGGGTCGCGGCCGAGGAACGCGGCCAGCCGCTCGGTGGGGGTGGCATCGGGCGGCGGGGTCACCTCCGGGCCGAACATGCCGGGGACGCGCACGCTGTCGTCGACCCACAGCCGGGCGGCGTCGAGGGCCGCCGACGCCGCCTCCGCCGCCTGCTCGCCGTCCTGGCCGAGCGCCCGCGCCAGGTCCCACCCGTGGGTGGTCAGCTCGATCAGCTCGAAGCCGAGGAGCTGGCGGCCCGGCGTGTCGCCCCACGGCATCGGGTACACGCGAGCCAACGCGTCGGGCCCGAACGCGTCGACCAGCTGGTCCCGCGCTCGGCGAAAAGCCGCGGCGGCGTCCTCCTTGGTGAGGTCAGGGTCGAGGTCGAGGGCCAGCTCGCCCCCGGCGGCCACCGCGGCGAAGCTGCGCAGGCCGTCGATCAGGTGGGCGGCCAGCGCGCCCACGTCGAACTCGGCGCAGGGCGTTGCGTCCTCGAGGTTGCCCGGTGTGATCTGCGCGAACAGCGGCTCGATGCCGCGCGCCGCCAGCGGAACGAGCTCGACGAAGGATTCGGCCATCGCGCCAACCTAGGGACCAGCCGCCGGGCGGGCCAGGGCAGTCCGCCCCGCCCGAGCCCGGCGGCCGGCCGCTCAGCGCAGGGTCACGCCGGCCAGCTGACCGTCGGCCCGCCACTCCTCGAGGAGCTGGATGAACTTGATCGGCCCCTCGATGTAGGTGCCGGCGAAGAACCCGAGCGGGTTCCCGAGCTTGCCCTCGTTGTTGTAGTAACCGGGCGTGCACTCCGTGTAGAAGCGGGTGCCCAGGCTGGCGGCCCGGCGGATCTCGGCCACCCACGCGTCCTCCGCCTCGATGGTGGCCTCGACGGACTGGGCGCCGCGCTCGCGGGCCTCGGCGAGGAGGTAGGCCACGTGCTTGGCCTGTTCGTTCAGCGCGTGAGGGACGCTGACCGTGACCGCCGTCTGGGTGAAGCCGAGGAAGAAGCAGTTGGGAAAGCCGTTGGACTGCAGGCCGTGGAAGGTCCGCAAGCCCTCCGACCACTTCTCCGACAAGGTCATGCCGCCCCGGCCGACGATGTCGTAGCCGGCCCGGCGGGTGTAGGTGGTGCCTACCTCGAAGCCGGTGGCGAAGATCAGGCAGTCGACCTTGTACTCCACGCCGTCGACGACCACGCCGTGCTCGGTGAGCTGCTGCACGCCCTTGCCGTCGGTGTCGACGAGGGTGACGTTGGGCCGGTTGAATGTGGGGAGGTACTCGTCGTGGAAGCAGGGCCGCTTGCAGAACTGGCGGTACCACGGCTTGAGCTTCTCGGCCGTCCGCGGGTCGGTGACGATCTCGTCGACCCGGGCTCGCACCTGGTTCATCTTCATGTAGTCGGCCAGCTCCATCAGCTCGCCCCGCTCCGGGGTGGTGAGCCGGCGGCCGAGCTGCCTGGACGCCTGCTTGGCGACCACGCCGGTGAGGTTGCGGAAGATGTCGGTCCAGCCGTCCTTGACCATGTCCTCCTCGATGTCGAGGCCGGACACGACCTGGTTGAAGTTGTCCATGCGCTCCTGCTGCCAGCCGGGCTGGAGCGAGCGCACCCACTCGGGGTCGGTCGGCAGGTTGTTGCGCACGTCGACCGAGGACGGGGTCCGCTGGAACACGTAGAGGTGCTTGGCCCGCTCGCCGAGGTGCGGGATGCACTGCACGGCCGTGGCGCCGGTGCCGATGATGCCGACGACCTTGTCGCGCAGCTTGTGGAGGTTTCCGGTGGAGTCCCCGCCCGTGTAGTCGTAGTCCCACCGGCTGGTGTGGAACGTGTAGCCCTTGAACTCGTTGATCCCCGGGATCCCCGGCAGCTTCGGCCGGTTGAGCGGGCCGTTGGCCATGGCGATGTACTGGGTGCGGAACTCGTCGCCCCGGTCGGTGCGCACCACCCACCGGCTGGCGTCTTCGTCCCAGCGCAGCTCGGTGATGCCGGTCTGGAACAGGGCATTGCGGTACAGGTCGAAGTGGCGGGCGATGCGCTGCGAGTGCTCGAGGATCTCCGGCGCGAACGGGTACTTGCGGGAGGGCAGGACGTTGCCCATCTCCTCGAGGAGCGGCAGGTACACGTAGGACTCCACGTCGCACGCCGCGCCCGGGTAGCGGTTCCAGTACCAGGTGCCGCCCACGTCGCCGGCCTTGTCGATCAGGCGCAGGCTGTCGAAGCCGGCCTCGCGTAGGCGCGCCCCCATCAAGAGCCCGCCGAAGCCGCCGCCGACGATCGTCACCTGCACCTCGTCGAACACCGGGTCCCGGGTGAAGCCCGGCGCCACGTATGGATCCTCGACGTAGCGGGAGAACTCGGCGGTGACCTCCACGTACTGCTCGTTGGCGTCGTCACGCAGCCGCTTGTCTCGCTCGGCGAGGTACCTCGCCTTCAGCTCGGCCGGGTCGAAGCCGAGCTCCTTGGCGGTGTAGCCGAGCTTCTCGATGAGCTCGGCGCCGATGTCGGTCTCGGTCACGCTCTCTCCCTTGTCGCTCGGGCGCGCCGGCCCGAGGCGGGCGGATCCTACCGCGGGGCTCCGGCCCGGGTTCGGGGGCGGGCAGGTGTGGGCGCCCGGGCCGGCGGGTATGCGGCCGGCGCCCGCCGCCGGCGCGGCGCACGAGTGCAGGGTCGAGGAAGGGGTGAGCAACATGCGCGTCGACGCCCGAGGCGGGCGGCGGGAGGCTCGCTCCGGAACAGGAGCGGCGCCGGGGGAGCTCGAGCTCGACGAGCGGCCCGACTATCAGCGGCCGCAGTGGAAGGTCGACCGGGCGGCGCCGGTGGCGCTCTACGCGCTGATCCTCGCCGCGTTGGCGGGGCTGCTCGGCGCCGGCCCGCTCAGCGCCGGGTCGGCGGCGGCGCCGGGCGTGGCCCTCGACTACGCCCGGTTCCTGCGCAGCGGCGCCCCGACGGAGCTGCGCGTGCGGATGGACGCCGACCGGGCGGTGGGCGGCGAGCACCGGGTCGAGGTCGACCGGCGCTACCTCGAGCAGTCCCGCACCGAACGGGTGACCCCGGAACCCGCCGCGGTGGAGGCGGGGCTGGCCGCGCTGGTGTTCGTGTTCGCGCAGGCGGCGCCGGACGCTTCGCTCCAGGCGACGTTCCAGCTCACCCCGCAAGGGCTGTGGCGCCAGCACGGCCGGGTGGGCGAGGTCACCTTCACCCAGTTCGTCTACCCCTGAGCGAGAGAGGAGCGTCCACGCGATGGACGGCGTGCTGCGAGCCACGGCCATCTACCTGTTCCTCCTGGTGCTGTTCCGCGCCCTCGGCAAGCGGACGCTGGCGCAGATCACCACGTTCGACTTCGTGCTGCTGCTGGTGATCAGCGAGGCGACCCAGCAGGCGCTGCTGGGGGAGGACTTCTCGGTGACGATGGCGATCATCGTGATCGCCACGCTGGTGGGCATCGAGGTCGGGCTGCGGGTGGCGAAGACGCACCTGCCGGTGCTGTCGAGCTGGATCGACGGGCGCCCTGTGCTGATCGTCGACCGGGGCCGGCCGCTCCACGACCGGCTGCGGCGCGAGTCGATCGACGAGGCGGACATCCTCGCCGCCGCCCGCGAGACCCAGGGGCTCGAGCGCATGGACCAGGTCCGTTACGCGGTGCTCGAGGTGAGCGGCGCGATCTCGATCATCCCCGAACGGGGCGCGAGCGAGCAGCCAGACACGCACCATCTAGACGAGCACCATCCAGACAAGCAAGGAGACTCCCCGTGACCGATGCCGAACGGGCCCGCGTCGCCGTCGTCGACGGCCTGCGCACCCCCTTCGCCCGGCGCGGCGGCGCCCTGTCCACGCTGTCCGCGGTGGATCTGGGCGTCGCCTGCTGCGCCGAGCTGATCGACCGGATGAGCCTCGACCCCGAGCGCGTCGACGAGGTCGTGTACGGCCAGGTGATCCTCGACGTGGAGGCGCCGAACATCGCCCGGGAGGTGGTGCTGCGCACGAAGCTCTCGGCGCAGACCCACGCGTACAGCGTGTCGCAGGCCTGCATCACCGGCCACCGCGCCGTGGTGTGCGGCGTGCAGGCCATCCGCGACGGCGACGCCCGGGTGGTGCTCGCCGGGGGCGCCGACTCGGTCAGCGCCGCGCCGCTGCTCGCGTCGGACCGTCCGACCGCCACGCTCCGGCGGGCCGAGCGGGCCGAGGGCCCGACGGAGCGGACGAAGGTGCTGGCGCGGCTGCGGGCCCGCGACCACGTGCCGAGCGTGCCCGACCTCACCGAGCCCACGAGGTCGGAGACGATGGGCGAGGCCGCCGAGCGGATGGCGAAGATGAACCACATCAGCCGCCAGGCGCAGGACGAGCTCGCCCACCGCAGCCACGCCTGGCCGCCCGGGCGTGGAAGCAGGGCCGCTTCGCCGAGGAGGTGATGACCCTGTCCCGCCGCCCGACTACCGCCGCGTGGTGGAGTGCGACGAGACCGTCCGCTTCGACTCGGACCTGCGCCGGCGCCGCCAGCTCAAACCGGTCTTCGACCGCCGGTACGGCACGCTCACCGCCGGGAACTCCGCGCCGCTGGCCGACGGCGCGTCGGCGCTGGTGCTGATGACGCAGGACGCCGCCGACGAGCTCGGCTACGAGCCGCTCGGCTTCGTGCGCAGCTACGCGTTCGCCGCGGTCGACCCCGCCGACCAGCTGCTGATCGGACCGGTCCACGCCATCCCCGTCGCCCTGGAGCGGGCCGGGGTGAAGCTGGGCGACATCGACCTCGTCGACCTGCACGAGGCCTTCGCCGCGCAGGTGCTCTCGGTGCTCGACAAGCTCGACGACGCCGCCTACTTCCGTGACCGCCTCGGCCGTTCCCAGCCGGCCGGCGCCGTCGACCGGGACCGGCTCAACGTGAACGGCGGCGCCATCGCCTTCGGCGCCCCCTCGCCGCGACCGGCGGCCGCCAGATCATCCAGACGCTGTACGAGCTGCGCCGCCGCCAGGGCGAGCTGGCCCTGGTGTCGGCCTGCGCCGCCGGAGGCCTCGCCGTCGCGCTCGTGCTCGAGGCGGCGTGATCGGCAGGCCCCGCCCGGCCACGGCCCCGCCCCTTCGGCTGGAGCAACGCCCGCAGGGCGCGAGCGTGCTGTGGATCGAGGGGGCCGGTCCCGCCCAGAACGTCTTCTCGGCCACGCTCGCCGACGCGTTGGACGCGACGCTGGAGCGGGTGGAGCGCGAACGGCGCCCGCTGGTGATCGCCTCCGCCAAGGCGCACAGCTTCCTTGCGGGCGCCGACGTGGAGGAGCTGGCCGAGCTGGCCGACGGCGCGGCCGGCGCCGCCCGCTCCGCCCGCGCCCAGCGGGTCATGGATCGGGTGGCAGCCCTGCCGGTGCGCACGGTCGCCGCCATCTCCGGCGCCTGTCTCGGCGCCGGGCTCGAGCTGGCCCTCGCCTGCCGGGTCCGCCTCGCCGCCGAACGCGCCGACACCCGCCTCGGGCTCCCCGACGTGGCGCTCGGGCTGGTTCCCGGCGCGGGGGCTCGTGGCGCCTGCCCCGCACGGTCGGCCTCGTCGCCGCGCTGGAGCTGCTGGCCGGCGG
The DNA here is from genome assembly GCA_046153015.1 of Acidimicrobiales bacterium. GTDB lineage: Bacteria > Actinomycetota > Acidimicrobiia > Acidimicrobiales > CAIXPF01 > JBJXGF01. The sequence goes on along the minus strand of JBJXGF010000285.1, from coordinate 7,213 downwards.
CCGCCAGCTCGACGCGGCGCGGGCGCTGCGCCTGGGGCTCGTGGACGAGACGGTCCACCCCGACGCGCTGCTCGAGGCCGCCCTCGCACGAGCCGTCGGGCCCCCCGGCCGCCCGGCGCCGGCGGGCCGGTCTGGCCGAACGGGCTCGGACGTGGCTGCTCGAGGCCAACCCGGTGGGCCGCGCCGTGGTGCTCGCCCGGGCCGAGCGGGAGGCGCACGTCCGCTCCCAGGGTCTCCTGCCGGCGCCGCTGCGCGCCGTCCAGGTGGTGCGGGCCGGCCAGCGGCGAGGCCGCCGGGCCGGCCTGGCCGCCGAGTCCCACGCGTTCGGCGAGCTGGCCGTGACCCGCCAGGCCCGCTCGCTGATGTTCCTCTTCCTCGCCCACGAGGCGGCCGAGCTCACCGGCGTCGGCGACAAGACCCGACCGGTGGCGAAGGTCGCGGTGATCGGCGCGGGGCTCACGGGGGCGGGGATCGCCGAGGTGACCGCGCACGAGGCGAAGCTGCCGGTGCGTCTGCGCGACCTCGACCGCGCCGCCCTGGCCGAGGCCCTCCGCACGATCCGGCGCCGCCTCGACGGGCGCCGCTCGGTCAGCCTCGGCGACGCCACCCGGGTGCTCGACCGCATCACCACCACCACCGGCCGGTCGGGCTTCGGCGACGCCGACCTCGTGATCGAGGCCGTGGCGGACGAGCTCGACGTGAAGCGCCAGGTGCTGAGCGAGCTCGAGACGCTCGTGGCGGACACCGCGGTGCTGGCCACCACCACCTCGTCGCGGCCGGTGCGTGAGCTCGCCGCTGCGCTCGCCCTGCCCGCCCGGCTCGTGGGCATGCACTACGTCTCGCCGGTGGGGCGCTCGCCGCTGCTGGAGGTGGTGGCCGGCCCGGCGACGGCGCCGGACGTGGTGGCCACCGCCGTCGCCCTCGGCCGCGCCCAGGGCCGGACCGTGATCGTGGTGCGAGACGGCCCCGGCTTCTACACCTCGCGAGTGCTCGGGCGCTGGCTCGCCGTGGCCGCTGGGCTGCGGGCCTAGGGTCAACCGGTGGACCACGTGGACCGGGCGCTGGAGCAGGCGGGGTTCCCGGTGGGTCCGTTCCGGCTGGTCGACGAGGTCGGCCTACACGTGGCCGCCCAGACCGCCGAGGTCCTCGAGCGGGCGTTCGGCGCCCGCCTCAGCCGGCCCGCGGCGCTCGTGGCCCTGGCCGGCGCCGGGCGCGCCGGCCGCCCGGGCGGACGCGGCGGCTACCGCTACGAGGACGGCCGCCGCCTCGGCGTGAACCCGGCGGTCTACGACGCGCTGGGCGTGGCGGCGAAGCCGACGCGTCCGGCCCACGACATCGCGGCGCGCTGTCTCGCCGCGTTCGCCGACGAGGCCGCCCGCTGCCTTGAGGAGGGGGTGGTCGCCTCGGCGGTCGACGCCGACCTCGCCGCCTGCCTCGGGCTGGGCTTTCCCGCCGCGCTCGGCGGGCCGTTCCACTACGTCGACCGCTGCGGCGCCGCCGCCGTCCTCGCCCGGGTGGCGGACTCGGCGCCGCTCCTGCGCCGCCGCGTCGAGGACGGCGCCTGGTTCTTCCCCAACCCCGCCCTGCCCGTCGCCCTGGAGGAGCGCGGGTGAGCCGCCTCGCGAGTTCCCCTTCCTGGCCGTTGACAACACATCGCGAGGTCACCATATAATGACTTCGCTATGAGTGAGTCGTGCGTCCTCGGCGCAGCGAGCGCAAACGGCGCAGTGAGCGCAGTGAGCGCAGTCGGCGCAGTCGGCCCAGACAGCGCGGTGTTCGACGAGGGCGCCCGGTTGCTCAAGGCCATGGCGCACCCGTTGCGGCTGGCGCTGTTGGCCGCGCTGGCGAAGGGGCCGCACTGCGTGCACGAGCTGGTCGACGCGACCGGCGCCAGCCAGCCGCTCGTGTCTCAGCACCTGCGGGTGCTGCGCAGCGTCGAGCTGCTCCAGACCGAACGACGCGGCCGGGAGGTCGCCTACTCCCTCGCCGACGACCACGTTGCCCACATCGTGGTCGACGCCCTCGAACATGCCTCCAAGGAAGGAGCCCACCATGACCGACACGTGCACGAACCACGCTGAGCACGGGCACGCCCATTCCGATGCCTGCGGCCACGTCGCCGTCGCCCACGGGGACCACACCGACTACCTGCACGACGGCCACGTGCACCGCGCCCACGGCGAGCACTGGGACGAGTGCCGCCTCGAAGCCCACGTGCCCCACGCCGAGCACGGCGACCACGTCCACGGCGAGGGCTGCGGACACGAGGCCGTCGAGCACGGGCACCACACCGACTACGCCCACGACGGCCACCGCCACTTCTGGCACGACGACCATTGGTGCGAGCACTGAGCCGCCCGGCGCCGGCCTGCCGCTGACTGGGTGAGTCAGGCCGCATGCTCGGCGCGCGCCGGCGCGCCGAGCAGCAGGGCAGCCAGCGCGGTGGTGATCGGCACCGCCGCCACCAGGCCGATCGAGCCGCACAGGGTGCGCACGACCTCCACCGCGATCAGCTCGCTGTTCGCCACCGTGCCCAAGGACTGGGTGGACACCGCGAAGATCAGCAGCAGCGGCATGCTCGCCCCGGCGTAGGCCAGCAGCAGCGTGTTGACCGTGGAGGCGATGTGCTCCCGCCCCACCCGCACGCCCGACGACAGCAGCTCGGCCCGGCTGAGCTGCGGGCTGCGCCGGTGGAGCTCCGCGACCGCCGCCACCTGGGTGACGGTCACGTCGTCGAGCGCGCCGAGCGCGCCGAGGAGGGCGCCGGCCAGCACCAGCCCCGGCAGGTCGATGCCCCCGACCAGGCTCGGCAGGGCGAGGGCTTCCTCGCTGGCCAGGCCGCTGAACCGGGCGGCGGCGAAGAAGAACGACGTGACGGCGAGCGTCAGCGCCAGCGAGCAGAGCGTGCCGGCCAGCGCCACCGTGGTGGTCGGCGACACCCCGTGGGTGAGGAAGAGGCTGATGAAGGCCACCGCCGCGGCGGCGACCGCGGCCACCAGCACGGGGTCGTGCCCGTCGAGCACCGCCGGCGCCACGAAGGCGACCAGCACCACCACGGTGAGCGCCATGCCCACGAGCGCCAGCGCACCCCGCGCCCGGCCGAGCGACACGACCACGCCGGCGAACACCACGGCGAGGATCACCAGCAGCTGCCGGCGGTCGCGGTCGGCGTAGAAGTACGACTGCGTCGAGGGCTCGTAGCCGACCATCAGGCGGTCGCCGACCCGGAGGTCCGGCGCCGTGTTCGGCTGGCTGAGGTTGTACTCGCCGAGGCGGATGGGGCGGCCGGCGTCGGGCCCCTCCTGCGGCGTCACCGTCACGGTGCGGCACACCTCGGGCCGCTCGGCCGGCGAGTACGGGCACGTGGCGTCGGTCACCGAGTGGACGCGGGCCGCCAGCCGCTCGCTGGCCAGGCCGATCTCGCCCGCTCTCGCCGTGGCCTCGGCCCGCCCCTCCCCGCCCGGCCACAGCGCCACGACCCCGGCCAGGGTGGCGACGGCGGCCGCCGCCACGCCGGCCAGCACGGCCCGCAGGCGCTGGTCGGCCCACCAGGCGCGCCAACCGCCGGGGAAGGCGGCCTCACCGTGACTGTGCTGATCGCTGTGCCGGTGCGCATGGTCCACGTCGGAGCGAACCCTAGCGGCGGCCGCCGGCGCCCCTTGCCGAGCCCTGCGACCGGGCAGACAGCGCCGTCCTAGGCTGACGTACGCGCGGTTGATGCGCTTCAGACCGAGTTCATCATCGCGACTGCGTCGGGAAACGCGCAGGAAACATTCGCCTTCGAGTCTGTCTGCCGTTTCGACCGACGGGAGGCAACGTGGAAGTCAATGCCGGCGATACCGCCTGGATGTTGACCTCGAGCGCGCTGGTGCTGTTCATGACGCCGGGCTTGGCGCTGTTCTATGGCGGCATGGTCCGGGCGAAGCACGTGCTGGGCATGCTGATCCAGAACGTGGTCGCCATGGGCCTGATCGGCGTGCTGTGGGCGGTGGTCGGGTTCTCGTTGGCCTTCGGCGACGCCGGCGGCCTGATCGGCAACTTCGATTTCGCGTTCATGAAGGGCATTACCGCCTTCGACGCCGAGGGCGGCCTGCTCAACTCCCTGCCCGGGCTCGATTTCCTGACCGTGCCGCCCATCGTGTTCTTCGGGTTCCAGATGATGTTCGCCATCATCACCCCCGCCCTGATCACCGGGGCCACCGCCGACCGGCTGAAGTTCGGCTCGTATCTCCTGCTGATCGGGCTGTGGTCGGTGCTCGTGTACTCCCCGGTGGCCCACTGGGTGTTCTCGCCGACGGGCTGGCTCTTCGAGCGGGGCGCGCTGGACTTCGCCGGCGGCACGGCCATCCACATCAACGCCGGCGTGGCCGCGCTGGTGGTGGTGACGATCATCGGGCGGCGCAACGGCTACCCCGAGCACCCCATGCCCCCGCACAACCTGCCGCTCACGCTGATCGGCACCGGCATCCTGTGGTTCGGCTGGTTCGGCTTCAACGCCGGCTCGGCCGGCGCGGCCAACACCCAGGCGGCTCAGGCCCTGGTGAACACCAGCCTCGCGGCCTCGGCGGCCATGCTCAGCTGGCTGCTCGCCGAGCGCGTCGTCGGCGGGCACGCCACCACCCTGGGCGGCGCCTCGGGCGCGGTGGCGGGGCTCGTGGCGATCACCCCCTGCGCCGGCTTCGTGGGCGGGATGTCGCCGATCATCATCGGCGCGGTGGCCGGGGTGGTCTGCTACCTCGCCATCGGCATCAAGCGGGCGCTCAAGCTCGACGACAGCCTCGACGTGATCGCCGTGCACCTCGTGGGCGGGGTCATCGGATCGATCCTGCTCGGCTTCTTCGCCGACAAGTCCGCCACCGGCCTCGGCAGCGACGGGCTGTTCTTCGGCGGCGGCGCCGACCTGCTCCTCGACCAGGTCGTGGCCGTGGCCTCGGCCCTCGTCTACTCGGCGGTCGCCACCTTCGTCATCGCCAAGGCGATCGACCTCACTTTGGGGCTGCGGGTCGACGCCGAAGCCGAGGACACCGGGCTCGACCTCTCGCAGCACGCCGAGACGGCGTACGCCTCGTAGGGCGCACCCGGCATGAAGCTGATCACTGCGGTCATCCGGCCCTTCAGGCTCGACGAGGTGATCGAGGCCCTGAAAGGCGCCGGGGTGCACGGCGTGACCGTCACCGAGGTCAAGGGCTTCGGCCGCCAGGGCGGCCACACCGAGGTCTACCGGGGCGCGGAGTACACGGTCGAGTTCAACCCCAAGCTCAAGATCGAGGTGCTGGTCGACGTGTTCGACGCCGAGCGGGTGGCGGCCACGCTGGCCGACGCGGCGAGGACGGCCAAGATCGGAGACGGCAAGATCTGGATCGGCGAGGTCGAGGAGGCGGTGCGGATCCGCACCGGCGAGCGTGACCTCGGCGCCATCTGATCGCCCCGCTTCCGGACCGTGGGCCGGAGGGCCCATGATGCACGGATGGAGATTTTCGAGACGCCGCTGCCGGGGGTCGGGTCGCGCTACGAGCTGACCACCGAGGCGGGCGACCGGCTCGCCATCGTCGCCCGCCGCGACCGCCGCCGGGAGTTCGTGGTCTACGACGACCTCGACCCGGACGCCACCCGGGCCAGCGTGGAGCTCACCGGCGAGGAGGCGGCGGTCGTCGTCGAGCTGCTCGGCGGCACCAAGCTCACCGAGCGGCTGAGCGATCTCCGCCACGAGGTCGAGGGCCTCGCCATCGAATGGGTCACGATGCCCGAGCGGGGCGGGCTCACCGGCCGCACCATCGAGGACGGCCGGGTCCGCACCGCCACCGGCGCCTCGGTGGTGGCGGTGATCCGGGCCGGTCGGTCGCTGCCCGGCCCCGGCCCCGAGCTCCTCTTCGAGCCCGGCGACGTGGTGCTCGTCATCGGCTCCTTCGCCGGGGTCCGCGCCGCGGCCGAGCTGCTCACCCGCTGATCCCCGGGGATGGTCGCCGGGTTCCTCTCACCGCACGCGCTCGTCGCCGCCTCGACCTCCAGCGCCGTGCTCACCGAGCTCGGCGCGGTGATCGTGGCGCTGGCCGTTGTCGGTCGGCTCGCCGCCCGGTTCGGCCTGCCGTCGATCCCGCTGTACCTGATCGCCGGCCTGCTCGTCGGCGAGGGCAGCGTGATCCCGCTGGCGGCCAGCGCCGAGTTCATCCGGGTGGGCGCCGACGTGGGCGTGGTCCTGCTGCTGCTCTTCCTCGGCCTCGAGTACACCCCCGCCGAGCTGCGCAGCGGCCTCGCCACCAGCTGGCGGGCCGGGGCGGTCGACCTGGCCGCCAACGCTGCGCCTGGCCTGCTCGCCGGCCTGCTGCTGGGCTGGGACCCGGTGGCCGCGGTCGTGCTGGCCGGCGTCGCCTACATCTCCTCGTCGGGGATCATCGCCAAGCAGCTCTTCGACCTCGACCGCATCGCCAACCGCGAGACCTCCACCGTGCTCACGATCCTCGTGCTCGAGGACTTGGCGATGGCCGCCTACCTCCCGCTCGTCGGCGTGCTCCTCGGCGGCGCCGGGCCCACCGAGGCGGCCGCGTCGGTGGGCGTGGCCCTCGCGGCCATCGCCGCCATGCTCGTGGTCGTCACCCGCTGGCAGGACGCGTTCAACCGGATGCTCGAAACCAGCTCGTCGGAGCTGCTGCTGCTCAGCATCCTCGGCGTCGCCCTCGTGATGGGCGGGCTGGCCGAGCGGGTGCAGGTGTCCGCTGCCGTCGCCGCGTTCTTCGTGGGCGTGGCCCTGTCCGGACGAGTGGCCGAACGCAGCCGCGAGCTGCTCCAGCCGGTGCGCGACGTGTTCGGCGGCCTGTTCTTCGTGTTCTTCGGGCTCCAGATCGACCCCGGCGCCCTGCGCCCGGTGCTCGCCCCCGCGGCGGCGCTGGCGTTGATCGGCGTCGCCACCAAGACCGGCACCGGCTGGTGGGCGGCGCGGCGGGTGGGCATCGGACCGCGGGGCCGGCTGCGGGCCGGCTTGTCGCTCGTGCCGCGCGGGGAGTTCTCGATCGTGATCGCCAGCCTGGCCGCCGCGGCCAACGTCGAGCCCGAGCTCGGCCCGCTGGCCGCGGCGTACGTGCTGATCCTGGCCGTCGTCGGCTCGCTGCTCATGCGTTTCGCGGATCACGTGCCGCTGGCCGCGGCCCGCCGGGCGGCGCGGCCGCGTTGAGCGCCCGCACCCGGGCGGCGACGCCGGACCCGGCCTCGGCGCGAG
>JBJXGF010000037.1:0-7581 GCA_046153015.1 Acidimicrobiales bacterium | reverse complement strand
CGCTCGCCGCCGCGCTCGCCGCCCGGGGCCGGGCGCCGACAGGCGCCGCCGATGGCAGCGGCGCCGGTGGTGGCAACGCCGCTGGTGACGGCGCCGCCGATGGCAGCGGCGCGGTTCGGGTCGTGCCGCCCGGGCAGAGCGCCGCCTTCCTCGCCCCGCTGCCGGTCACCGTTCTCGACCAGCCCGAACTGGTCGGCGTGCTGATCCGGTTGGGCATCACCACCCTCGAACAGCTCGCCGCGCTCGACCCGGCGGCCGTGCTGGCTCGTTTCGGCTGGCCGGGGGCGCTGGCCCGGCGCCTGGCCGCCGGGCTCGACGAGCGGATGCCCGACCTTGTCCGCCCCGGCCCCGAGCTGACCGCTTCGCTCGAGCTCGATCCACCGCTCGAACGGGTCGACCAGGCCGCGTTCGCCGGCAAGGCGCTGGCCGAGCGGTTCTGCGCCCGTCTGGCCGGCGAGGGGCTGGCCTGCCTGCGCGTGGCGGTCGAGGCGGAGACCGAGCACGGCGAGTCGCTCGTGCGGCTCTGGCGGGCCGAGGGCGTGCTCGGCCCCGGGCCGCTGACCGACCGCATCCGCTGGCAGCTCGACGGTTGGCTCGCCGGCCCGCATGCCGGGCGGCCCACCGGCGGGCTCAGCCGCCTCACGCTCGTGCCCGACCAGGTGGTGCCCGCCCGCGGCCGCCAGCTCGGCTTCTGGGGCGGCGAGACCGAGGGCGCCGAGCGGGCGGCGCGGGCGGCGGCCCGCCTGGTCGGCCTGCTCGGCCCCGAGGGGGTGCTGGTCCCCGAGCGGCGCGGCGGGCGCAGCCCCCGCGAGCAGTTGACGCTGATCCCTGCCGCGGGGGTCGAGCTCGGCGGGCGGGGCCCGCTGCCGCCGCCGGATCGTCCTTGGCCGGGCGCACCGCCGCCTCCGCTGCCGGCCATCACCCCGGCCGAGCCGGCGCCGGCCGAGCTCGTCGACGAGGCCGGCCGCCCCGTGGGGGTCAGCGGTCGCGGGGAGATCAGCGCGGCGCCGGCGTGGCTCTCGCTGGGCGGCGCCGCGCCGCTGGCCGTCCTGGCGTGGGCGGGGCCGTGGCCGGTGGAGGAGCGCTGGTGGGATCCGGCTGCCCGCGGCCGCTATGCCCGCCTCCAGGCGCTCACCGCCGACGGGCTCGCCCGGCTGCTCGTGCTCCGCGCCGGGCGTTGGCTGGTGGAGGGCGTCTATGACTAGAGGCGGAGCCGGAGCGACGCCGGCCGCGCGAGCGCAGCGAGCCGGGCGGTGATGGGGTCTGGGGGCGCAGCCCCCAGCAACAGGCACGGCGTCGAGCCTCGCCGGCGGTGGGCCAGACTGCAGCCATGGCCTCGCGCGCCCGCCGCCCGACCGGCCGGCGCTCGGCGTCCGCCGCGGCGCCCCCCGGCCCCGCCCGAGCGGCGCCCGTCGCGCCGGTCGCGTCCGTCGCCCTCGATCGGGCGGAGGTCGAGCGCTGGTTCCTCGCCCGGGGCCTGCCCCACCTCATCCACGGCTACGGCGCCGCCTCCGGCGTGCTCAACCGCGCCATCCCGCTGCTCGTGCTGGTCTTCCTCGTCGAGGCGGCCGGGGCGTTCAACGAGCTGCGCGGCTGGCGTCAGGCCGGGGTGGTGGCGGCCAGCGGCGGCATCCTGCTGGGGGTGGGCATGCTGGTGAACCGGCTGCGGGGCCGGCGCCTGCTGGAGCTGCCCGACCGCATCGGGGCGCTCGAGCTCGCCGCGTTCGTGCTGGCCCCGGCGGCCACCGCCACCGTCTTCGGCCGCCACGCGCAGGAGGGCGCAGCGATCCTCGTCGGCAACGTCGTGCTGCTGCTCGTCGCCTACCTCGCCCTGGTCTTCGGCGTGGCGCCGATGGCCCGGTGGGCTCTGGCCTACACGCTGCGTCAGCTCGGCAGCGTGGTCGCCCTGATGGCCCGCTCCCTGCCGGTGATGCTGCTCGTCACCACCTTCCTCTTCCTCAACGCCGAGCTGTGGCAGGTGGCCAACGACTTCCGCGCCCCCTACTTCGCGTTGGTGGCCGCGCTGCTCTTCGCCGTGGGCCTGCTGTTCCTGCTGCTGCGGGCCCCGCGGGAGATCGCCGCCATCTCGGAGTTCCGCGGCTGGCGGGAGGTGGTCGACCACGCGGGCGGGCCGGGCTCGCCGTTGCCCGCCGGGCTGGACCCGGACCGGCTCGAGGGGGACCACCAGCCGCCGCTCACCCCGGCCGACCAGGTGAACGTGATGCTGGTGATCCTCATCTCGCTCGGCGTGCAGATCGCGCTGGTGCAGGCGGTGGTCGGGATGTTCTTCGTGGTGTTCGGGCTCTTCGCCGTGCGGGAGGAGACCATCCGGCAGTGGACCACGGTGGGGGAGGGGCCGCTCGGGATCTGGCGGGTGGAGCTCTTCGGAGGCGAGCTGGTGCTCACCCGCCAGCTCCTGTTCGTGGTCGGGTTCCTCGTGGCCTTCGCCGGCCTGCAGGTCACGGTGGCGGCCCTGAACGACAGCGCCTACCGGGAGCAGTTCTTCCGGGATGTGACCGCCGAGATCCGCCAGGCCCTCGCCGTGCGGGCCGTGTACCTGCGGGCCGTGCTCGGGGAGGCGCCCGACGGCGCCGCCTGAAGGGCCCGTCGCCTGCCCCAACCCGTTGCCTGGCGAACAAATGTTCGATACACTCGGAGGCATGGGCTGGCGCAACCCTCCGATCTCCTGGACCGAGCTCGAGCGGCGCTTGTCCGGAGTCCGCTCGGGTGACGGCCGGGAGAGCGCGCCGCCCGGCGCCGAACGGTGGGAAGGGGCCGATGGGGGCGACAGCCCTGCGTGGTCCCGTAAGCGCCAGCCCTACCAACCCGGGCCGCTCGAGCGGCGGGCGGCCCCGGCGGCGTACGCCGAGCTGCACTGCCACTCCAACTTCAGCTTCCTCGACGGCGCCTCGCACCCCGAGGAGCTGGTCGAAGAGGCGGTGCGGCTCGGCCTGTCCGCCCTCGCCCTCACCGATCACAACGGGTTCTACGGGGTGGTCCGCTTCGCCGAGGCGGCCAAGGCCCACGGCTTGGCCACCGTTTTCGGCGCCGAGCTCACGCTCGGCGCGGCAGCGGGCGGCGAGCCCGCGCCCGACCCGGGCGGGGAGCACCTGGTGGTGCTGGCCCGCAACCCGCGCGGCTACGCGCTCCTGGGCCAGGCCATCAGCGACTCGCAGCTCGCCGGCAGCAAGGGCGCCCCCGCCGTCCGGCTCGACGCGCTGGCCGAGCTGGGAGGCGCCGCCGCCGAGCCCGGCTGCTGGCTCGTGCTCACCGGCTGTCGCAAGGGGACGGTGCCGAAGGCCCTCGTGGTCGAGGGGCCGGCGGCGGCGGGGCGCCGCCTCGCCGAGCTGGTCGAGCGTTTCGGGCGCGAGCACGTGAAGGTCGAGCTGTGGGACCACGGCGACCCGCTCGACTCGGCCCGCAACGACGCGCTGGTCGAGCTGGCGCTGCGCCACGGCGTCGATCCGGTCGCCACCAACAACGTGCACTACGCCGCGCTCGGCCGGCGTCCCCTTGCCGCGGCGCTGGCCGCGGTGCGGGCCCGGCGCAGCCTCGACGAGCTCGACGGTTGGCTTCCCGGCTCGCCCGGCGCGCACCTGCGCTCGGGGGCCGAGCAGGCCCGCCGCTTCGCCCGCTACCCGGGCGTGGTCGAACGGGCCGCCGAGCTGGGCGCCGCCTGCGCGTTCGACCTGGCGCTGGTGGCGCCCAAGCTGCCCCCGTTCCCCGTGCCGGCGGGCCACACCGAGATGTCGTGGCTGCGCGAGCTCACCGAGGCGGGGGCCCGGCGCCGGTACGGTCCCCGGGCCGGCAACGTCGCTTGGCGCCAGATCGACCACGAGCTGGCCACGATCGAGCGGCTCGGTTTCCCCGGCTACTTCCTCATCGTGTGGGACATCGTGGAGTTCTGCCGCGCCGCCGACATCCTCTGCCAGGGCCGGGGCTCGGCGGCGAACTCGGCCGTCTGCTACGCGCTGGGCATCACCAAGGTCGACTCGGTCGCCCTCGGCCTGCTCTTCGAGCGGTTCCTCTCACCCGAGCGGGACGGGCCGCCCGACATCGACCTCGACATCGAGAGCGATCGCCGCGAGGAGGCGATCCAGCACGTGTACGAGAAGTACGGCCGCCGCCACGCCGCCCAGGTGGCCAACGTCATCACCTACCGGGCCCGTTCGGCGGTGCGGGACATGGCCAAGGCGATGGGTTACGCCCCCGGCCAGCAGGACGCGTGGTCCAAGCAGATCGACCGGTGGGGGTCGGTCGCCGACGCCGCCCAGCAACGCGACGGCGACGGCCGGCTCGACCACGACATCCCGGCGCCGGTGCTGGAGCTGGCCGCCGAGGTCGAGCGCTTCCCCCGCCATCTCGGGATCCACTCGGGGGGCATGGTCATCTGCGACCGTCCGGTGGTCGAGGTGTGCCCCGTCGAGTGGGCCCGCATGGAGAACCGCAGCGTGCTGCAGTGGGACAAGGACGACTGCGCCGCGGTCGGGCTGGTCAAGTTCGACCTGCTGGGCCTGGGCATGCTCTCCGCCCTGCACTACGCGATCGACCTCGTGCGCCAGCACCACGGCGTCGAGATCGACCTCGCCGCCATCCCCCAGGAGCCGGCGGTGTACGACATGCTGTGCCGGGCCGACTCGATCGGGGTGTTCCAGGTGGAGAGCCGGGCGCAGATGGCCACGCTGCCCCGCCTCCGGCCCCGCAACTTCTACGACTTGGTGGTCGAGGTCGCGCTGATCCGCCCCGGGCCCATCCAAGGGGGGTCGGTGCACCCCTACATCCGCCGCCGCCAGGGTCGGGAGCCGATCACCTACCTGCATCCGCTGCTCGAGAACTCGCTGGCCAAGACGCTGGGGGTGCCGCTGTTCCAGGAGCAGCTCATGCAGATGGCGGTCGACGTGGCCGGCTTCAGCGCCGGTGAGGCCGACCAGCTCCGCCAGGCGATGGGCGCCAAGCGCAGCCAGGAGCGCATGGAGCGCTTACGGGTCCGGCTCTACGCCGGCATGGCCGAGCGGGGGATCACCGGCGAGGTGGCCGACCAGATCTACGACAAGCTCGCCGCGTTCGCCAACTTCGGGTTCCCGGAGAGCCACTCGGTCTCCTTCGCCTACCTGGTCTACGCCAGCTCGTGGATCAAGCTGCACTACCCGGGCGCCTTCTGCGCCGCACTGCTCAACGCGCAGCCGATGGGCTTCTACTCGCCGCACAGCCTGGTGCAGGACGCCCGCCGCCACGGGGTGGTGGTGCACGGGCCCGACGTGAACGCCTCGGCGGCCAAGGCCGGCCTCGAACCCTGCGACGCCTCCGAGGGGGGCGTGGCGGTGCGCCTCGGGCTGGGGTCGGTGCGCACGATCGGCGAGGCGCTGGCCGACAAGCTGGCCGAGGGCCGCCCGTACGCCGACATGGAGGAGTTCACCCGCCGCACGGGCGTCACGTTGGCGCAGCTCGAGGCGCTGGCCACGGCCGGCGCGTTCGGCGGCTTCGCGCTGGAGCGCCGCCCCGCGTTGTGGGCGGCGGGGGCGGTGGCCCAGGCTCGGGAGGGCCGCCTCGAGGGCGTGGTCACCGGCGCGTCGGCGCCGCCGCTGCCGGCGCTCGGCGAGCAGGAGGAGGCGTTGTGCGACCTGTGGGCCACCGGCGTCGCGCCCGACGGGCACCCGACCCGGTTCGTGCGCGAGGAGCTGCAGGCGATGGGCGTGCTCACCGCCGAGGGGCTGCGGGCGGCGGCCCACAACAGCCGGGTGGCGGTCGGAGGTGTGGTGACCCACCGGCAGCGGCCCGCCACCGCCGGGGGAACCACCTTCTTGAACCTCGAAGACGAGACCGGCCTCATCAACGTGGTGGTCTCCAAGGGCTGCTGGGCCCGCTGGCGGCGCGCCGCCCGGGGCGCGCCGGCGCTGCTCGTGAAGGGCCGCCTCGAACGGGGCGATGGCGACGTGCTGAACGTGGTCGCCGAACGCATCCAGCCGCTGCCGCTCACCACCGGCGAGCTGCGCTCGCGGGACTTCCGGTGAACAGGCCCCTCGCCCGCCCGTCGTCAGACGGTGTGGAGCGCGCTGCTCAGACCAAGCCCAACTGCTGCATCAGCGCCAGTTGGTCCCAGACAGCCGTGAACTCCTTGAGCTGCTCGCCTTCCCATACGGCGGTTCCGAGCAGGGCGACTTCGACCTTCTTGCCCGTGGGGGGAAGGTCGCCCGCATCGGTCTTGAGCGGACCGCTCTGGGTTCCCCGGAAAATCCACGAGAATGCTGACCGGTTGCCTTCGGCGATGATCGGGCCCGCTTCGAGTGCGTAATCCGGAAACCCGCTTGTCCACTTGCCGAGGTAATCGGTGAAGTCGCTGCCTGAGCTCCCGTCGAAGTCAGGTGTCGTGAACGAGACCTTGTCGAGTCCGATGGCTCGCAGCCCATCGAGATCCTTGGCATCGATGAGTGAGATCAAGGTTGCGGTCAGGTCACGAACGTTCGACATCACTGCTCCTTGCCGGGCATAGGTCGTACTTCGTTCAAGTATGACCTGGCCGAGGCTGTCGCGACAAGAGGCCGGGGAGGCATGGGTGATAGTCGCCAAGCGATCAACGTCCAGAGGGTGGAAAGACCCGATGTCGGCGTTCATCGATTCGACCGAGGAGAACCAGCGCCATGCGGCGCCGCACCGACTAGCTGTCGCGCCGTTCAGCGCAGCGTGATCGGCGCGCTGTCCCAGCTCAGCGCGTTCGGGGGCGCGGCTAGGCCGAAGTGGCGGCCCTGGGCCAGGTCGCAGCCGAGCGCGGCGAGCGCGGCGGCCTGCGCCTCGCTCTCCACCCCTTCGGCCACCACGTCGAGCCCGAGGGTGTGGGCGAGCTCGACGACCCCGGCGGCCACCGCCGCCTCCTCGCCGCCGAGCGCGGCGCCGGCGGTGAGCGACCGGTCGATCTTCAGCACGTCCAGGGGCAGGCTGCGCAGGTAGGCGACCGAGGAGCCGACCGCGCCGAAGTGGTCGACGGCGAGGCGCAGGCCCAGCGCGTGAAGGCGCTCGAAGACCGCCGCGGCCTCACCCGAGACCGCCATCAGGTCCCGTTCGGAGACCTCCACGCACAGCCCGGCGGGCTCGGCGCCGGTGGCGGCCAGCATCGCGTCGATCCGCTCGGCGAGGTCGCGGCGAGCGAGCTGCGCGGCCGACACGTTCACCCCGAGCAGCTCGAAACGGGCGCCGCGCTTCTGCTGCCACACCGCGAGCTGCCGGCACGCGTGCTCGATGAGCCAGTCGCCGGCCTCGCCGACGAAGCCGCGTTGCTCCGCCACGGCCAGCAGCTGGTCGGGGCCGACCAGGCCGTGCACGGGCTGCTGCCACCGGGCGATGGCCTCCGCGCCCACCGCCTGATAGGAGGCCAAGCGGTAGATCGGCTGGTAATGCAGCTCGAGGCGGCGCCCGAGGAGCGGCCGGTCACCGTCGCCGTCGCCGTGGTCGTCGAAGGGGGGCTGGTCGGCGCCGGCGGCCGGTCGGCCCGGGCGGCGGGACCCGGGGCGCTCGCCGAGGCGGGCCTGCTGCGCCAGCTCGAACTGCGCCGCGGCCAGGCGGAGCAGCGCAGCGTCGGCGGCGTCG
>JBJXGF010000036.1:0-5730 GCA_046153015.1 Acidimicrobiales bacterium | reverse complement strand
ATCGATACTGAACGGCTGAGGCTGCCGGGTCGACGGGTGGCGCTGAGCGCATCCTCGAGAGCGCAGAGCGCGGTCTAAGGACGATCGTGAGCCGCTCGTTCCAGCCAAAGATGCAGGTCACAGCTCTGCAAACGTGAGCGACTTGACGCGGGAGCGCTTCGGGCCACCGACCGTTGTTCACCCACGATCGCCATCTCTCGGCGGACGCGTTCGCTTGGGGCACGCCGGGGGGTGGAGGTCGCCTCGGCGGCGACGGCGGTGGACATGTGACCGGAGGTGGCGGTGTATTGGGCGGTGCCGTCGTGGATGACGAAGCGAAACCGCCTGTCGAGCCTCCTGAGTAGGTTGGGCGCCTGTTTTGGGTGGTCCAGGGCCCGTCGGGGTGGGTGGTGATCCCGACGAGGTGGACCTTGCGAGGCCGGCCTCGAGGAGGAAGAGAAGATAGAACCGTCGGAACAGGGCGGTGTCGACGGTGAAGAAGGTCAGTGGCGATGATCGCGTGGGCTTGAGAGCGGATGAACTCCGACCGGGCCCGGATCTGGGGGGCGTGTTAGCGGCGGGCGTCGCGCTGGATCTTCCACACCGCGCCGCCGTGACCTTGTGGCCGAGTTCGCCGTGGATGCGCCCGTCGCTCCAGGTCGGGTTCTCCTGGTCGAGGGGGAGGACGAGCCGGCGGATGTCGCGGGCGATGGAGGCTCGACCGTGCCGGCGGACCAGTTTGGTCCAGTGGCGGGTGACCAGGTGGCGGCGCCAGCCAGCACGGTCTCGGGCTTGACGACAAGGAACACCTCGCCGAGTCGGGCACGGTCGAGCAGCAGCACGCCGAGCACGACGCCGTCCACGGTCGGTGAACGCAGGGCGACCCAGCTGTCGCTGGAGGACGAGGATTTGGTGGCGGAGACCAGGATCTCGGCATCCCGCGGGTCGCCGCTTGCCAGCAGAAGGGCGAGCCTGGCCACCACGAGCCGGACGACGAACCGCAGCGACCGGAACACGGCGACGGACCCTACCCGGCCCGATCACCGGACTGACCCGGTCCGGCGTATGTCCGGCACCTTCACGGCAAGCCGTAAGTGAAGGACGTCGGGAGGCTGAGCTCAGTTTGCGGCGGGGTTGAGCTGGGCTAGGAAACGGCGGAGGTCCTCGTGCACGGCGCGGGTGTTGAAGGGCGTGATGACGTGGCTTGCGCCGGGAAAGTGTTGGCGGGTGACGTTCATGCCGGCGGACACGAGCGCGTCGATCTCCGTTTCGGGAACGAGTGAGCCGGTGTTGAGGTCGCCGTAAGCAATGTGTACGGGGCAACGGACCGCGGCGATGACTGCGGCTACGTCGTCCTCTGTCCAGTACTTGCCTGGGTCGACGACGGTGTCGAAGTAGAGCGGGTCGGTGTGCAGGCGTATTCGTGCCATGAACGCGACGGCTTCGGGCCCGAGCAGGTCCATCATCGTGAGACCGGGCGCTCGTTGCGTCGCACCTGTGGCGGCGGCGAGTTGGGCGGCGCTGAATCCTTCGGGCAGTGACCGAAAGATCTCACCTGTCGCGGTGAAGCCTCGCACGAAAGGGTTGGATCCGATCCACGCGGCTGTGTAGATGCCGGGGTACGCGTCCTCGCAGTAGATCGCTCTGACCAGCTCGGGGCGCTTCGCTGCGGCGGCGAACGCGGTCGCGGCTCCGCCGGACTGGCCGACGATCACCGCCGGGCCCGTTTCTTGCTCGAGCAGGGCGATCGCGGCGCGGGCCTGATCGTTGATGCTGTACGCCCCGGCGGGTGAGCGATCCGAGCGGCCGTGCCCGGCGAACTCGAGGCGGAGGCACCGATAATCGTCGAGCAGCATCGGTACGAGCGACTCCCAGTAGTCGGCCGAGGCGCTGCCGCCGTGCAGGAACAGCAGCGGCATGCCGGTTCCATCGTCGTCGTAGACGAGCCGCACCCCGTCAACGGTGATGTTCTTCGTTGTCACGTCGGCCTCCGGTGCGTCAATGTAGTGGAGGAACTGGGCGAGGTCCGGCACGACGCATCCCCTCGTTGACGCTCGATCGCGACACGATCCAGAGGGCAAGATGGCGGACCTCGAGGTCGGACACCGGGCTGTTCTATGGCCGGGTTGTCTCGAAGTCCGCGATCAGCGTCTCTGCACGGCAGCGGCGCCTCCGGCGCAACCCAGTCCTGCCTGCGCGGTCGCCCGGCAAGCCGTGGGCTCGGCTGCGGAGCCTGGTGTGGGAGGCGGTCGGGTGGTCGCCGGCCCTTCGGATATTGTAGTACAGTACTCTATGCGGAGGTCCGTCGATCGGCGGATGGGGTCGAGCTGGTGATTCATGCGATGCCGTTGCGTGCTGTCTAACGGAGATCTTCATGAACGAACGGATCGATGGCCATCGGGAGTCTGGTGCTCCGATCACCGACGCCGTCCTCGAGGAACTGGCAGACGAGGACGAGGACGCGTCCGGGTTCGATGTCGAGGAGATCATCGCCCGGCGGGGACGGCCGCGGCTCGGTGAAGAGCCTTCGACGGTCGAATCGGTTCGCCTCGACCCCGAGCTCAAGGAATTGCTCGTGCGTCGGGCGCAAGCCGACGGTATTGCCGTGTCCGAGGTCATCCGTGCGGCCCTGCGCCGTCATCTCGTCGCGGGCTGAGGGTCAGCACTCGGGGGAACGATCGATGACGGTTGAGCCCGAGCTGGTGCGTGCGCGGGAGGAGCTCGAGGCTTGCCGGCGTGAGCTGCGGGCGGCGCGGGCGGAGATCGGCCGCCTGCGGGCGCTGCTGGGTTTGGATCGGCCGGTTCCCGACGCCCCGGGAGACGGCCGGCTGTTCGCGCCCGACGCGCTGCCGCGGGCCGTGGTGTCCGCCGGCGCGGGGGCGTCTCGGGTGTCGGCGCCGGAGGAGAAGCTGGCGCTGTTCGGACGACTGTTCGCCGCTCGGACCGACGTGTTCGCGCTGCGGTGGGAGAACCGCTCGACGGGGAAGGCCGGTTGGATGCCGGCCCGCACGGGCGGGCGAGACGGCCCGCTGCGCACGCTGACCGACGCGGTGCTGCGGGCGCATCTCGAGGGCCGCGATCACGTCGGCGTGTACCCGTTGCGCCAAGGCGACGTGTGCACGTTGCTGGCGTGCGATTTCGACGGCGCGTCGTGGGCGTTGGACGCCCGGGCGTTCCACGACGCAGCCGTCTCGGTTGGTCTGGCGCCGCTCTTGGAGCGTTCGCGGTCCGGTGGGGGTGCGCACGTGTGGTTGTTCTTCTCCGAGCCGGTTCCTGCGGCTTCGGCTCGACGGTTGGGAGCGGGGCTGCTGCGCCGCGCGATGGATGAGCGCGTCGAGCTGGATCTGGCGTCGTACGACCGGCTGTTCCCCTCGCAGGACAACCTGCCGCGCCAGGGGTTCGGCAACCTCATCGCCCTGCCCCTGCACGGCGAGTGTCGGCGCCGGGGGACGACGGTGTTCCTCGATCCGACCACCCTCGAACCCTACGACGACCAGTGGGCGGTGCTCGGGGCGCTCGAGCCGGTCGATCGATCGACGGTGGAGAGGCTCGCCGGCGAGCTCGATCCGTTCGAGCGCGTCGCCTCGCACCGCCCGCCGGCTGTTCGAGCGCCGGTCCCGTCGGTGGTGCGCGCCGAGCTCGGCGCCGGCGTCTCCTTCGATCGGATCGGGCTGCCGGCATGGTTGGTGGCCGAGCTGAAGCACGCGGCGTCGTTGCCGAATCCGGCGTTCTTCGAGAAGCAGCGGATGCGGTTCTCCACGTGGGACACGCCGCGGGTGATCCGCTGCTACCGCGAGTCGCTCGACCGGCTCGAGCTGCCGCGCGGTCTGCTCGACGAGGCCCGCAGCATCGTCGAGGCCGCGGGCGCCGCGCTCGAGGTCTCGGACCGCCGCACCGCCGCTGAGCCGGTCGGGTTCCGGTTCCGCGGCCAGCTGCGAGCGGACCAGCAGACTGCCGTGGACGCGCTGGTCGGCCACGACCACGGCATGTTGATCGCGCCGCCCGGCACCGGCAAGACCGTGATCGGCTGCGCCCTGATCGCCGCCCACCAGCGCCCGACGCTGGTGTTGGTGGATCGCCGTCCGCTGGCGGAGCAGTGGCGTGAACGCCTCGGCGAGTTCTTGGGCCTCGAGCCACGCCAGATCGGCCAGCGCGGCGGCGGCCGCAGCCGCACCAGCGGCATCGTCGACATCGCCCTGCTGCAATCCCTCGCCCGCTACCCCGAACGAGCCGGCGAGCTGTTCGGCCGCTACGGCCTGGTCGTCGTCGATGAATGCCATCACGCCCCCGCCGCCAGCTACGAACCGATCCTCGCTGCGGCGACCACTCGCCGATGGGTCGGGCTGACCGCCACCCCGTTCCGCGCCGACCGGCTCGACCCGCTGATCGCGTTCTACTGCGGCCCGATCCGCCACGAGATCCCCGCCGCGGACACCCCCAGCGCCGAGCTGCCCCGCCAGCTTCACGTGCACACCACCGAGCTCACCCTCGAAGCGGACACGCCGCACATCCAAGACGTCTTCCGCGCCCTCGCCCACGACGAGACCCGCAACCGCCTCGTCGTCGACAACCTCGCGTCCTTGGTCCGCGGCGGGCGCAACGTTCTCGTGCTCTCCCAACGCAAGGACCACCTCGACGCCCTCGGCGCGCTGCTCAGCGCCGAGGGCATCGACCCGCTCCTGCTCGTCGGCGGCCGAACCCGCACACAGAGCCGCGCCGTCATCGCCGAGCTCACCGAACGGGCCCGACGCGGCGACGGCGTCATCGCCCTGGCGACGGGCAGCTATTTGGGCGAGGGCTTCGACCTGCCCGGCCTTGACACCCTCGTGCTCGCCTTCCCCGTGTCGTTCAAAGGCCGCGTCATCCAATACGTCGGCCGGCTCCTACGAGCCGACCCCGCCAAGACCGATATCGCCGTGCACGATTACCACGACCCGCACGTCGCCGTCCTCGTCGCCATGGCCCGCAAGAGGCTGGCCACCTACCGCCAACTCGGCTTCACCACCCCCGCCCAGCTGCCCGCCACCGCACCCAGCAGACCGGACGACGCGTTCTGACCGGCGTCCGGTGGCTGTTCAGCCCAGGCGGGCGGCCTCGATGGCGGCGATGTCGATCTTGGTCATCGTCATCATCGCCTCGAAGGCCCGTTTGGCGGCGGCGCGATCGGGGTCGGCGATCGCCTGGGTGAGCGCCACCGGGGTGATCTGCCAGGACACGCCCCATTTGTCCTTGCACCAGCCGCAGGCGCTCGCCTCGCCGCCGTTGTCGATGATCGCGTTCCAGTACCGGTCGGTCTCGGCCTGGTCGTAGGTGGCGACCTGGAACGAGAAGGCCTCGTCGTGGGTGAACGCTGGCCCGCCGTTCAGGCCGATGCAGGGGATGCCCATCACGTTGAACTCGACGACGAGGACGTCGCCCTCCGTGCCCGAGGGGGAGTCCCCGGGCGCTCGGTGCACGGCGCCGACGGAGGTGTCGGGGAAGGTCTCGGCGTAGAACCTCGCCGCGTCCTCGGCGTCACGGTCGTACCACAGGCACACCGTGGTCTTCGCTGGTTGGCTCATGCCGTCCGCTCCTCTCGGGATGGGGCTCGTGGGCCCGATGCCGGCGCCGGCGCGATCGGCCGACGTTCCCGAACCTACGGGCGCTCAAACCTACCGACCCGCGGGGCGGGCCGGGTCGAGCGGCGGCGCTGGCGGGGCCTTCCGGCACTGCCCGCCTCGGGCGGCGGCGGCCAGGATTGCGGTCGTGGCC
>JBJXGF010000015.1:0-4658 GCA_046153015.1 Acidimicrobiales bacterium | reverse complement strand
GGCCGGTCGGCGGCGCCTGGCCGTTCGAAGGGCTGCAGCGGCGCCGCCGCTGCGCCGTTGCGCTCAACGCCCGGGCGGAACTCGACCGCCGGCCGCCCGAGGGCCCCCGGGTGCGCGGCGTCTGCGTCGTCGAAGCCGTTGGCTGGACCCGGCCGCCAGGCCACGTCGGGGGCGACCACGAGCGCCGCCGCGCCGTTGGCCAGCCCGTTCGGCCGCGCCGCTAGGCCCTCCCCTGGGGCCGGGCCCACATCGCCCGGGGCGAACTCGCTCTTCGGCTCCACGCTGGCCTCATCGTACCGGACCGCCCCGCTGGCGCTCGCCGGCTCAGCGCTGCTCGTCCAGCCGGGCCAGGATGCGCCGGGCGGCGGAGGCGCCGGCGGCGGGGTCGAGCGGCGGGTCGGCCCGCACCACCTGGGCGTGGGGGCCGAGGCGCAGCAGGAGCCGCTCGAGCCACGCCGGGGCGCTCACCGGCAGCGTCAACTCGAACGCGCCGTCCTCGAGCTCGACCACCCTCTCGTGGGGGTACTGCTCGATCACCCAGCGGGCGGCCGCCGCCACGCGCAGCACCACCCGAGGGTCGGTGTCGCTCGATTCGTACGCGCCGAGCTCGGGCAGCTCGGCCGGGGGCTCGAAGGAGGAGTCGAGCAGCTCAGCCCGCCGGATGCGGTCCAGGCGGAACACCCGCAGCGCCCCGGCCCGGTGACAGTGCCCAGCCAGGTACCACTCGCTCTGCGCCGAATACACCCGGTATGGGTCGACCACACGCGTCGCTCGATCGTCCCGGCCGTACGTGTAATAGTCCAGCTCGACCCGGCGGTGCAGGGCGATCGCCCGGTGCATGAGCTCCATCACGTCCTGCGGCGCGGGGCCGAGGCGCACGGCCACTGCGTGCTCGGCGTCGACGCCGAGCACCGCGGCCAGCTTCGCCAGACCCGAGGCCAGGGGCCCGGCAGGCTCGGCGTCGGGCGCGGCGAGCGCCGTCGCGCCAGCCGCCAGCAGCGCCAACGCCTGCTCGGGCGCCAGCCGCTGCGGTCGGGCGAAGAACTCGGCGTAGTGGATCCACACCCGGTCGTCCTCGATCACCACCTCGACCAGCTCGTCGGGTGTGAAGGGGTGCAGGCCGACCATCCACACCACCTCGAGATCGGCGAGCAGCTCGCTGCGACGCAGCCCGAAGCGGGCGCACACCTCGTCCACCGTTGGCCCGTCGCGAGCCGCGATCCACGGCACCACCGCCAGCAGGCGGCGCACCCGCTCGTTGGCGGTCGTCCGGGCGCTCACGCCGAGGCGCCTGCGGCGATGACCGCCGCGAGCCAGTCGCGCAGCTCGGCCCGCAGCTCCGGCGGCGAGAGGATCTCGGCGTGGTCGAGGAAGCCGAGCACGAAGGACCGGAACGCGTCCCGGTTGGTGACGGCCAGCTCGATCACCACGGCGCCGTCGGCTCGCCGCTCGACCACGGCCTCCTCGCCCACGTGGTGCGCCGCCCAGGCCGCTTGGTCGGCGTCGACGAGCAGCCGCGCCGTGATCGGCGTGCCCTCGCCCAGCTGCCAGGGCGGCGCGGGCACGCCCGGCGCTGCGTGTCCGGCCGCCCGCTCGAAGCGCTGATCGTGGCGGCCCGCCCGCACCGCGCCCTCGATGCGGTCCACCCGGAAGGTGCGGGGCTCGGCCCGTTCGTGGTCGAAGCCCGACACGTACCACCGGCCCCGTTGATGGTCCAGCCGGTAGGGGTCGAGCGTGCGGAGCTTGCCGTTGTAGGTGAAGGTGACCGGCCGCCGCTCGAGCAGGCCGCTGAAGAGCGCGGGCAGGGCCGGATCGGCGCGCAACGCGGCCAGCGGCGCCTCGACCGACGGGGGTTCGAACGCGGGGCCGAGCTGACGCAGCGCCTCCTGCCCCGAGACCCCGTCCATCCGCACCGCGGCCGCCGCTAGGTGGAGGGCGGCCAGCTCCTCGGGGGTGAGCCCGGGATCGTTGAGGTAGTACTCCTCCGGCCGGATCAGGTAGCCCTCGACGTTGGCCGCTTCGCCGGCTATCGGCTCGAGGCGCAGCGGGATCCCCATCTCCCGCAGGTCGTCCTTGTCGCGCTCGAAGGCCCGGCGAAAGGCGCGCAGCTCGTCGGGGTAGCCGGGCACCCGCCGGCGGATCTCCTCCGCCCGCAGCGGACGCCGGGCCGAGAGCAGCGCCGCGGTGAGGTTGAGGAGCCGCTCGAGCTTGGACGCCGACATCGGCCTACAGGGAGGCGATGAGCTTGTCGACCCGCTCGTCCTCGCTGCGGAACGGGTCCTTGCACAGCACGGTCCGCTGCGCCTGGTCGTTCAGCTTGAGGTGCACCCAGTCGACCGTGTAATCGCGCTTGCGCTCCTTGGCCCGGCGGATGAAGTCGCCCCGCAGCTTGGCTCGGGTGGTCTGAGGCGGCTGGTCGATGGCGGTGGCGATGTCGTCGTCGGAGCAGATCCGCTCCACGAGGTCCCGGGCCTGCATGCGGTAGAACAGCCCTCGGTCGCGGTTCACGTCGTGGTACTGCAGGTCCATCAACGCGACCTTCGGATGGGTGAGGGGCAGGTCGTTGCGCTCCCGGTACCGCTCGATCAGGTTGTGCTTGATGACCCAGTCGCACTCCCGGTCGAGGGTGAGCGGGTCGTCCTCGATGGCGGTGAGGCAGTGCTCCCACATCTCCAGCGCCTGGGACTCGAGCTCGGTGAGCCCGCGCGTCTCCGCGAACCGCAGCGCTCGGGCCAGGTACTCCGACTGGATGTCGAGCGCGCTGACCTCGCGGCCGTTGGCGAGGCGGACCTTGCGGGTGCAGGTCATGTCGTGGCTGATCTCGCGGATGGCCCGGATCGGGTTCTCCAGGGTCATGTCACGCAGCACGACCGAGGGCTCCTCCAGCATGCGCAGCATGATCGAGCAGGCCCCGACCTTGAGGAAGTTCGTGTACTCGCTCATGTTCGAGTCGCCCACGATCACGTGCAGGCGGCGGTAGCGCTCGGCGTCGGCGTGGGGCTCGTCCCGCGTGTTGATGATCGGTCGGCTGCGGGTGGTGGCCGACGAGACCCCCTCCCAGATGTGCTCGGCCCGCTGGCTGATGCAGTACATGGCGCCCCGTGCGGTCTGGAGCACCTTGCCGGCGCCGGCGTAGATCTGCCGGCTCACGAGGAAGGGGATGAGGACCTCGGCGTAGTACGAGAAGTCGTCGCGCCGGCTGGTGAGGTAGTTCTCGTGGCAGCCGTAGGAGTTGCCGGCGGAGTCGGTGTTGTTCTTGAAGAGGTAGATGACGCCGCGGATGCCCTCCTCCCGCAGGCGCTGCTCAGCGGAGGCGAGCAGCTGCTCGAGGATGCGTTCGCCCGCCTTGTCGTGCACCACGAGGTCGTAGATCGAGTCGCACTCCGGGGTGGCGTACTCGGGGTGTGAGCCGACGTCGAGGTACAGGCGGGCGCCGTTGGCCAGGAACACGTTGGAGCTGCGCCCCCACGACACGACGCGACGGAACAGGTAGCGGGCCACCTCGTCCGGTGACAGGCGCCTTTGGCCTCGCAGGGTGCAGGTCACCCCGTACTCGTTCTCGAGGCCGAAGATCCGTCTGTCCATGGAGACACGGTAGCCGTGCCGGCGTTGCGGAAGGCCCCTCCCCGCCCTACCGCAACGCCGGCGGCCGCGGTTAGGGTCGAGTGCATGACCAGCAACGCCATGGTGCACCTCGCCTCGGTGAGCTGCTTCGAGGCGAAGGTCTTGGCGGCGCGCCTCGGCGCCGAGGGCATCGTGTGGCAGCTGCGGGGCAACGTCGACAGCGTGTACCCCCTCGGCGGGGTCGACGTGCTGGTGGCTGCGGGAGACGCCGACCGGGCGCAGGAGATGCTGCTGGTCGACGAGGTGGAGGCTGCGCTGGCGGCGGCGTTCGAGCCCGAGACGCCCGCCAGCCTGCCGGCGCCGCCGCCCCACGCCAGCCGCTGGGTGCTGGCCGCGGTGGGCTTGGCGCTGGCCGGGCTCACCTCGGCTGCGGTGGGGGCGCTCGCGTGGGCGGCGTGGCGGGACGAGCCCTCCTGCGCCTCGTGCCCGACCGCCCGGACGGGCGCTTCGGCCCCCGAACCCGCGCCCTGAGGCAGGTTGTGGCGGTTTCTTCGCGCCCGCCCGAGTAGACACCCCGAAGGCCGGCGCGAAAGCCCAGGTCACAACCTTGGACGGATGGTCCATACTCCGGCCTCCGCGAACAACCCGCCACAACCGCTCGGTCGGCGCTCCCGGTGGCCCGGGCGGCGGCTTCTACGATGCTCTGCGTGGCCGATTACCCGCCGGAGGTGCGCAGCCGGGTCATGGCCCGGGTGCGCAGCCGCGACACCGGGCCCGAGCGGCGGGTGCGCTCGCTCCTGCACCGCGCCGGCCTGCGGTTCCGGGTGGCCCGCCGCCTGGAGCTGAGCGGGTTCAAGGTGGCGCCCGACATCGTCTTCGGCCCGGCCAGGGTGGCCGTGTTCATCGACGGCTGCTTCTGGCACCGCTGCCCTGAGCACGGCAGCGTGCCGGTGAAGAACCGCGAGTACTGGCTCCCCAAGCTGGAGCGCAACGAGGCCCGCGACCGGCGGGCCGACCGGGCGCTGGCCGAGGCGGGCTGGGCGGTGGTGCGGGTCTGGGAGCACACGAGCCCGGACGAGGCGGCGGCGCGTATC
>JBJXGF010000011.1:0-3662 GCA_046153015.1 Acidimicrobiales bacterium | reverse complement strand
GTCGAGCCGCCGACCCCCGCGCCGGCCGCGGCCACCCGGGCGGCGCGCCTGGCCGCGGCGCGGTTCCTGGCCCGACGCCCCGAGGGAGGGTGGCTGGCGCCAGACGAGCTGGCCGAGCTGCTCGGCGCCTACGGCATCGCTCTGCCCCCGAGCGAGGCGGTCTGGCTGGTGGGTGGCTCGGCGGACGACGCCGCGGTGGCCGCCGCGGCCGCACGCGTCGGGCGCGCCGGAGGCGCCGCGGTGGCGGTGAAGGCGCTGGGCTCGACGATCCTGCACAAGAGCGACGTGGGCGGCGTGCTGCTCGGCGTCGCGCCCGCCGACGCCGCGGCGGCGGCCCGTGGTCTGCGGGCGCGTCTGGGCGCAGCCCTCGAGGGCGTGTTGGTGCAGGCGATGGCGCCGCCCGGCGTGGAGACGATCGTCGGCGCCGTGCACGACGAGCAGTTCGGCCCGCTGGTGATGTTCGGGCTGGGCGGCGTCGCCGCCGAGCTGTTCGCCGACCGTTCGTTCCGTCTGGCCCCGCTGTCGCGGCCCGACGCGGCGGAGCTGGTCCGAGCGCCGAAAAGCGCCGCGCTGCTCTTCGGCTGGCGCAACGCGCCCGCCGTCGACGCCGCCGCCCTCGAAGCGCTGCTGGAGGCCGTCGGCTGGCTCGCCGCCGACGTGCCCGAGCTGGCCGAGCTGGACCTCAACCCGGTGCTGGCCCGGCCCGACGGCATCACGGTGGTCGACGCCCGCGCCCGCCTGGCTAGCCATGCGCCCCTCCCCGCGTTGCCTGTCCGCCGGATCGAATGAGCGGATCGACGAGAGAGCTATGCCCGTCGGGTCACTGGTAGCGCAGCGCCTCGGCGGGCGCCAGACGGGCGGCGCGCTTGGCCGGGGCCGCGGTGGCGACCAGGGCGCCCAGGTAGACCACCACGAACACCACGCCGAGGGTTGCCCACGGGACGGCGAAGCGCAGCCCGCCCCACGCCGGCTGCGAGCGTTGGTCGGCGATCACGTTGTAGCCCATGAGCAGACCGAGACCGACGCCGACGGCGAGCGAGCTCAGCGCGATGAACGACGCCTCGAGCAGGAAGCTGCCCTGCACCATCCGCCGACGGAACCCGATGGCGCGCAGCACGCCGATCTGCTGGCGGCGCTCGACCACCGAACGGGCGCTGATCACGCCCAGCGCCGCCACACCGACGATCAGCCCCATCCCCATGAAGCCGAGGATGAGGCGGTTCACCGTGCGGTTCGCGCCGGCGGCGTCCTCCACGAGGCTCTCGACGCTGTCCGCCTCCACCCCGTAGGCGAGCAGGCCCGACTCGAGCGACGCCGCCGCCGCGTCGTGGTCGGCGCCGTCTCGCATGGCCAGCAGGTAGGTGGACGGCGCGGCCCGCTCGCCGTAGACCTCGACGGTCCGCTGCGACGCAGACAACCCGGGCAGCATCACCGCGGTGTCGGGCAGCACGCCGATGACGCGCACCGTGGACTCCGCCCCGGTCTGCGGGTCCCGCACGGTGACCGGCACGGGTTCGAAGGCGGCGTCCTCCAGGTAGAACCCGCGCAGGCGCAGCGGGCTGGCCCCGCCGAAGCCGAAGTTCGACCGGCGGGGCGCGGCGGTGGCGTCCACCACGGCGAGGCCCGGGTCGGCGGCCAACGCCTTCCAGACGGCGTCGGCGTCGGCGTAGCCGTGGGCGAGGGCGGCGAACTGGTAGGTGTTGGCGGTGAGGAACGCGTCGTCGAGGCCGCGCAGGGGGACCTCGCCGAACTCGCCGGCGTCTCCGCTCTGGCGCGCCTCGACCGGGACGAGGGACTGCGCGGCCGCCGTCGAGACCTCGCCGGCCCGCGCGCCGAGGGCGGCGCGCAGCTTGGCGTCGGGGTCGGCGAGCGACACGCCGGGGGCGACGTTGGCGATCACGTCGAAGCCCCCGCCGAACGTGTCCGGCTCGTCGAAGAGGCGGGTGAACGCGTTCACCGTCACCGACCCGACCACCAGGTTGAACACCACCAGCGTGAACATGGCCAGCGTGACCCCGGTGCGGAACCGGTTGCGCAACGGGTACGCGATGGAGGTCCGCAGGATGGGGGCCAGCGCCTTCGTGCGCCCGAGCGTCGCCTGGACCGCGGCGAGGATCAGGTCGGCGTTGTACATGATCGTCCACGTGGCGCCCAGCACGATCAGGAGACCGCCAAGGATCCAGATCGAGAAGTCCATCCGCAGCGTCCCGAACAGCGCGTCGAGCGTGCCGAACGGCAGCACCCACAACACCACCAGCGCCCCGCCGCCGAGCGTGTAGGCCAGCCGGTCGGGCGCGCCCAGGGCCCGGCTCACCGGCACGATGCTTACGATCACGATCGAGGCCCCGGCCATGGTCGGGGCGGCCTGACCGCTCGACACCCCGGACGCGCAGAGCAGCGCGCCGAGGCCCACGCCGGCGAGGCCGCGCAGCCAGCGCGCTCGTGTGCGGACCCGCAGCCGGGGGTCCGGCAGGTTGCGGATGGCGGTGGTGATGTTGAGCACGCTGACCCGCCAAGCAGAGACGGCGACTACCGCCAGGGTGAGCACCACACCGAGCCCGTAGGCGACCACGAGGCTGCGGGGTGTGACTGCGTAGCGCAGCTCCAGCCCGTCTCCCTGCCCGAACGCTCGGGCCATGAGGGACACCATGGCGAACGCGACGGCGACCCCCAGCGCGGCGCCGACGGCGGCAGAGACCACGTCGTACAGCGCGCCCTCGAAGAGAAACGTCTGCACCAGATGGCGGCGGTGCATGCCCACGGCGCGGCTCACGCCCATCTCGGAGCGCCGCTCCGCGGCGAGCATCACGAACACGAGGAAGATCAGCAGGATGCCCGCCGCCACCGAGAACGAGCCGAAGGTGGTGAACACGGTCATGAACACCGCGCCGACCTCGTCGGCGGCGTCGAGCCCGTCCCGCTTCACGTCGCCGGCTTCGAGGCGGAGCGGCGACAGCGTCGGCTCGAGCAGCTCGACCACCGCGTCCGTCCGCGCCGCGCCCGACTCCGCGCCCCCGGCGTTGGAGACGAGCACCGCGTTGAGCCGCCCCTCCATCCCGAGCAGCGCCTGAGCCGCGTCCAGCGGCATCAGCAGCGAGGGGCCGGCGCTGCCGGCCCCGTCGTAGTCGACCACCGCGCTGAGCTGGAGCTGCGCCGAACGCGGACCGGCGAGCACGGTGAGGCGGTGGCCCGCCGACGCGTTCAGCTCCTCGGCGCCCGCCGAGGTGAGGAACGCCTGCCCGGCCCCGAGCTCGCTCAGCGCGCGCGTCCGGCCCTGGTCGTCCACGATGGCGCCGAAGCCGACGAGGCGTGCGGCGTCGCTGGCGAACAGCGTGACCCGGGGCTCGGTCTGGCGCGAGTCGAGGTCCTGGACCGCGACCGGCACGATGATGGCCGGCGCCACGCCGTCGACCAGCGGTGAGCGCTCGAGCGAGGCGTCCACGGCGTCGAGCACCGACTCCTCGAAGTCGCCGACTTGGTCGGTCGGACCGCTGGCGCCCTTGGGGCGGACGATCTCGTCGACGTGACCCAGCGAGCGGAGAACGTCGCTGCGGATGGTGCGGCTCATCGTGTCGCCCGTGGTCAGCGCCGAGGTGATGATCGTGGTGCCGAGCATGAGGCCAACCACGATCAGCGCGGTGCGGGCCGGCCGGCGGCGGACG
>JBJXGF010000389.1:0-16795 GCA_046153015.1 Acidimicrobiales bacterium | reverse complement strand
GCGGGGGCCTCGGCCGGCGCAGGCGGGTTCGCCGCGGGCGCGTCGGCCGGCGGCGGGGCCGGGGCGGGCGCCGGTGCCGGGGCGGTCTCGTTGGCGCCGGACACGATCGCGCCGCGCAGCGCAGCGGCGGGCTCCTCGCTCGCGCCTCGGCGGAACTCGAGCGCCTGGTACGCCATCGGTGCGGTCACGAGGGCGGTCATGGCCGAGGACACGACCAGCGCTGTGATGAACCGCAGCGAGAGCACGCCGGCGATGATGTCGTTGAAGAGCCTGTTCATCGTGCGCGGCCGCTGCCCCTGGGTGGCGTTGATCTCAGCGAGGATCTACTCGACGTACGGTACCCGCCGAACACGCCGCTCGGCGGGGGCCGCGAGGCGCGAATCACATCATTGGGTGCAATTGCTTACCACGTCCGACCAGCCAATACATAGCGTCTGACCGGGTATTTTGCGGTGGTTCAGGGGCGCCGAGTTGGCGCATGCGCCGGCCCGCCAACAAGCTCGCGTCATGGTCGAGGACGGGGCGCCGTACGACGCGGTGGTGGTGGTCTCCTTCGGCGGCCCCGAGGGCCCCGACGACGTGGCCCCGTTCCTCGCCAACGTCACCCGCGGACGCGACGTGCCGCCCGAGCGCCTGGCCGAGGTGGCCGAGCGCTACCAGCGCTTCGGCGGCGTGAGCCCGCTCAACGCCAGCGTGCGCCGCTTCGTCGCCGCCCTGGAGGCCGAGCTCGCCGCCCGCGGCCGCCCGCTGCCGGTCTACTGGGGCAACCGCAACTGGCGGCCGTTCCTCGCCGACACGGTCGCGGAGATGGCCGCAGCCGGCGTGACCCGGGCGTTGGCGTTCGTCACCTCCGCGTTCGGGTCCTACTCGAGCTGCCGGCAGTACCTCGAGGATCTCGAGGCGGCCCGGCGGGTGGTCGGCCCCGCCGCCCCCGAGCTGCACAAGCTGCGGCTCTTCTACAACCACCCTCGCTTCGTGGCGGCCCAGGCCGCCGACCTCGCCCGGGCGCTCTCCCGGCCCGGGTGGGGCGACGCCCGGCTGGTGTTCACCGCGCACAGCATCCCCGCCGCCATGGCCGCGGGGTGCAGCTACGAGGCGCAGCTGCGCGAGGCGTGCCGGCTGACCGCCGCCGCCGCCGGGCGAGCCGGCGGCTGGACGCTGGCCTACCAGTCGCGCAGCGGGCCGGCGCAGGTCCCGTGGCTGGGGCCCGACATCCTCGACGCGCTGCGCGCCGCCGCCGCGGAGGGGGCCCGGCGGGTGGTGGTGACCCCGGTCGGCTTCGTGGCCGACCACTTCGAGGTGGTGTGGGACCTCGACGTGGAGGCCGCCGCCGTCGCCGCTGGGCTCGGCCTGG
Organism: Acidimicrobiales bacterium; assembly: GCA_046153015.1. Lineage (GTDB taxonomy): Bacteria > Actinomycetota > Acidimicrobiia > Acidimicrobiales > CAIXPF01 > JBJXGF01. The sequence continues at coordinate 15,441 of JBJXGF010000389.1, read as the reverse complement.
AGCTGGACCGCACCGCCACCGGCGGGGACCGGCCCGAGCTGGTGGCCCTGGCGGCCGAGCTGGTGGAGGAGCGGCTCGACCCGGGCCGTCCCCGCGCCGTGCTCGGCGCCCTCGGCGCCTGGCCCGACGCCTGCCCCGCCGATTGCTGCGCCCCGCCCGGCCCGCGAAGCCGCCCGGGTCGGCGAGACTAGGGTCATGGAGATCGCCGATTCCGTGCTGGACCTCGTCGGCAACACCCCCCTCGTGCGGCTTCGGCGGGTGGTGGAGGGCATCGCCTGTCCGGTCGTGGCCAAGCTCGAGACCACCAACCCGGGCGGCAGCGTGAAGGACCGGCCGGCGATCGCGATGATCGACGAGGCCGAACGCACCGGCCAGCTGCGCCCCGGCGGCACGATCATCGAGCCGACGTCGGGCAACACCGGGGTGGGCTTGGCCATCGTCGCCGCGCAGCGCGGCTATCGGTGCGTGTTCGTGATGACCGACAAGGTCAGCCCGGAGAAGGTGTCGCTGCTGCGGGCCTACGGCGCCGAGGTGGTGGTGTGCCCGGTGGCCGTGCCCCCGGAGGACCCGGCGTCCTACTACTCGGTGGCCGAACGGCTGGTGCGCGAGACGCCGGGCGCGTTCCGGCCCAACCAGTACGGCAACCCGATGAACCCTGCGGCGCACGAGGCGAGCACCGGGCCCGAGATCTGGCGCCAGACCGACGGGCGGATCACCCATTTCGTGGCCGGCGCCGGCACGGGCGGCACGATCACCGGCGTCGGCCGCTTCCTCAAGCGGGTCAAGCCGTCGGTGCAGATGGTGGCGGCCGATCCGGAGGGCTCGGTCTACTCCGGGGGCTCCGGGCGGCCGTACCTGGTGGAGGGCATCGGGGAGGATTTCTGGCCCTCCACCTACGACCCGACGGTGGTCGACCGGGTCATCCCGATCTCGGACCGCGACTCGTTCCTCACCGCCCGGCGCGCCGCGGCGGTGGAGGGCCTGCTGATCGGCGGGTCGGGGGGCACCGCCCTGGCCGCGGCGCTGGAGACGGCCCGGGGCGCCGGCCCCGACGACCTCGTGGTGGTGCTGATCCCCGATTCGGGGCGCGGGTACCTGAGCCGGGTGTTCAACGACGACTGGATGGCCCGCCACGGCTTCATCGAGTCCGCCGGACCCACGGTGGCCGACGTGCTGGCCGCCAAGCGGGGCGCGGTGCCCCCGCTCGTGTACGTGCACCCGCACACCACCGTGCGCGAGGCGATCCTCGAGATGCGCAAGCACGGCGTGTCGCAGCTTCCGGTGGCGAAGAACGAGATGCCGCTGGCCGCCGCCGAGGTGATGGGCTCGGTCGACGAGCTGCACCTGATGGAGCAGACCTACGCCGACCGCCACGTGCTCGACGCCCAGGTCGAGTCGGTGATGAGCCCGCCGCTGCCCACGATCGGCAGCGGCCAGACCGTCGGGCTGGCGGTGAGCCTGCTCGACACGGCGCCGGCGCTGCTGGTGCTCGACGGCGGGCGGCCCCGCTCGGTGCTGGCCCGCTCCGATCTGCTCACGTTCGTGTCGCCCGACACGGGGGAGGGGCTGTGACCCACGGGGATCCGGGGCCGAGCGGCCTCGAGCGGTACCGCCAGCGCGGCGAGGCGCTCGGGTTCGAGACGAGGGCGGTGCACGCCGGCCAGCACCCCGACCCGAGCACCGGGGCGGTCACCACCCCCGTGTACCAGACCACCACCTACGCGCAGGCGGCGGTCGGCGAGCACCTGGGCTACGAGTACTCCCGCACCGGCAACCCCACCCGCACCGCGCTCGAGCAGTGCCTCGCCGCACTGGAAGGCGCCCGGTTCGGCTTCGCGCTGGCCTCGGGCATGGCCGCGGAGGACCTCGTGCTGCGCCGCCTCGGGCCGGGCGACCACGTGGTGCTCGGCAACGACGCCTACGGCGGAACGTTCCGCCTGGTGTCCAAGGTGTACGCCGGCGTGGGGGTCACCTGGTCGGCGCACGACTTGACCGACCCCGCGGCGCTCGACCGGCAGTGGCCGGCCGGCGCGCGGGTCGTGTGGCTCGAGACCCCGACGAACCCGCTGCTCACCGTCGTCGACATCGCCGCCGTGGCCGAGGTCGCCCGCCGCCACGGCGCGTTGTGCGTGGTCGACAACACCTTCGCCACGCCGTACCTGCAGCAGCCCCTCGCCCTGGGCGCCGAGGTGGTGGTGCACTCGACCACCAAGTACGTGGGCGGCCACTCCGACGTGGTCGGCGGCTTCGTGGCCACCAACAACGAGGAGCTGGCCGCCGGCTACGGGTTCCTCCAGAACGCGGTAGGCGCCGTGCCCGCCCCGTTCGACTGCTTCCTCGCGCTGCGGGGCTTGAAGACGCTGGCCGTGCGCATGGACCGTCATTGCGCCAACGCCGAGGCGGTGGTCGAGCTGCTGGCCGGTCATCCGGCCGTGAGCCGGGTGCTGTACCCCGGCCTGGCCGGGCACCCCGGCCACGAGGCCGCCGCCCGGCAGATGCGGGGCTACGGCGGCATGGTCTCGTTCCTGCTCCACGGCGGGCGGGAGGCGGCCTATCGGCTGGTCACCCGCACCCGGCTGTTCACGCTGGCCGAGTCCCTCGGCGCGGTCGAGTCGCTGATCGAGCACCCCGGGGCCATGACCCACGCCTCGGCCGCCGGCTCTCCGCTGCAGGTCGACGACTCGCTCGTGCGCCTCTCGGTCGGCATCGAGACCGCCGCCGATCTCGTGGCCGACCTCCGCCAGGCGCTCGACTCGCTGTAGCCGCCCGGCCGGCTCAGCGGGCGGCGGCTGCGGCGGCGGCCGCTGCGGCTTTGATCGCGTCGCCCAACACGTCGACGGTCTGGTCGATCTCCTCGTCGGTGATCGTGAACGGCGGCCCCAGCATCACGCCGTCGGGCATGGCGGAGCCCGAGCCGGCGGGGTAGACCCACACGCCTCGCTGCAGCGCCTCGGCCACCACCTTCTGAGCGAAGCCGACCCCGGCCGGCCACCAGGTGAACGGATCGCGTTCGCGCACCAGCTCCACGCCCTGCATCAGGCCGAGGCCGCGGATGTCGCTCACGTGGGGGTCGGCGCCCAGACGCTGCTCGAGCCGCTGGCGCAGCACCGCGCCCTGGCGGGCCGCCCGCTCCACGAGCTGCTCGTCCTCGAGCACCTGCAGCACCCGGTCCGAGATCGCGCAGCACAGGTCCTGCGCGCCGAAGGTGAAGAACATGAAGCCGCTGCCCGTCTCGGCCAGCGGGGCCAGCACGTGCTCGCCGGCGTAGATGCCCCCGATCGGGGCGTAGCCCCCCGACAGGCCCTTGCCGCCGACCAGGATGTCGGGCGTGACGCCGAAGTGCTCCACCCCGAAGCGCTTCCCGGTGCGGCCGAAGCCGGTCATCACCTCGTCGGCCACGAGCAGCACGCCGTGGCGGCGGCAGATCTCGGCCACCCGCGAGAACCAGCCCTCGGGGGGCACGTAGCAGCAGCCGGCCGAGCCGATCACCGGCTCCACGATGAACGCCGCAACCGTGTCCGGGTCCTCCGCCTCGATCGTCTTGTCGAGCGCCTCCGCGTCGTCCCACGGCACGTGGGGGAACTCGAGCAGGGCGGGCTCGAAGCCCCGCCGGCGGGCCTCGTGGTGGCCGGCGGCCAGCGTGGCGATCGTGGTGCCGTGATAGCTGGGCGTGCGGCCGATGACCTTCCACCGCCCGGTGCGCCCGGCGGCGGCGTGGTGGGCGCGGGCGAGGCGGATGGCCGAATCGGTCGACTCCGAGCCGCCCGACACGAACCCCACCCGGGTGAGGCCCTCGGGCAGCCAGCGCTCCACGAGCCGGTCGCGCAGCGCGATGCGGGCCGGGGTGGGCCACGGCGGGATCACGTAGCCGAGCTTGGAGAGGGCCTGCGCCGCCGCCTCGGCCGGCTCGGGCCGGCCGTGGCCGATGTTGACCACCAGCGCGCCGCCGCCGGCGTCGAGGATGCGCTCGCCGGTGGAGGTGACGAGCCAGCTCCCCTCCGCGCTCACGATCGTGGGGCCGCCGCCCCCGGGCACGAACGGGTAGTGCGCGGCGCCGGTTCGGCTCATGGCCGCGATGCTAGGCGACGGCTCAGTAGCCGAGCTCGGGGTAGATCGGGCCGAGCAGCTCCTCGCCCCGGGCGAAGCGGCGCACGTTCTCGGTGATGCGCACCGAGAGCAGCTTGAGGCCCATCTCGGGCGTGTTGCCCACGTGCGGGGTGATCAGGCAGTTCGGGAGGCGCCAGAGAGGGTGCCCCTCGGGGAGCGGCTCGGGGTCGGTCACGTCGAGCGCGGCGCCGGCGATCACGCCGCCGCGCAGCGCCTCGACCAGGTCGTCGGTGACCACGTGGCCGCCGCGGGCCACGTTCACCAGCCACGCCGTGGGCTTCATCGCCGCCAGCTCCGGGGCGGCGACGATCCCCCGGGTCAACGGCGTCAGCGCGAGCGCGAGCACCACGAGATCGGCGTCGGCCAGCGCGGCGTGCAGCTCGCCCTGGCCGAGCACCCGGGCGGCGCCGGGAAGGGGCTGGGGCCGGTTGCGCACCACGGTCACCTCGGCGGCGAACGGCCCGAGCAGCGTGATCAGCTCGGCCGTGATCTCGCCGCCGCCGAGCACGGTCACCTTCGCGCCGAGCAGGTTCACCCCGTAGGGCCCCGTCCAGCTCGCCGCCCGGGCGTAACGCCCGAGGCCCCGCATGCCGGCCAGGCCCAGCATCAGCGCGTGCTCGGCCACCGGCGCGGCGTAGACCCCCTTGCCGCACGTGAAGCGGCGCTCGGGGTGGGCGGCGGCGTCGGCGGCGATCACCTCGATCAGCGGCTCGACCCCGGCGAAGGGCACCTGCACCCAGCGCAGCCGTGCGCCGTCGGCCAGGAGGCGGGCCAGGCCGGCGGGGTCGGCCGGGTCGGTCCACACCGCCGCGTCGGCCGTGGCCGCGTCGCCGAGCGAGGCCCCGCCGGCCTCGACCGCCGCGGCGAGCGCCGGGCGGCGGGGGTCGTGCGGTTCGACGGCGATGCGGGGTGCGGTCACCGGGCGGATTATCGCGCCCGGGCTTAGGGTGAGCGGGCGAGTCGATGCGACACTGGTGCGCAGTTCGGGGTCCAGAAGGGAGCGCGTGAGTGGGCAAGGGGGGCGCCAGGCGCAGGACACGATCGAGCGAAGCCGGCGAGGCCGCCCGGTCGCGCATCCTGCACGCCACGCTGGAGACGATCCGCACCGAGGGCATGGTGGGGGCCAGCGCGCGGGCGATCGCCCGCACCGGCGGCTTCAACCAGGCGTCGATCTACTACCACTTCGGCAGCGTGAACGACCTGGTGCTCGCCGCCGTGCGCCAGATGAGCGCCGAGCGCCTCGCCCGGTACGACGCCCGGCTCGCTGCGGTGGCCAGCCTGGCCGAGCTGGCCCGAGTCGGGGCCGAGCTCCACGAGGAAGACGTCGCCTCGGGCAACATCATGGTCCTGGCCCAGGTGCTGGCCGGCGCCACCGGCGACCCCGAGCTGTCGGCCGCCCTCGGCGAGGTGTTCGGGGACTGGGAGGCCATGCTCACCACCGCGCTGCGTCGGGCGGTGGCCTCGAGCCCGCTGCGCGACGCGCTGCCGATCGCCGCCCTCGCCCAGCTCGTGGCCGCGCTGTTCCTCGGGATCGAGCTCGTCACCCAGCTCGAGCCGAACGCCGGCCGCGGCCCGCAGCTCTTCGACGCGCTCGACGGCATCGCCGCGCTGATGGAGGGCTTCATCCAGTCGGCGCCGCCGATCTGGTCCGTGTCCGCCGCCCGGAGAGAAGCGGGCTGACGAGTCAGGTCTCGAGGGGGAGGATCTCCGCGGCGACGTCTTCGAGCTCCTCGGTCCAGCTCGCCGGCTCCCGGGTGGGGATCAGCACGAACTTGCTCACGCCGACGGCGATGAACTGTTCGACGCGCCGCCGCACGTTGGCCATCCCGTCGGGCACGATCTCGTTGGGGTCGAGGTCGGGTCGGCGGGCCTTGGCGGTGGCGATGTACGCGTCGGACAGCGGGCCGCGGGTGTAGGCGATCAGGCAGCCGTAGTGCTCCGGGTCGATCTCCCGGCCGTGCTCGGCGGCGGTCTGCTTGATGAGGTCGATGCCGGCGGCCACGTCCTCGGGCGTGGTGAACGAGGGGAGCCAGCCGTCGGCCAGGCGGCCCACGCGGCGCAGCTCGGAGGGCGCGGCGCCGCCGAGCCACACGTCGAGGTGGTCCTGCGCCGGCTTGGGCAGGCAGCGCACCCCGTCGAAGTTGAACCGGGCGCCGTGGTGGTCGACCACGTCCTCGTACCAGAGGCGGCGCATGAGCGGCAGCGCCTCCTCGAACCACGGGGCCCGCTCCTTGCGGTCGATCCCGAACGCGCCCCATTCGGCGAGGTTCGGCGCGCCGAGGCCGAACGCGGGGATGAGCCGACCCCCCGACACCCGGTCGAGCGAGGCGCAGGCCTTCGCCACCAGCACCGGGTTGCGGCCCGAGAGCACCATCACGCTCATGCCGAACTTGAGCTTGGTGGTGCGTCCCGCGGCGTAGCTCATGGCCACCATCGGGTCGAGCGAGCTGCCGGCCACCCGCTCGCTCACCCACAGCGAGTCGAACTGCAGCCGCTCGAGGTCGTCGACGAAGGGCCCGAAGGTCTCGGTGTCATTGGTGAGGCTGTTCACGCCCAGCCCGTAGCCGATGCGGATCTTCATGCACGCGCCCCCAGCGGTGTGGATCTGCCCGAGGATAGGCCCGTTCCCTAGCATGCCGCCCCATGGCTGAGCTGGCTGACCCCATCGATGTGTCGCGACTGTTCGACGTCTCGGGCCGCGTGGCCGTGGTGACCGGCGCCTCGAGCGGGTTCGGTCAGCGCTTCGCCCGGGTGCTCGCCGCCGCCGGCGCCCACGTGGTGGTCGGCGCCCGGCGCCTCGAGCGGCTGGAGGCGTTGGCGAAGGAGTCGCCGCGCATCACCGCGGTCGCCTGCGACGTGTCCGACGACGCCGCCTGCCAGGCGCTGATCGCCCGCACGATCGACGAGCACGGCCAGCTCGACATCCTGGTCAACAACGCCGGCTCGGCCGACGCGCCGGACAAGGCCGAGACCGAAGACCCGGCCCGCTTCCGCGGCGTCATCGACGTGAACCTGAACGCCGTGTTCACCCTGGCCTCGCTCGCCGGCCGCCAGATGCTCGAGCAGGGCGGCGGCAGCATCATCAACATCTCCTCGGTGCACGGCCAGGTCGGCTCGGCGCCGAACACGATGGCTGCGTACTGCGCGTCGAAGGGCGGCATCAACGCCCTCACCCGGGAGCTGGCGCTGCAGTGGGCCACCCGGGGCGTGCGGGTCAACGCCATCGCCCCCGGCTACTTCGACACCGAGCTCACCCACGGCATGATCGAGTCCGACAGCGGCCTCGGCTGGATCACCCGCAACACCCCGATGCGGCGCACCGGCCGGCCCGGCGAGCTCGACGGCGCCCTGCTCTTCCTCGCCAGCGACGCCAGCTCGTACGTGACCGGCCAGGTCGTGGCCGTCGATGGGGGCTGGTTGGCGCACTAGCAGCGGCCTCAACGGCGGTTTGTGGCGGGTTGTTCGCGAGGCCAACAGTATTGGCCACCTGTGCAACGTTTCTACCAGGGCTTTCGCACCGTCCGGCGGCGGTCTACTCGGGGCGCCGCGAACAACCCGCCACAACCGCTCCGCTCAGGCGCTGACCGAGGCCGAATCCCGGATCTTGCCCTCCAGCGTGGCCGCCTCCTCACGGAACTTGGCCACGTTGTCCATCTTGAGCTGCTCGTAGCCGCGGATCATGTCGGGCAGGGCGGCCAGCTTGACCACGTCGGCGTGGGTGGCGGCCGACAGCGAGGTGAGGGCCCGTTCGATCATGGCCCGGTACTCGCCGATCAGCGCCCGCTCGGTGCGCCGCTCCTCGGTGCGCCCGAACGGGTCGAGGGCGGTTCCCCGCAGCCGCTTCGACTTGGCGAGCGCCCTGAACATCGGTTCGGCGGCCTTGGCCGGCACCCCGATCTTGTCCTTCACGCCCAGCCGGCGAAGCATCGGCGGGTGCAGCTTGAAGGTGACCTCGGCGTCCTCGCCGAACTGGCGGCGCACCGCGGCGGCGAAGCCCTCCGAGAGGTGGAGCCGGGCCACCTCGTACTCGTCCTTGTACGCCATCAGCTTGAACAGGTGCCGGGCGACCGCTTCGGCCACGGCGCTCTGGCCGGGCACGGCGCGGGCCTCGGCGTCGCGCACCTTGGCCACGAACTCCACGTACTCCTTGGCGTACGCGCTCGACTGGTAGGCCACCAGCTCGGGCGTGCGGATCTCGAGCAGGCGCAGCAGCTCACCCGACGCGCCGACCCGGTCCACGAGGCGGCGGGCCTTGCCGGTCACCTCCGGGTCGGCCTCGACCTCGGCCTCCTGGCGGGGCAGGAGCGTGTCGATGAAGCCGGGCTCGGCGACGATCTTGCGCCCCACCCGGAACGCCTGCCGGTTGAGCTCCACCTGGACCCCGTTGAGCTCGATCGCCTTCTCGATCGCCTCCGCCGAGATCGGGATGCCGCCGAGCTGGTATGCGGCGCCGACCACGATCAGGTTCGCCGGCATGTGGCTCCGGAACAGGTTCCGGGAGATCAGCTCGGCGTCGAAGTACAGGTTGTCCTTCGCCCGGCTGCGGGCGTCGATGCGCCGGCGCAGGGCGTCGAACTCGGGGAACTGCACCTTGATGTTGCTCACCATCGCCCCGGTCGGCACCTCGCTCGAGGACACCACGGCGATCGTGCGGGCCGGGTCGGCCTTGTCGAGGTTCTTCTTGCTGGCCCCCGACAACACGTCGAACACGAGGTAGGCGTCGGCCTGGCCGAGCCCGACCCGGTTGGACTGCTCGAGCGGCGACAGCGTGACCTTCAGGTTCGACACCACCGGCCCGCCCTTCTGCGCGAGGCCGGTCTGGTCGAGCCCGGCGGCGTACTTGCCGTCGATCAGCGCGGCGGTGGCGAGGGTCTGGTTCACGGTCACCACGCCGGTGCCGCCGATGCCCATGAGGAACACGTTGCCCTCCACCGGCGGGGTGCGCAGCGGCTCGGGCAGGTCGTCGCCGATCGGCTCGAGCTCCACCAGCGGCTTCGAGGCCGCGGTCTTGGTGGGGATCACGGTGATGAACGCCGGGCAGTCGCCCTCGAGGCAGGAGTAGTCCTTGTTGCAGGAGCTCTGGTGGATCTGGGTCTTGCGCCCGAACTCGGTGTCGGTCGGCTGCACCGACATGCAGTTGGACTTGGCGCCGCAGTCGCCGCACCCCTCGCACACCGCCTCGTTGATGAACACCCGCAGCGTCGGGTCCTCCACCAGGCCCCGTCGGCGCTTGCGCCGGGTCTCGGCGGCGCAGGGCTGGTCGTAGATCAGCGCGGTGACCCCGGGCACGTCGCGCAGCAGGCGCTGGGCCTCGTCGAGGCGCTCGCGTTCCCACACCTCGGCGTTGGGCGCGAACTTCGCGCCCTTGGGGTACTTCTGGCGGTCGTTGGTGAGCACGAGCGTGCGGACCACGCCCTCCGAGTCGAGCCAGCGGGTGAGCTCGGGCACCGGCATCTCGCCCTGCGCCTTCTGCCCGCCGGTCATGGCGACGGCCCCGTTGTAGAGGATCTTGAAGGTGAGGTTGGTGTTCGCCGCCACCGCCTGGCGCACGGCCAGCGAGCCGGAGTGGAAGAACGTGCCGTCGCCCAGGTTCTGGAAGCGGTGCGGGGTCTCCACGAAGCTCGACGCCCCCACCCACTGCACGCCTTCGCCGCCCATCTGCACGGTGCCCGACACGTGGCGGGCCGGCACGAGCAGCGCCATGCCGTGGCAGCCGATGCCGCCGCCGGCCACCGAGCCCTCCGGCACGAGGGTGGAACGGTTGTGCGGGCAGCCGGAGCAGAAATACGGCGTGCGGCTCGGGTCGGAGGGCTTGCCGGCGGTGTCGACCGCGCTGGCCACCTCGAGGGTGATGCGCGCCTTCTGGGGCTCGCGCAGGTTCTCGGCGCCGATCCGGCCCACGAGGCGCTTGTGGAGCAGCTCGATCACCGAGTCGGCGTCGAGCTCGCCGTAGCCGGGCACGAGCGCTGCGCCGGCCTCGTCCCGCTTGCCGACCACCGTGGGGCGCTCGGCCAGGTCGTAGAGCGCCTCCTTGATGAAGGTCTCGAGGAACGGCCGCTTCTCCTCGATCACCAGCACCTGCTCCAGGCCGGCGGCGAACGCCTTGACCTCGGCGGCGGGCAGCGGCCACGTGCACGCCGGCTTGATGAGGCGCACGCCGTAGCGGGCGAGGTCGCCGTCGTCGAGGCCCAGGCGGGCGAGCGCCTCGCGCACGTCGTAGTACGTCTTGCCGGCGGACACGATCCCGAGCCACGCCCGGGCCGGCCCGGTCACCCGGATGAGGTCGTTGGCGGCGACGAAGCGGCGGGCCGCCTCGATGCGGCCCTCCTGCATCTCGCGCTCCATCTCCAGCGCGAACGGGGCGATCAGGCGGTCGTCCTGGGTGTGCTTCCACGGCGCGCCCCGGAACTCGAAGCCGGGGTCCACGATCCGCACCCGGTCGAGGCCGACCTCGACGGTGGAGTACTCGTCGGCCACGTTGGTGACGATCTTCAGCCCGACCCACAGGCCGCTGTAGCGGGAGAGCGCGAAGCCGACCCGGCTGAAGTCGAGGATCTCCTGGACGCTGCCCGGGTACAGGATGGGGAACTGCGCGTCGAGCAGGGCGAACTCGGACTGCGAGGGCAGCGTGGAGGACTTGTCGGCGGGGTCGTCGCCGCAGATGGCCAGCACGCCGCCGTTGCGGCCGACGCCGGCGAAGTTGCCGTGCTTGAACGCGTCGCCGGAGCGGTCCACGCCGGGCGCCTTGCCGTACCAGATGCCGAGCACCCCGTCGTACTTGAGGTCGGGCATGAGGTTCGCCATCTGCGCGCCGAACACCGCGGTGGCGCCGAGGTCCTCGTTGAGACCCGACAGGAACCGTACGTTGTGCCGTTCCAGCAGGCCCTGGTTGGCCTCGAGCGTGAGGTCGAAGCCGCCGAGCGGCGAACCCCGGTACCCCGAGATCAGCGTGGCGGTGTTGAGCCCGGCGGCCTTGTCGGTCCGATGCTGGTCGAGCGGGGCCCGCACCAGGGCCTGCACGCCCGACATCGCGACCGTGCCGTGCTCCTCGACGAAGCGGTCCTCCAGCGCGAACTCCCTCAGCGTCATGCGGGGAGGCTAGTGCTGCGCCTAGACCACGTGCAGCGGGTGGCGGCGGACCGAGCGGGCCTCGGTCACGTAGCCGTCGCCGCGCAGGGCGGCGCTGACCGTCACCTGCAGCACGCCGGCGCCCACCGACCCGGCGGTGAGGGGCAGCTCGCCGAAGGGCAGCGAGTGCTCCCACTCCCGTGGTCCGTGGTCGAGCAGCCAGGGCGGTTCGACGTCGACGGTGATCAGCACCGGCGCCGGCCGTTCCGGATCGAGCGGCAGGCCGAGCAGGTCCACCTCGAAGGGCACGCCGAGCGGCTCGCCGTTGCGGGCGGTGAGCTCGCGCCCCTCCTCGGCGGGCGCCGGGCCGGCGCCGAGCGAGGCCAGCTCGATCGACACCGGCCACACCGCGCCGGTGGCCGGGTCGACCACGACCACCCGGTGCCGGCCGGTGTCGGCCACGAGCAGGCGGCCGTCGGGCAGCACGTCGACGCCGCCCGGTTCGCAGAGCAGCGCCGCGTCGGCCCCGCCCGGCGGCGGCCGCAGCGGGATCGTGGCCAGTCGGCCGCTGCTGTGCACGGCGAGGCGGTCGTTGAACGAGTCGGCCACATACAGGCGGCGGCCGTCGGGGCTGGCGGCCACGCCGAGCGGGTGCTGCAGGCGGCCGTTGCCCCGCCGGCCCTCGCTGCGGCCCCAGTCGAAGAGGCCGGCGCCGACGAGGGTGGCCACGCGGCCGGCGTTGGTGAGCAGGCGCAGGGCGCTCGAGTCGGCGTCGACGAACGCGATGCCCTGGCCCACCCGGGTCAGCCCGCTCGGCTGGGCCAGCTCGGCCCGGTCGGAGCGGCCGTCGACCATGCCCTCGTAGCCGCCGCCGGCGATCGGTCCGCTCGAGCCGTCGGCGCCGGCCGCCCGCCACAGCCGGTGCCGGCCGGCCTCGGCGACCACCACGCTGCGGTCCACGTCGGCGATCACGTCGGCGGGGGAGCTCAGGTCGGCGGCGATCTCGTCGAGCGCGCCGGCGGTGCGCCGGGTGAGGCCGCCGATCCCGGGCCCCGCCGCCTCGCCGTCGCGGGGCGGGCCCGACAGGTCGAGGCGCAGCACCCGGTCCCGCCCCGTGTCGCACACGTACAGGTCGGCGCCGTAGAGGCGCACCCCGTGGGGCCGGGAGAAGCCGCCGACCACGTGCGTGAGGCGGCCCCGCACCGCGCCCTCCCGGGGCTGGCCGTCCTCGGCCAGCTCCACCACCAGGACCCGGTCGTGGCCGGTGTCGGCCACCACCACCCGGCCCCGCCGGTCGGTGGCCACCTTCGCCGGGCTGGAGAGCACCCCGATCGCGTCGTCCTGGAGGGGCGCCAGCGTGGTGAGCGGCTCGGCCCGCAGCGAGCCCCGGGCCGCGTGCTCGTCGGCCAGGTGGGTCACGAGGTCGAGCAGCACGCCCTGGTTGCCTTCGCCGTTCAACGCGCCGGCCACGTAACCGAGCGGGTCGATCACCACCAGCGTGGGCCAGCCCTTCACGCCGTACTGCTGCCAGGTGATCATGTCCGGGTCGTCGAGCACCGGGTGACGGATGCGCAGCCGGCGCACCGCCCGCACCAGCGCGCCGTGGTCGGCCTCCCGCGGGAACTTCGGCGAGTGCACGCCGATCACCACCGCCTGGGAGGCGAAGCGCGCCTCGACCTCGCGCAGCTCCTCCACCACGCGCTGGCAGGCCACGTTGCTGAACGCGAAGAAGTGCAGCACCACCACCTTGCCCCGCAGGAGGGCGAGCGACAGCGGCGCGGCCACGCCGATCCACCCGCCGGCGCCGAGCAGCTCGGGCGATCGGATGCGCCGGCTCATCGGCGCCGCGGAGCAGGGGAGCGGGTGTGGGCCACGACTCCAGTCATAGGCGCGCCGGAGCGGCTCCGGGGGGATTCCGCCGCCGGGCGCTTCCGGCGACGGGCCGGCTAGCTTCTAGGCTCGCCTACAGGCCGTGGAGCTCGGGAGGACCGCCGTGAAGGTTCCGCTGACGATTCGTGACCATCTCGACCGCGCCCGCCTCGTGTACCCCGACCGGGTCGCGGTGGTCGACGAGCCCGATCAGCCGGCGCCCCCCTGGGGCGTGCTCACGTATGCGGACCTGTGGCGCAAGGCCCGAGCCCAGGCCGCCGGGCTCGACCGGCTGGGCATCGCCGCCGGCGAGCGGGTGGCGATGGTGTCGCACAACTCGGCCCGCCTGCTCACCTCCTTCTACGGGGTGAGCTGCTGGGGGCGCATCTTCGTGCCGATCAACTTCCGGCTCAACGCCGACGAGGTGGCCTACATCGTCGAGCACTCCGGGGCCCGCCTCCTGCTCATCGACCCCGAGCTGGAGGACGCGCTGAAAGGCGTCGACTGCGAGCGGCGCCACCTCATCGGCGGCGAATCCGACGCCGAGCTCTACGTCGAGGGGGCCGACCCGGCCGAGTGGGCGCCCGACGAGGACGCCACCGCCACCATCAACTACACCTCGGGCACCACCGCCCGGCCCAAGGGCGTGCAGCTCACCCACCGCAACCTGTGGCTCAACGCGGCGGTGTTCGGCTGGCAGGCGGGCGTTTCCGACCGCGACGCCTACCTCCACACGCTGCCGATGTTCCACTGCAACGGCTGGGGGATGATCTACGCCGCCACCGCCATGGGCGTGAAGAACGTGGTGCTGCGCAAGGTCGACGGCGCCGAGATCCTGCGCCGGATCGACGCCGAGGGCGTCACCTACCTCTGCGGCGCGCCGGCGGTGGTGGCCGCGGTGCTCGACGCCGCCGCCGAGTGGAGCGGGCCGATCCCCGGCGCCGGCCGGGTGCGAATGGTCGTGGCGGGCGCCCCGCCGCCCACCCGCACGATCGAGCGGATGGAGACCGAGCTCGGCTGGGAGTTCATCCAGATCTACGGGCTCACCGAGACCGCGCCGCTGCTCACCATGAACCGGCGGCGGGCGGAGTGGGACTCGTTGTCGCCGGGCGACCGGGCCCGCCAGCTGTCCCGGGCCGGCGCGCCCGCGCTCGGCGTCACGCTCTCGATCGAGGAGGGCGAGGTGCTCGCCCGCGGCAACCACATCATGGACGGCTACTGGGAGCAGCCCGAGGCCACGGCCGAAGCCATCCGCGACGGGTTCTTCCACACCGGCGACGGCGGGTTCATCGACGGGGAGAACTACCTCACGATCTCGGACCGCAAGAAGGACGTGATCATCTCCGGCGGCGAGAACGTGTCCTCCATCGAGGTCGAGGACTGCCTGTTCTCCCACGCCTCGGTGGCCGAGGTGGCGGTGATCGGCGTGCCCGACGAGAAGTGGGGCGAGACCGTGAAGGCGCTGGTGGTGCTGACCCCGGGCGCGGCCGCAACCGAGGCCGAGCTCAAGGAGTACTGCCGGGAGCGGATGGCGCATTACAAGTGCCCCACCTCGATCGAGTTCCGCACGGAGCTGGCCCGCACCGCCACCGGCAAGCTGCAGAAGTTCAAGCTCCGCGAGGCGTACTGGCAGGGTCGGGAGAAGCTGGTGAACTGACCGGGCCGCGGGCCGCCGGCTCGGACCACCTGAGGGAAATCCCTCCACCGCGGCGGCGGCGCGAGCCGAACCTAGGGCCGTGACCCGTGTTCGTGCCCTCCCTGCCGCCGCTGTCGCCCTGCTCGCGCTTGGAGCGTGCTCCGCCTCCGAGGGCGAGGCCGAGCTGGGCGCGCCGGTCGCCACCGCCGCCGTCAGCACCTCGACCCCTCCCGCCTCGTCGGACGCACCCGGGTCCCTGCCTCGCGCCCCGCAGTTCACCGGCGACGCCAACAGCCCGTTCTGCCAGACGGTGGCCGCCTCGGCGGGCGCGGGCGTGGACCTCGGCGGCGCGCGTTCGGTGGGCCCCGACCTGCTGCGAGCCATGACCGAGAGCGCCGCGACCCTCTATTCCTCGTTGGCGCCGCTCGCCCCGGCGGACATCGCGCCCGACGTCGCCGTGCTCGACAGCCTGGTCAGCCGCTTTCGCTCGGTGCTGGTCGCCGAGGGCTATGACGTCGGCAAGCTGCTCGCCGCCGCGCCGCCGGAGCTGGCCGAGCTGCGGGATCCGGCGGTCGCCGAGGCGAACGCCCGGGTGAGCGCCTACACCGCCCAGGTGTGCGGCGTGGCGCTGCCCGCCATGCCGCTCGGCTGAAGCGAAGCGAAGCCGAGCGACCGGGGAGCGCCAGCGAGCCGGGCGCCGATGGGGTCTGGGGGCGCAGCCCCCAGCAACAAGATCGGCTGAAGCGAAGCGAAGCCGAGCG
>JBJXGF010000384.1:0-6050 GCA_046153015.1 Acidimicrobiales bacterium | reverse complement strand
GGCCTGCTCGGCGCGGTGCGGGCCCTGCCCGACGCGGCGCTCGGCGTGGAGGCCCGCGGGCGCCGGCAGCGGGCGCTGCAGGCCGGCGGCGCGCTGCTCGACGATCTCGACGCCGCGCTCGCCGTGCTCGGCGCCGAGCCGGGTCATGACGAGCTGGGCTGGGTGGAGGGCGAAGGCGGCCAGCCCCGCGTCCGGGTGGCGCCCCTCGACGTGGCCCCGCTGCTCGCCGAGCGGCTCTGGACCCAGCCGGCGGTGGTGCTGACCAGCGCCACGCTGCCCTCCGGGCTCGCCGACCGGCTCGGCCTGGCGCCCGGCGCCGCCGCCCAGCTCGACGTCGGCAGCCCCTTCGACTACCCCGCCAGCGCCCTGCTGTACTGCGCCGCCCACCTACCCGACCCCCGCTCGGCCGCCTACGAGGCGGCGGCGCAGCGCGAGCTCGAGGCGTTGATCGTCGCCGCCGGCGGCCGCACGCTGGCGCTGTTCACGAGCTGGCGGGCCATGCGGGCCGCCGCCGACGCGCTGGCCACGCGGCTGCCCTGGCGGGTGCTGACCCAGGCCGAGCTGCCCAAGCCGGCGCTGCTGGCCGCCTTCGCCGAGGACGAGACGAGCTGCCTGTTCGCCACGATGAGCTTCTGGCAGGGGGTCGACGTCGTGGGACCGAGCCTGTCGCTGGTGGTGATCGATCGCCTCCCCTTCCCTCGGCCCGACGATCCGCTGCTCTCGGCCCGCCGCGACCGCGCCGGGCCCGCCGCGTTTCGCACCATCGACCTGCCGCGGGCCGGAGCGCTGCTGGCGCAGGGCGCGGGCCGTCTCATCCGCAGCCGCGCCGACCGCGGCGTGGTCGCCGTGCTCGACCGCCGCCTGGCCACGGCGGCCAGCTACCGCTGGGAGCTCATCCGCGCCCTGCCGCCGATGCGGCGAACCAAGGACCCGGCCGAAGCGGCTGCGGTGCTGCGGACGCTGCGCGACGAACGCACGGCGGCGCTCACGCCCAGCGTTCAGTAGCCGAGCCGGTCGAGGGCCTTCGGCCGGCGCTGCCAGTTCTTGTCGACGCGCACGAACAGCTCGAGGTAAGCGCCGGCCGGGAGCTGGGCGCGCACCGCCTCCCCCACCGCCTTGAGCACCAGTCCGCCCTTCCCGATCACGATCCCCTTCTGGGAGTCGCGTTCGACCAGGATCTCGCAGCGGATCCGCGGCCACTCCCACTCCGTCACCCGTGTGGCGATCGAGTGGGGCAGCTCCTCCTCCACCCGGGCGAGCAGCTCCTCGCGCACCAGCTCGGCCGCCCAGAACGCGTCTGGTGCGTCGCGCACGACCCCGGGCGGGAACAGCGCCGGGCCCTCCGGGAGGCGCAGCGCCAACGCGGCGGCCAGCTCGTCCACCCCCTCACCGGTGCGTGCCGAAACCGGGTAGTACTCGTGGCGGTCCTCGGCCGTGGAGTGGGCCGCGCCCGCCGCGCCCGCCGCCGCAGCCAGCGCCTCGAGCAGCCGAGGCGGCGACTGCCGGTCGATCTTGTTCAGCACGATCACGGCGTCGCTCGGCGCCCTCGCCAGCACGTACTGATCACCCCGGCCCACACCGGCGGCGGCGTCGAGCACCACGCACACGGCGTCGACCCCTCCTTGCGCGTCGATCGCGGTGGCGTTGAGGCGGCCGCCGAGGGGGGTGCGGGGCTTGTGGATGCCGGGCGTGTCGACGAAGACGATCTGCGCGTCGGGCCGCTCCAGCACGCCCCGCACCGCGTGGCGGGTGGTCTGGGGCTTGTCCGACACGATGCTCACCTTCTCGCCGAGCAGCCGGTTGAGCAGCGTGGACTTGCCCACGTTGGGCCGCCCGACGATGGCGACGAACCCCGATCTCACCGCCCCCCCTCGCCACCGGCCAGGACCGGCTCGATCACCACGCGCTGGATGCGCCGCCCGGCGACCCGCTCGACCACGAGGCGCCGGCCGCCCACCATGATCGACTCTCCCGCTTTGGGCACGTACCCGAAGCTGCTGAACACGAAGCCGCCCACCGTGTCCCAGTCGCCTTCGGGCAAGGCGTCACCCAGATGGTCGTTCACCTCCCATACCGGTGAGCGGCCGGCCACCCGCACCGCTCCGCCAGGCAAGTCCTCCACCAGCGCCTCGGCGAAGTCGAACTCGTCGGTGATCTCCCCCACCAGCTCCTCGATCAGGTCTTCGAGCGTGACGAGCCCGGCCGTGCCGCCGTACTCGTCGATCACGACCGCGAGGTGGAACGTCTCGTCCTGCATGTCTCGCAGCAGGTCGGCGACCCGTTTGGTCTCGGGCACGAACCGCACCTCCCGCATCACGTCGCGCACCGCCCGGGCCCCGCCGTGGTCCAGCTCGGCGCGCATCAGGTCCTTCGCGAACGCCACGCCGACGATGTCGTCGATCCCCTCGCCGGTCACCGGGAAGCGGCTGAACCCGTTGAACACGGCCAGCTCCATCACGTCGTGCACCCGGAACTCGGCCGGGATCGTGACCATGTCGGGCCGGGGGACCATCACCTCGCGCACGATCGTGTGGGCGAAGTCGTGGATCGACACGAGCAGCTCGTCCTCGTCCTCCTCGGCGCGCTCGCCGGCGCTCGGGGCGCCGTCCGCCGTCTGCTGTTCTCCGTCTCCGGCGTCGCGGCGCTCGGGGGCGGGCAGCAGCCGGCGGCAGAGCCGCCAGGAGAGCGCGCCCGGGATGCGCACGAAGGGCAGCTTGTTCAGCCAGCGCACGACCGGCGGGGTGAGCGCCACCGCCGCCTCCACCCGGGTGAGGGCGTAGGTGCGGGCCGCGGCCACGCCGAGCAGGGCGCCCAGCACGGCGGCGCCGCCCGCGGCGCCAGCGGCCGGCGCGGGGCCGAACGGGGCCGCTGCGAACCAGGCGAGGAGCGGAGCGCTGATCAGTCCCGCGACGCGAGCCAGGGTCAGCGAGTGCAGCACCCGTTCTCGCCGCGCCAGCAGCGCCAGGAACTCCACGGCGCCGCGACGGTGCTCCTCGGCGAACAGGTTCGCCCGCGCCCGCGCCGTGGCCAGCAGCGCCGTCTCGGCCACCGTGAGCACGGCCAGGGCGGCGATCGCCATCACGGCGCCGATCAGCCCGGCCACTCGCCACACGGTCATCTCATCGCCACACGGGCCAGGTGGCTGCTCTCGCGGGCCCGCATGGCCTGGGCCTCCTCGGCGTCGGCGTGGTCCCACCCGAGCACGTGCAGCACGCCGTGCACCACGAGCAGGGCCAGCTCCTCGGCCAGCGGCGCGCCTCGTTCGGCCGCCTGACGGGCGGCGACCGCCGGGCAGACCACCACGTCGCCCAGCAGACGCGGGGCGGAGGGCTCGGCGGGGTCGGGCTCGGCGTCGAGGGGGAACGAGAGCACGTCGGTGGGGCCGTCCTCGCCCATGTGGGCGCCATTGAGCTCCGCCATCTCCGCCTCGGCGACGAAGGTCAGGCTGAGCTCCCCCGGGCCGGACACCCCCTCGGCGGCGAGCACCTGCTCAGCGACGCCGGCCCACCGCTGGGGCTCGAGCCCCGCCAGGTTGCTGCGGTCCGAGGCGACGACCACGGGCGTCGCGGGCGGTCTTCGGTACACCCCTCGGGCGATCATCGCGGGTTGTCCGCCCGGGCGTAGGCGTCGACGATGTCCTGCACGATCCGGTGGCGCACCACGTCAGCGCTGGTGAGGTGCACGAACTCGAGCTCGTCGATCCCGGCCAGCAGCTCCTCGATGCCGGCCAGCCCGCTGCGCCCGCCGGGCACGTCGACCTGCGTGCGGTCGCCGGTCACCACCGCCTTGGAGCCGAACCCGATCCGCGTGAGGAACATCTTCATCTGCTCGGGCGTGGTGTTCTGCGCCTCGTCGAGGATGATGAAGCTGCGGTTGAGCGTGCGCCCCCGCATGAACGCAAGCGGCGCAACCTCCACCGCGCTGCGTTCGAACAGGCGCTGCGCCCCTTCGGGGTCGACCATGTCGTACAAAGCGTCGTACAACGGCCGCAGGTATGGGTCCACCTTGGCCATGAGGTCGCCCGGGAGGAACCCGAGGCGCTCGCCGGCTTCGACCGCGGGCCGGGTGAGGATAATCCGCTCGACCTCCTTGGCCTGCAGGGCCTGCACCGCGCAGGCCACCGCGAGCCAGCTCTTCCCGGTGCCGGCCGGCCCGATGCCGAAGGTGATCGTGTTCTTGCGGATCGCGTCGACGTAACGCTTCTGGCCGCTCGACTTGGGCCGCACCGCGTGCCCGCGCGCCGCCCGCATGACCTCGGCGCCGAGTATCTCCGAGGGCCGTTCGTTGGCCCGGACCATGTCGATGCTGCGCAGCACGTTGGCCCGCTCGAGGGAGTGGCCGCGCTGCAGCAGCGTCACGAGCTCCTCGAACACGTGAGCCGCCTGCTCGGCCCCCTCACCAACAACGGTGATCTCGTTGCCCCGCACGTGGATCTCCGCGCCGGGGAAGGCATCCTCCACCAGGCGCAGGAGCTCGTCGCGTTGGCCGAGCAGGCCCACCATCAGGTGGTTGCCGGGGATGCTGATCTTCACGGTGGAGGCTGCCATGCGCTCCTCAGACGACGGCGGACGAGACGACGAGACGACGGCCGGCGCCCCGGTAGACGGGCCGGACGGGCCGCACGGGCTGGTGGAGGAAGCGGCCGCCGCCCGCTTCGCCGCCGAGGCCCGCATCGACGACGCGGTGGCGCGCCGGCGCCGAGAACGCTGGCTGCGGGCCGCCGCACAGGAGGAGGCCACGTTCGCAGACCTGTGTGCGGACTTGGCCGAATCGGCCGCGGTGGTGACCGTGCGCACTGCGGCCGGCGGCGCCCACCACGGGGTGGTCGTGCAGGCCGGCGCCGACTGCATGACGATCCGCAGCGCTGGCCGGCTGGTGACGGTGGCGCTGCGGGCGGTGACCGCCATCGCCGGCGCGGCGACGGGTTCGCCCGAGGCGCCCCAGGGCCGCCGCCCCGGCCTGGAGGCGGCCGGCTCGGGCGGACCGGGCGCCTTCGCCGCTGCGCTCGGCGCGCACGCGGGAGCCCGGGCCACGCTGCGGCTCGTGACCGACGACGGCGAGGCCTTCCTCGGCGAGCTCGAGGCGCTTGGTCAAGACGTGGCCACCCTACGGCCCGAGGGTAGGCGAGATCGGGTCATCTACGTGCGACTGGCCTCGGTGGCGGAGTTCTCGGTGGCCGAATCCGGATAGAGGTGCTCCAACGAGCCGGGCTCGATGCGGCACGACTCGATGAAGCTGTCGACCTCGGCTTCCTTCAAGCGGATGACGCGGCCGAACCGGTACGCGGGCAGCTGGCCCTCGTCGATGAAGCGATAGAGCGTCCGCGGGGTGATCCCCAACCGCCGAGCGGACTCAGCGGTGCTGAGCCAGCGAATCTCAGACGAGCTCATAGGCGTACCACCCTATACGCGATTTGGAGCCTTTTCGATACTTTCGGCCCACGTCCGAAAGATAATCAAAAATACTGGGGTGTCATGTCGAATCTCCCTGGGGCCGGCGCCGACGAAGGCCCCATGCTCCCGCACAGCCGGAGGGAGCGCGGCGCCGACGGCCGCCCTGCGCTGCGCATCGGACCGCGCAAGGGGCTCCCCGGAGGACGCGCCGCGCTGGGCGGTCTGCTCGTGGCCGTCGCCGCCGTCGGCGCCTTCGTCGCCGCGTCCCCACCCGAAGGCGACCGCGGTGAGCCCTACCTGGCCGTCGCCGTGCCGGTCGCCGCCGGCTCGCCGGTGCCGGCCGAGGCGCTGATCACGGTGAGGGCGCAGCTGGCGCCCGAGCAGGCCGCCCAGCTCATCCCGGCCGCCGCGGCCGCGGAGCTGACCGGGGCGTTGGCGCTGGCCCCGCTGGCGCCGGGCGACCTCGTGCAGCGCAGCGCGGTGCGCGTGGCCGCCGAAGGCGGGAGTGAGCCCGCCCTGCGCTCGCTGTCGCTCTCGCTGCCCCCCACCCGGGCCGACGGCGGCGCGCTGAAGCCCGGCGACCGGGTCGACGTGCTCGTGACCGTCGGCGCCGGCGGCGACGCCCGCACGCAGGTGGTCGCCGACGCCGTCGTTGGC
>JBJXGF010000368.1:0-18595 GCA_046153015.1 Acidimicrobiales bacterium | reverse complement strand
AGCTCGTCGCCACGCGGCCGACCGCCGTGAACCTCGCCTGGGGCGTCGAGCGCGCCCGGCGGGCCGCCGACCCGGTGGCCGAGGCGCTGGCCGTCGCCGCCGAGGACGTCGCCGCCAACCGGGCCCTCGGCCGCCACGGCGCCGCGCTCGTTCCTCCCGGCGCCCGCATCCTCACCCACTGCAACGCCGGCGGCCTGGCCACGGTGGGCTACGGCACGGCGATCGGGGTGATCCGCGCCGCCCACGAGGCGGGCAAGGCGCCGTCGGTGTGGGTCGACGAGACCCGCCCCGTGCTGCAGGGCGCCCGCCTCACCGCCTGGGAGCTGCGCCAGTTGGGCATCGCCTGCACGCTGGTGCCCGACGTGATGGCCGGCGCGCTGCTCGCCGCCGGCCGGGTCGACCTCGTGGTGGTGGGCGCCGACCGCATCGCCGCCAACGGCGACGTGGCCAACAAGATCGGCACGTACCCCCTGGCCGTGCTGGCGCAGCGCCACGGGGCCCCGTTCTACGTGGCCGCCCCGAGCTCGACCTTCGACCCCGCTACGCCGAACGGCGCGTCGATCCCCGTCGAACGCCGCCCGCCCGAGGAGGTCACCACCCTCGCCGGCGTGCGGATCGCGCCCGACGGCGTGGCCGCGGAGAACTGGGCCTTCGACGTGACCCCGGCCGAGCTCGTCTCCGCCTACATCACCGAGCACGGGGTCCACCGGGGCGTTCCGTAGCTGTCGAGGCTTGGCTGTCACACCTCCTGCGTAGGGTCTCCCCGATGCTGTTCCCACGGGTTTGCCCGGTGTGCGGAGTGGTCGGGCCCGCGCCCTGCCCGCCCTGCCGGCGGCTGCTGCTCCCGCCGGCGGAGCCGCCCCGCCTCGCCGGTTTCGAGGCCTGCGCCGCGCTCTTCGCCTACACCGGCGCGGCGGCCTCGGTCGTGGCCGGGCTCAAGTACCGCAACGCCCGCTCGGCGTTGGCGTGGCTGGCCGATGCGCTGGCCGCGCTGGTGTCTGCGTCGTGTCCGCCGCCGGCGCTCGTCACCTGGGCGCCGACCACGCCGGGTCGCGCTCGGGCGCGCGGATTCGACCACGCGGAGCTGCTGGCCCGGGCCCTCGCCCGGCGCCTGCCCGTCCCTGCGGCGCCCACCCTGGAGCGAGGCCACGGCCCCCCGCAGACGGGCCGGACGCGGCGTGAACGCCAGGGCGGGGTGTCCTTCGCCTGGTCCCGGTCGTGGCGGGCGCCCAGCGCGGCTCGCCTCGCGGCGGGCCCGGTGCTGGTGGTCGACGATGTGATCACCACCGGCGCCACGCTCACTGCGGCGGGGGCGCTGCTGCGGGCGCACGGCGCGGCGTCGCTCTGCGCCGCCGCGCTGGCCGTCACGCCTAAGCCCGGCTGAACGGTGCGGCTGCCGTGCACGGGCCCCGGGCGCCGCGCTCTAGGATGGTCAACCTCTTCAGGCGCATTCGGCTGCGGCCCGGAAAGGACTCGCTCGATGGACGTCACGGTGAGCAGGCGCCATGCCGAGGTTCCGCCGGCCCTGCGGGCGGCGGCGGTCGACAAGATCGGGCGGCTCGACCGCTTCCTCGAGGGCATGGACCGCGCCGAGGTCCACTTCTTCGAGGAGAGCCGCCGCAAGGCCGAGAAGGAGGTCTGCGAGGTCACGCTCGTGGGCCACGGCCGCGTCGTCCGTTGCAAGGTCGCGGCGGTCGACGGCTTCGCCGCGGTCGACCTCGCCGTCGAGAAGTTGGAGCACCAGCTCGAGAGGCTCAAGACCAAGGTGCTGCGCACCCGCAAGCTGGGCGCCGGCGAGCGAGCCTCCGCCGCAGCCGTGGTCGACGACGGCGGCAGCGACGGCGAGGTGACCCTGGCCGACGCGGTGTACATCACCCGCTCCGGGCGCGAGGTGGTGAAGAAGAAGTCCTTCGCCATCCGGCCCATCACGGTCGACGAGGCGGTTCTGCAGATGGAGCTCGTCGACCATCCCTTCTACTTCTTCACCAACGCCGAGACCGGACGCGCCGCGGTGCTGTATCGCCGCGACGACGGCGACCTCGGGCTGATCGACTCCGACTCCGCCTGAATCGGCGACGCCCGCCGGCCGTGCACGAACCGCTGGGCAGATCGGGCGCCGCCCCCGTCCATCCACAACACCGCCAGTAGAGTGGAGCGCGCATGGGCCTGTTCCAGAAGATCCTCCGGACCGGCGAGGGGCGAAAGCTCCGGGCGCTCGCCGCGCTCATTCCCGACATCAATGCACGGGAGGCCGAGCTCGAACGGCTCGACGACGCCGGCCTGGCCCACAAGACCGTCGAGTTCCGCGAGCGCCTCGCGCGCGGGGAGGATCTCGACGATCTGTTGATCGAGGCGTTCGCGGTGGTGCGTGAGGCGGCCAAGCGGATCATCGGCCAGCGCCACTACGACGTGCAGCTCCAAGGCGGCGCCGCGCTGCACTTCGGCATGGTCGCCGAGATGAAGACCGGCGAGGGCAAGACCCTCGTCTCGACGCTGCCGGTCTACCTCAACGGCCTCGCCGGCAACGGCGTCCACGTGGTCACGGTCAACGACTACCTGGCCCGCCGCGACTCGGAGTGGATGGGCCAGATCCACCAGTGGCTCGGCCTCAGCGTGGGCCTCGTGGTGCCCGGGGATTTCGACTCCGAGTACAAGCGGGCCATGTATGGGTGCGACATCACGTACGGCACCAACAACGAGTACGGGTTCGACTACCTGCGCGACAACATGGCCCATTCCGCCGCCGAGAAGGTGCAGCGCGGCCACAACTTCGCGATCGTCGACGAGATCGACTCGATCCTGATCGACGAGGCCCGCACCCCGCTCATCATCTCGGGTCGGGTGAGCGACGCCGCCAAGCTGTACACCCGCTTCGCCGCCATCGTTCGTGACCTGCGCCGAGAGACCGACTACGAGGTCGACGAGGAGAAGCGCACGGTCGTGCCCACCGAGGCCGGCATCGACCGGGTCGAGGCGGCCATGGGCATCGAGAACCTCTACGACGAGCTGTCGGTGAACCTCGTGCACCACCTCCAGGCGGCGCTCAAGGCGAAAGAGCTCTTCCACCGCGACCGCGACTACATCATCGACAGCGGTGAGGTGAAGATCGTCGACGAGTTCACCGGCCGCATCCTCGAAGGCCGGCGCTGGTCCGAGGGCCTGCACCAGGCGGTCGAGGCGAAGGAGGGGGTGAGGATCAAGGAGGAGAACCAGACCCTCGCCACGATCACGCTCCAGAACTACTTCCGCCTCTACGACAAGCTGGCCGGCATGACCGGCACCGCCGAGACCGAGGCGGCGGAGTTCGCCAACACGTACAACCTGCAGGTGGTGCCGATCCCCACCAACCGGCCGGGCGTGCGGGTCGACCAGTCCGATCTCATCTACCGGTCCGAGTCGGCGAAGTTCGAGGCGGTGGTGGACGATCTGCAGGAGCGCTGGGAGAGCGGCCAGCCGGTGCTGGTGGGCACGGCCTCGGTCGAGCACTCCGAGCACCTCTCCGGCCTGCTCACCCGGCGGCAGATCCCGCACCAGGTCCTCAACGCCAAGCGCCACCAGTCAGAGGGCGAGATCGTGGCCCAGGCGGGCCAGCTCGCCGCGATCACCGTGGCGACCAACATGGCCGGCCGCGGGGTGGACATCATCCTCGGCGGCAACGCCGAGGGTCTCGCCATTCGCGACCTGCGGGCCGAGGGGATCCCCGCCGTCACCGCGGACGAGGTGCGCGGGCGGGTCATCCGCATCGACCGCGACCTCGAGGCGGCCCGCGCCGCGGGCGCGCCGGCCGAGGTCATCGAGCGGCTCACCGAGTTCGCGGGCATGGCCCGGGACCACGAGGCCCGCCTCGAGGAGCTGATCGAGAAGTACGCCGAGCAGTGCCGGGTCGACGGCGACAAGGTGCGGGCCCTCGGTGGGCTCTACGTGCTCGGCACCGAGCGCCACGAGAGCCGCCGGATCGACAACCAGCTCCGTGGCCGCTCCGGCCGCCAGGGAGACCCGGGGGAGAGCCGCTTCTACCTCTCGCTCGAGGACGATCTCATGCGGCTCTTCGCCACCGGGCTGATGGAGCGGGTGATGACCCTCGCCCTGCCCGACGACAGCCCGATCGAGTCGAAGATGGTGACCCGGGCGGTGGAGCGGGCCCAGACCACCGTCGAGCAGCGCAACGCCGAGATCCGCAAGAACGTGCTCAAGTACGACGAGGTGATGAACGAGCAGCGCAAGGTGGTCTACCGCCGGCGCGATCAGATCCTCGACGGGGAGGATCTCCGCCCCCAGGCGCTCGAGGCCCTGGCCCAGGCGGTCGACAACATCATCTCCACGTACTGCGTGTCCGACCACCGCGAGGAGTGGGACCTCGACGCGTTGATGACCGACATCTCCTCGTACTGGCCGAGCGAGCAGAAGCCCGACGACCTCGCCGACGCCTCCGACACCGACGAGCTGTACGACCGGCTGATGGGCGAGGCCACCGGCTTCTACGAGCAGCGCGAAGCCATGATCGGCGCCGAGAACATGCGTGAGCTCGAGCGCCGCGTGATGCTCCAGGTGATCGACCAGCACTGGCGGGAGCACCTCTACGAGATGGACTACCTGCAGGGCGGCATCAACCTGCGGGCGATGGGCCAGAAGGACCCGCTCACCGAGTGGCAGCGCGAGGGCTACGACATGTTCTCGCAGATGATGACGTCGGTGTCCCAGGACTTCGTGAAGTACATCATGCACGCCCAGGTCATCGTGGACGGCGCCTCGTTCGACGCGCCGGCGGTCTCCAACGTCACCTACCTCGCCCCCGAGGCGTCGGCGTCCTCGGTCGAGGCGTTGGCCGCCGACCTGCCGCTGCCCGTGGGCAGCTCCCCCGAGCTCGCCGGCCCGCCCGCCGCGCCGCAGCCGGCCGCGAACCCCGCGGCCGCGATGGCGCCGGTGGTCAAGCCGGCGGCGGAGAAGGTGGGCCGCAACGACCCGTGCCCCTGCGGCAGCGGCCTCAAGTACAAGCAGTGCTTCGGCAAGCCCAGCTGCGGGCTCAGCCGCCACTCCTGAACCGCCGGCTAACCTGAGCCGCCCGCATGCAAGACTTCACCGATGAGTTCGCCGCGCTGCGCAAGCGCCAGGCCGACGCCCGTGGCTATCTGAAGATCGAGGAGCTCGAGGCCCGCCGACCCCAGCTCGAGACCGAGATGTCGCGCCCCGACCTGTGGGACGACGCGGCCGAGGCTCGCAAGGTGCAGACCGAGCTGTCCCAGGTGGCGGACGACCTCGATTCGTTCACCGCGCTGAGCCGCCGCCTCGACGACGCGGAGACCCTCTTCGACCTGGCCCGGGAGGAGGGCGACGACTCGCTCGAGGCCGAGATCGCCGAGGCGGTCGCCGCGCTCGGGGTCGACTTCGACGATCTCGAGCTGCGCTCGCTGTTCACCGGCGACTACGACGAGAGCGACGCGGTGTGCGAGGTGCACTCCGGCGCCGGCGGGACCGACTCCCAGGACTGGGCGAACATGCTGCTGCGCATGTACCGCCGCTTCGCCGAGTCCAACGGCTTCGGCTTCGAGCTCGACGAGGTGTCCGAGGGCCAGGAGGCCGGGATCACCTCGGCCACCTTCATCGCCAAGGGCCGGTACGCGTACGGCCTGTTCAAGGGCGAGCACGGCGTGCACCGGCTGGTGCGGATCTCCCCGTTCGACAACGCGGCGCGCCGCCACACGGCCTTCGCCAGCCTCACCGTCACCCCGTTCGTGGAGGACCTCGGCGACGAGGTGCAGGTCGACGAGAAGGACCTCCGCATCGACACCTACCGTTCCTCCGGCGCCGGCGGCCAGCACGTGAACGTGACCGACTCGGCGGTGCGCATCACCCACCTCCCCACCGGAATTGTGGTGTCGTGCCAGAACGAGCGCAGCCAGCACCAGAACAAGGACCGCGCCATGCAGGTGCTCAAGTCCAAGCTGGCCGACAAGGCCCGCCGCGAGCGGGAGGAGGAGCTGGCCAAGGTCTCGGGCGAGCAGAAGAAGGTCGAGTGGGGCAGCCAGATCCGCTCGTACGTGCTGCAGCCCTACCAGCAGGTGAAGGACGAACGCTCGGGGCTGGTGGTGGGCAACGTGGAGGGCGTGCTCGAGGGCGCGGTGCGCCCGTTCATGGTGGCCTACCTCCAGTGGCTGCGGGCCGATGCGCAGGCGTAGGCGCCGAGGTCCGGCCCCGGCGGGCGACCGTTGCTCGCCGCGACCCGCTGATAGCGTCTCGGCGTCGTCGGCGGCCCACCGCCCTTTGCGCGCGCTGAGCATCCCCGATCCTGCGCGGCGTGGGGCCTAGGCTTTCCGCAGCGGCTGCGCCCGACGCCGTCTCATCATGATCAAGCTCGAGAACGTCTCCAAGATCTACAAGGGCGATGTGATCGCCCTGGCCGACGCGAACGTCGACATCCACAAGGGCGAGTTCGTGTTCCTCGTCGGCCCGTCCGGGTCGGGGAAGTCGACCTTCATCCGCCTCCTCAACAAGGAGGAGAGCCCCGACGAGGGCCGGATCTACGTGGCCGGCAAGGACATCGGCCAGCTCTCCAGCTGGAAGGTCCCGTTCCTGCGGCGCAACATCGGCTGCGTCTTCCAGGACTTCAAGCTCCTGGCCAACAAGACCGTCGCCGAGAACGTCGCGTTCGCACTCGAGGTGATCGGCCGCCCTCGCCACGTGATCAAGACGCAGGTGCCGGCCATCCTCGAGCTGGTGGGCCTCACCAAGAAGGCCGAGAACTTCCCGAACGAGCTCTCCGGCGGCGAGCAGCAGCGGGTGTCGATCGCCCGGGCGTTCGTCAACCGGCCGCTCATCCTGCTGGCCGACGAGCCGACGGGAAACCTCGACCCGGCGACCTCGGTCGGCATCATGCGCCTCCTCGATCGCATCAACCGCACGGGCACCACCGTGATCATGGCCACCCACGACCGCGGGATCGTCGACACCATGCGCCGTCGGGTCATCGAGCTCGACCGGGGCAGCATCGTCCGCGACCAGTCGCGCGGCGTCTACGAGTGACCGCTTCGAGGGAGTGACAGCGCAGGGATGGCTATCAAGGTCAGCTACGTCGCCCGGGAGACCACCAGCAACCTGTGGCGCAACCTCACGCTCACGGCGGCGTCGACGGTGACGGTGGCGGTGTCGCTGGCTCTCGTCGGCGTGTCGCTGCTGCTGCGTCAAGGCGTGGAGAACGCCACGGCCCGCTGGAAGGGCGGCGTGGAGTTCATCGTGTTCATGCATCCCGAGGCCACCCCCGGCCAGCTCGAGACCGTGCAGGGCGAGCTCACCACGAGCCCGGAGGTGAAAGAGGTGAAGGTCGTCGACCAGAAGGCGGCTCTCGCCGAGTTCAAGCAGATGTTCAAGGACTCCCCCGAGCTGGTCGACGCCGTCGACGAGGCCACGTTGCCCTCGTCGTTCCGGGTGGTGCCCCGCCTGCCCGACGCCGACGTGATCAGCGCCCTCGGCAAGCAGTACGAGGGCAAGCCCGGGGTGCGCGAGGTCGTGTTCGCGTTCGACACGATCAAGACCCTGCAGCGCCTGTCCCGCATCGTCGGCAACGTGATCCTCGGCATCGCCGTCACCCTGCTCGTGGCCGCCGCCCTCCTGATCCTCAACACGATCCAGATGGCGATGTTCGCCCGCCGGCGGGAGATCGAGGT
This sequence comes from Acidimicrobiales bacterium, assembly GCA_046153015.1. Classification (GTDB taxonomy): domain Bacteria; phylum Actinomycetota; class Acidimicrobiia; order Acidimicrobiales; family CAIXPF01; genus JBJXGF01. The sequence continues at coordinate 10,934 of JBJXGF010000368.1, read as the reverse complement.
GATGAAGCTGGTCGGCGCCACCAACTGGTTCATCAGGGTGCCGTTCATGCTGGAGGGGCTGGTGCAAGGGGTGGTGGGCGCCGCCTTGGCGGTGGGCGCCATGTGGGGCGTGAACGGCCTGCTGGAGCGCTGGTTGTCCAACGCCAGCGACCTGAAGATCCTGCAGAGCTTCAACGTGGCCCAGCCCGAGGTGATCGGCACCAGCGTCTTCCTGCTGGTGATCGGCTGCGTGATCGGCGCCCTCGGCTCGGGCATCGCCGTCACCCGCTTCCTGGACGTGTGAGCGCAGCGAGCACGCCGCCTGGCGAGCGCCAGCGAGCCTGGCGGGGATGGGGTCTGGGGGCGCAGCCCCCAGGGCATGGACGTGTGAGCGCAGCGAGCACTAGCTGCTAGACCTGCTCCGTGGCCTACGAGCAGATCCTCTACGAGGTCGACGACCGCGTCCTCACCCTCACCCTGAACCGTCCGGAGCGGCTCAACGCGTTCACCCGGACCATGCTCGAGGAGCTCTGCGACGCGCTCGACCGGGCCGACGCCGACGACGGCATTCGGGCGATCATCGTCACCGGGGCGGGCCGGGGCTTCTGCGCCGGCGCCGACCTCTCGAGCGGCGGCGCCGACACCTTCGACTACGACCGCAACTCCCGCGGGAACCAGGTCGGCGGGGTTGAACGCGACGGCGGCGGGCTGCTCTCGCTGCGCCTGTTCCAGTGCACCAAGCCGCTGATCGCAGCCATCAACGGCGCCGCAGTCGGGGTGGGGGTCACGATGACGCTGCCGATGGACGTGCGCCTCGCCGCGCAGAGCGCCCGGATCGGCTTCGTGTTCGCCCGCCGGGGCATCATCCCCGAGGCGTGCTCGAGCTGGTTCCTGCCCCGGGTGGTGGGCATCAGCCGGGCGCTCGAGTGGTCGTTCTCCGGCCGCGTGTTCGACGCCGAGGAGGCCCTCGCCGGCGGCCTCGTCCGTTCGGTCGCGCCCGACGCGGAGCTGCTGCCCGCGGCGCGGGCCCTGGCCGCGGAGATCGCCGAGAACACCTCGGCGGTGTCGGTGGCGCTCACCCGCCAGCTCATGTGGCGCCTGCTGGGCGCCGACCACCCGATGGAGGCCCACAAGCTGGACTCGCGGGGCATCCAGGCGCTCGGCCGGATGGCCGACGCCAAGGAGGGAGTGAAGTCCTTCCTCGAGAAGCGCCCGGCGCAGTTCACCCTCGGCCCGAGCGGCGACATGCCGGAGTTCTACCCGTGGTGGGAAGAGCCCGAGTTCAGCTGACAGACTGCCCGCTCTCGGGAGAAACGGAGCAGCAATGGCGCAGCAGGTGCGTGGGGTCGTCGCCAAGGCCAAGGGCGAACCCGTCACGATCGAGACGATCACCGTGCCCGACCCGGGCCCGGGTGAGGCGGTCGTCAAGATCCAGGCGTGCGGCGTCTGCCACACCGATCTCCACTACCGGGAGGGCGCGATCACCGACGAGTTCCCGTTCCTGCTCGGCCACGAAGCCGCCGGCGTCGTCGAAGCGGTCGGCCCCGGCGTGGCGGACCTCGCCCCCGGGGAGTTCGTGGTGCTCAACTGGCGGGCCGTGTGCGGCCAGTGCCGCAGCTGCCGGCGGGGCCGCCCGTGGTACTGCTTCGCCACCCACAACGCGGCCCAGAAGATGACCCTGGCCGACGGCACGGCGCTCTCCCCGGCGCTCGGCATCGGCGCGTTCGCCGACAAGACGCTGGTCGCCGCCGGCCAGTGCACGAAGGTCGACCCCGCCGCCCGGCCCGAGGCCGCCGGGCTCCTCGGCTGCGGGGTGATGGCCGGGCTCGGCGCGGCGATGAACACCGCGAACGTCGGCCGCGGCGACTCGGTCGCCGTGTTCGGCTGCGGCGGGGTGGGCAACGCGGCGATCGCCGGGGCCCGCCTGGCCGGCGCCCGGCTGATCGTGGGCGTCGACATCGACGAGCGCAAGCTCGAGTGGGCCCGCCAGTTCGGGGCCACGCACACGGTGAACTCGGCCTCCGTCGACCCGGTCGAGGCGATCCGGACGCTCACCGACGGCAACGGCGTCGACGTGGCCATCGAGGCAGTCGGCAAGCCGGAGACCTATCAGCAGGCGTTCTTCGCCCGCGACCTCGCCGGCGTCGTGGTGCTGGTGGGCGTGCCGAACCCGCAGATGCGCCTCGAGCTGCCCCTGATCGAGGTGTTCGGCCGGGGCGGCTCGCTCAAGTCGTCGTGGTACGGGGATTGCCTGCCGAGCCGCGACTTCCCGCTGCTCGTCGAGCTGTACCTGCAGGGCCGCCTGGACCTCGACCGCTTCGTGTCCGAGACGATCGCGCTCGACCAGGTGGAGGAGGCTTTCCACCGCATGGAGCGCGGCGAGGTGCTGCGCTCGGTCGTGGTGCTGTAGCGCCGGGTGCGGGCGGCGGCTCAGGCCGCTGCCGGCGGGGCGCTCAGCAGCCAGCCGAGCGTGCGCAGCAGCGCGGTGGCCGCGGGCCGCACCACGAGCGGCTCCCCGAGCGGCGGCTGGGGGAGCAGCAGCAGGCGGCGGGCGAAGCCGGGGAGCACCCCCACCGCCGCCGCGGCCACCACCGCGTAGGGCCCTCGCGCCGCGAGCGGCATCGGCGCCGTCAAGAGGAATCGCACGGCGGAGCGGGCCTCCGGCGTCGGCCACAACTCGGGTCGGAACGCCTCCAGCGCCGCGGCGAGCTCGGCTCGGGACCGTGGGGCGGGCTCGGCCCCCAACCGCGCCGCCGCCTCGGCCATCTCGCGCACGTACCGGTCGGCCTCGGCCGACGCGAGCGGGGACCGGCCGTAGCGCTCGTGGGCCCGCAGGAAGCAATGGACCTCGGCGGCGTGGACCCAGGCGAGCAGGTGCGGGTCGCCGGCCCGGTAGGGCCGCCCGTCGGCGGCCACGCCCCGGATGCGCTGGTGCACGCGGTTGACCCGCTCGACGGCGCGCTCGGCCTCGGCGGGCTCGGCGAAGGTGATCTCGCCGAGGAAGCGGGCGGTTCGCCGCAGTCGACCCCACGGGTCCTGGCGGAAGGCCGAGTGGCCGGCGACCGCAGCCATGGCCAGCGGGTGCAGGGACTGCAGGATCAGCGCGGCCAGCCCGCCCACGAGCATCGCCGGGTCGGCGTGAACCCGCGCCGCCGCCGAACCCGTGCCGAACAGCCCCGGGCCGGGCGCCCGCCGCGCCGAGGGCGGCCTCTCGCCGATCAGCAGCGTGAGGACGCGATCGGCGGCCGCGCGCCGAACCGGCCCCAGCGCGGCGCTCAACTCAGGAGCCATGCTCCGACAGTAGGGCTCGACTCGGGGCTAGCTTCCGCGTCCATGACGATCCGGGTGGGTGTGGTCGGCGCCGGCGGGCGAATGGGGCGCACCGTGTGCGAGGCGGTGGCCGGCGACGCCGAGCTCGAGCTGGCCGCGGCGGCCGACGCCGCCGGTGGTGAGCCGGTGGCCGGCGTCGCGGTGGCGCCCGACGTGGGCGGCTTCGCCGCCGCCGGCGTGGAGGTGGCGGTGGATTTCACGGTGGCCGCCGCCGCCCGCGCCAACCTGCCGGCGCTGGCCGGGGCGGGCATCCATGCGGTGGTGGGCACCACCGGCTTCGACGACGCCGACCTCGCCGCGTTCGCCGCCGTGTTCGCGGCGGCGGGGCGCAACTGCGTGATCGCCCCGAACTTCGCCATCGGCGCCGTGCTGATGATGCGCTTCGCCGAGCTGGCCGCCCCGTGGTTCGACTCGGCGGAGGTGATCGAGCTGCACCACGACCAGAAGATCGACGCCCCGTCGGGCACCGCCATGCTGACGGTGGAGCGGATGGCGGCGGCGTCGTCGCAGTGGTCGCCGGACCCCACCGAGCGCGAGGTCGTGGCCGGCGCCCGAGGCGGCGCCGCCGCCGGCGGGATCCACGTGCACTCCGTTCGCCTGCGGGGACTCGTCGCCCACCAGGAGGTGCTGCTCGGCACGACCGGCCAGTCGCTCACGATCCGCCACGACTCCTACGACCGCAGCTCGTTCATGCCGGGCGTGCTGCTGGCCGTCAAGCAGGTGGCGGGCCGCCCCGGCCTGACCGTGGGCCTCGACCAGCTGCTCGGGATCTGAGCCCGGCTGGGCGGTTTAGGGCTGCGGCTCTCCGCCTGGGCGATCTGGCGGGTCCACGAGGTCGTCGTCGAGGTGGGTGAGGGCGCCGATCTCGCCCTTGCCCTTGCGGGCGTCGCTCCACAGGCTCAGCGCCATCAGCACGGCGCTCAACGCGATGAGGGGCAGGCGGTACTGGGCGATCTCTTCCCGCACCCAGTCGAGCGGGTCCTTGAACACCGCCCCCACCGTGCGCACCACCGCCAGCCGGGCCACCGTGCCCGCCGCGTTGAGCGCGGCGAAGGTCGACACCCGCATGGCGGAGGCGCCGGCGAACAGGCAGATCGCGGCGTTGGGCATCACGAACACCAGCGGCCAGCGGGCCCGCACGAAGCCCCGCTCGAGCAGGCGGGCCGCCCCGCCGAGCGAGGGCAGCCGACGCTCCATCCAGCGCACCGCCCGGTACCCCCAGTGCCGGCCCACCAGGTAGTAGAAGGGGTCGGGCAGCACCAGCCGCAGGAACCCGACCAGGTAGTAGGGGGTCCAGTCCAGCTGGTTGGTGGTGAGGGCGAGGTAGCGGATGCGGGCGTTCATCGCCACGAGCAGCAGCGGATGCCGGTTCACGAGGTCGGGCCAGATGACCTCGGCGACGTTGGCGACGGCTGCGATCGCGATCAGCGGCGCGGCCAACGCCCACACCGTGGCGCGGCTGGGGCGGGCAGTGGGCTCGCGGTCCAAGGGCGCTTAGTCTACGAACTGCTTCCCGAAGCCAGCCGTTCGACGCGAGGAGCACCGATGCAGGGCCTGATGATGGACTTCCCGTTGACCATCCCCCACCTGTTCGATCGCGCCGAGCAGTACCACCGGGCCAAGACGCTCGTCACCAACACCAAGCGGGGACTCGAGCGCACCACGTACGGCGAGTGGGCCGACCGCACCCGCCGGCTCGGCGGGGTGCTCGACGCGCTGGGCTTGTCGAGCGACGCCCGGGTCGGCGCCTTCGCCTGGAACACCGCCCGGCATCTTGAGCTGTACTTCGCGGCGCCGTGCACGGGCCGGGTGCTGCACACGCTCAACATCCGCCTGTTCCCCGAGCAGCTCACCTACATCGTGAACCACGCCGCCGACGAGGCGATCTTCGTCGACCGCTCGCTCCTGCCCCTGCTCACCCCGCTGCTGCCCGAGCTCGGATCGGTCCGCCGCCTGATCGTGATGGACGACGGAGACGACGCCGAGATCCCCGCCGGCGCCCTCGACTACGAGGAGCTGCTGGCGGCCGCGGCGCCGGTCGAGTGGCGGGTCGGCGACGAGAACCAGGCGGCGTCGATGTGCTACACGAGCGGCACCACCGGGCACCCGAAGGGGGCGCTCTACTCGCATCGCTCCACGTTCCTGCACACCTTCGGGCTGCTGCAGGCCGACACGATCGGGGTGCGCGAACGCGATGTGATCCTGCCGGTTGTGCCCATGTTCCACGCCAACGCCTGGGGCCTCGCCCACGCTGCGGTGGCATCCGGCTCGGCCCTCGTGCTGCCCGGGCCCGACCTCAGCCCGCCCACGCTGGCCGAGCTGATCGTGGAGGAGAAGGTGACGGTGGCGGCCGGCGTGCCCACGATCTGGATGGGTGTGCTGCCGCTGCTCCGGGGCCGCGACACCTCGGCGCTGCGGGCCATCCCCTGCGGCGGCTCGGCGGTGCCCAAGGCGCTCTCGGAGGGCTACCGGGAGGTCACCGGCAAGCCGATCCTGCAGGCCTGGGGCATGACCGAGACGAGCCCGGTGTGCTCGGTGTTCCTCCAGAAGAGCACGCTCGACCACCTGAGCGACGAGCAGCTCGCCGATCTGCGCACAACGGTGGGCATGATCGACCTCGGCGTCGAGATGCGGGTGGTGGACCCCGACACGCTGGAGCGCAAGCCCTGGGACGGCGAGTCGAGCGGCGAGCTGCAGGTGCGGGGCCCCTGGGTGATCCGCGAGTACTACGACGACGAGCGCTCCCCCCAGTCGTTCTCGCCGGATGGCTGGCTGAAGACCGGCGACGTGGCGGTGGTCGACCCCGAGGGCTACATCCGCCTCGTCGACCGCTCCAAGGACGTGATCAAGTCGGGTGGTGAGTGGATCAGCTCCGTGGAGCTGGAGAACGAGCTGATGGGCCACCCGGCGGTTGCCGAGGCGGCGGTGATCGGCGTGGCCCATCCCCGCTGGCAGGAGCGCCCGCTGGCGTGCGTGGTGGTGAAGGAGGGCATGACCCTCACGCGGGAGGAGGTGCTCGCCCACCTCGACGGGCGGGTGGCCAAGTGGTGGCTGCCCGACGACGTGGTGTTCATCGACGAGGTGCCCAAGACCTCCACCGGCAAGTTCTCGAAGAAGGATCTGCGGGACCGGTTCGAGGGCTACGAGCTGCCGACGGGCGCCGGGTAACGCCCGGGAACGGCGCCGCGGCCGCCCGCCTGCCGATCGGTACGCTCGGCCCGTGTACCGCTTCCTCCTCCGCCCCCGGTGGGTGCTGTTCCACCTGCTGGTGGTCGGCCTGGTGGTGCTGATGGTCAACCTCGGCTTCTGGCAGCTGCGCCGGCTCGACGAGCGCCAGGCGCTCAACGCCACGCTGGCCGAGCGCACGGCCGCACCCGCCGCCGCGCTGACCGACCTGCTGGCGGCGGGGGACGCGGCCGGCGAGGTGGGCCCGGTGGCCTACCGAACGGTCGAGGTCACCGGGCGCTACGCGCCCGACGAGGAGGTGCTGGTGGTCGGGCGCACCTACAACGGCGCCACCGGCTCGTGGGTGGTGACGCCGCTGGTGCTGGCCGACGGCTCGGCGGTGGCGGTGAGCCGAGGCTGGGCGCCGGTGGTGGGCGGTGATCCCGTGCCGCCTGACGCGGTCGCCCCGCCGGGGGAGGTGACCGTGCGGGGCATGCTGATGCCCTCCGAGCGCGCCCGGGGCTTGGCCGAACGGCCCCGGGAACGACAGGAGATGTTCGTCCGCCTCGACGTGACCCAGCTCGAGCGCCAGAGCGACGAGCAGTTCTTCCCGGCCTACGTGCTGCTGGCCGAGCAGAGCCCGCCCCAGCCCAGCCGGCTGCCGGCCCCCGCGCCTCCCCCCGAGCGCACCGAGGGGTCGCACCTCTCCTACGCCGTCCAGTGGTTCACGTTCTCGCTGATGGCGCTGCTCGGCTGGGTGGTGGTGGTCCGTCGCCACGCGGCGGGCGCCGACGCCTCGGCCGAGCCGGCGCTGGCGTGAGCGTCAGCGAACGCCAGGGCGAGCGGCGGCTCCTGGTGCTGCTGGGCCTGCGCCTGAAGGCGGCCGCCGCCCCGGGGGCGCTGGCCGCGCTGTGGGCCCTGCCCGAGCCGGCTGTGGCGGCGGAGCTGGTGCGGGCCGAGGAGCAGGGCCAGGTCGAGCGGCGCGACGCGGCCCCGGTGGGGTGGCGGCTCACGCCCGCCGGCCGGGCGCATGGGGAGCGGCTCCTGGCCGAGGCGCTCGAGCGCAGCGGCGGGCGCGCCGCGGTCGAGGCCGCCTACGCCCGGTTCCTGCCGCTCAACGCCGCGCTGCTGGAGATCTGCTCGGCGTGGCAGGTGCGCGCCCCGCAGGGCCGCCTGGTCGTCAACGACCACCAGGACGCGGCGTACGACCGCGCGGTGCTCGTCCGCCTCGACCGCTTCGTCGCCGCGGCCGGCGCCTGGTGGCCCGGGCTCGAGCGGGCGCTGCCCCGCGCCGGCGCCCATCGCCGTCGCTTCGAGGCGGCCGCCGAACGGGTCGGGCGCGGCGAGACCAGCTTCGTCGCTGCGCCGCTGGTGGATTCGGTGCACACGGTGTGGTTCGAGCAGCACGAGGACCTCCTGGCCACGCTCGGCCGGGATCGCTCCGAGGAAGCGGGCGCAGCCGGTCCGGGCCGGAGCGCCCGGAGAAAGTAGGCTTTGCGCCGCGGTGTGGGGCAGCGACGAGCTGAGCTGAGGCTGAGGTGGAGGCAATGGCGCGATTCGGATCAGTGCTGACGGCGATGGTCACCCCCTTCGCCGAGGACGGCCGCCTCGACTACGACCTGGCCGCCCGCCTGGCCCAATGGCTGGTCGAGCAGGGCAACCAGGGCCTGGTGGTGGCCGGCACCACCGGCGAGAGCCCGGCCATCTCCCACGAGGAGCAGGCCCGCCTCTTCAGGGTCGTGCGCGAGGCGGTGACCGTGCCGGTCGTGGCCGGGGCCGGTTCGAACAACACGGCCGAGGCGGTGTGGCTCTCCGAGGCCGCCGCCGAAGCGGGGTGCGACGCCATCCTCTCGGTCACCCCCTACTACAACCGGCCCTCGCAGGCCGGCCTCAAGGCGCACTTCACCGCGGTGGCCCAGGCCACCGACCTGCCCGTCATGCTGTACGACATCCCGATCCGCACCGGCCGCAAGATCGAGACCCCGACCCTGCTGGAGCTCGCCCATGAGGCGCCCACGATCGTCGCGCTGAAAGACGCAGCCGCGAACCCGGCCGAGACCGCCGCGTTCATCGCCAAGGCGCCGGCCGAGTTCGAGGTGTACTCGGGAGACGACAGCCTCACCCTCGCCTTCCTCGCCGTCGGCGCGGTCGGCGTGGTCGGGGTGGCCACGCACTGGGCGAGCGCCGACACGGTCGACATGATCGAGTCCTTCGCCAAGGGCGATGTGGAGCGGGCCCGCCAGATCAACGCCCGGCTGATCGAGTCGTGGGAGTTCGAGACCAGCCTCGCCGCGCCCAACCCGGTGCCGACCAAGGCCATGCTGCGCACGCTCGGCCTGGCGGTCGGCGAGTGTCGGGCGCCGATGGGCCCCACCCCGGCCGGCTTGGAAGACCGGGCCCGGGAGGTGTGGGCGAACCTCGAGCGGGCCAGAGCCGCCGCGGCATGACGCCGCTCACGATCACCTTCCTCGGCGGCCTCGGCGAGATCGGCCGCAACTGCGCCTGCTTCGAGCTCGACGGGCAGCTCCTGCTCCTCGACTGCGGCCTGATGTTCCCCGGCGTCGACACGCCCGGGGTCGACCTGATCCTGCCCGACTTCTCCTACCTGCTGGAGAACAAGCACCGGATCTGCGGCGTGATCCTCACCCACGGCCACGAGGACCACGTGGGCGGCCTCGCCTACCTGCTGCGGGAGGTGTCGAGCTCGGTCTACGGCGCCGAGTTCACGCTCGGCCTCGCCCGCAACCGGATCGAGGAGGCCGGCCTCCTCGACCGGGCCCGCTTCGTGCCGGTCGGCGACGGCGAACGGGTGCAGATCGGGCCGTTCGACTGCGAGTTCATCCCGATGACGCACTCCGTGCCGTCGGGCTTCGCCACCTGCTTCCACACGCCCCAGGGGGCGGTGCTGCACTCGGGAGACTTCAAGCTCGACCTCACGCCCTACGACCGGCGGCTCTGCGACCTCGGCCGCATCGGGGAGATCGCCAAGAGCGAGGGCATCCGGCTCCTGCTGTCCGATTCCACCAACGCCGACGAGCCCGGTTTCGCCCAGTCGGAGACCCATGTCGGCGCGGTGCTCTACGACCTGTTCCACGACCATCGGGGCCGGCGGATCGTCACCGCCTGCTTCGCCAGCCACATCCACCGCATCCAGCAGATCGCCGACGCGGCGATCGAGCACGGCCGGGTGGTCGCCACCCTCGGCATGTCGATGCGCAAGAACATCCGCCTCGCCCGAGACATGGGGCTGTTGACGATCCCGGAGCGTTCGCTGTCCGACATCGAGGACGTGGGCGATCTCGATCCCGGCGAGGTCTGCGTGATCTCCACCGGAAGCCAGGGCGAGCCGATGTCGGCGCTGGCGCTGATGGCGGCGAGCGAGAACCGTTGGCTGAAGATCGGCCCCGACGACACGGTGATCCTCTCCTCGCATCCGATCCCCGGGAACGAGTCGAACGTGTCGAAGGTGATCAACGGGCTCGTGCGCCTCGGCGCCGAGGTCGTGCACTCGGGCATCTCCGACGTGCACGCCACTGGTCACGCCAAGCAGGAGGAGCTGAAGATCCTCCTGTCGATCGCCCAGCCTGAGCACTTCATCCCCGTGCACGGCGAGTTCCGCCACCTCACCGCGCACGCCCGGTTGGCCGCCCGCATGGGCGTCGACGCCGAGCGGATCATGGTGTGCGAGGACGGCGACCAGGTGGCGCTCACCGACCAGGGGCTGATCCGCAACCAGCGGGTGCCCGCCGGGTACCTGTTCGTCGACGGGATCGTGGGCGACGTGGGCTCGGGCGTGCTGCGCGACCGGCGCCTCCTGGCCGAGGAGGGCGTGGTGGTGGTGGTGGTCACGATCGACATCACCGCCCGCACGATCATCACCGGCCCGAGCGTGATCACCCGGGGCTGGGTGTACGCGCCCGAGGCGGAGGACCTGCTCGACGAGGCGGCGCAGGCCGTGCGCGAGGCGGTGCAGGACGCGCTGGCCAAGGAGGCCACCGACATCGAGACCCTGCAGCGCCGCGTCCGGCGCGCCGCCGGCCGCTTCGTCAACGAGCGCACCCGCCGCCGCCCGATGATCGTCCCGGTGGTCATGGAGGCCTGAGGCCGCCGAGGCCTGAGTCGCAGCGGCGAGCAAGGCGGTGGGCGAGACCCCCGCCGGCCGCTGTTGCTGCTGTTAGCGTTGTGGCTGCTGTGGTTGCCACGACTCGATCCCGTTCCGCCGGCAAGCCGGCGGAGAAGAAGGCGAAGAAGCGTCCGGCGCACGCCCGCAAGCCGCCTCGGCGCAGGCGGCCGAGCTGGGCGGCGCAGGCGGGGCGCGGCCTCGCGGCCGGGCTGCGAGCCCACGGGCGGGACCTCGTGGGCCTGGGCCTGCTCCTCGCCGCGCTGGTGGCCGGCCTCGGCCGGTACGCCTCGCTCGGCGGCGCCGCCGGCCGGGGCGCCGCCGACACCATCGACGACGC
>JBJXGF010000351.1:0-4678 GCA_046153015.1 Acidimicrobiales bacterium | reverse complement strand
CGCGCCGGCGTCCGGCGCCACGACCGCCACCACCACCCAGCGGCCCGACGCCCTGCCCCAGGCCGGCGGCGGCCGGTAGCGGGGTGAGCCCGCGGCCGACGCTGGTGGTCGTCGGGCTCGGCCCGGCCGGGCCCGACTTGGTGACCGCCGGGGCGCTGCAGGCGATCGCCGCCGCCCCGCCCGGGCGGCGTTTCCTGCGCACCCGGCGCTGCCCGGCCGCCGGGGCGCTGGGCCCGTGCGAGTCCTTCGACCACGTCTACGAGCGGGCCGACGCGATCGAGCGGGTGTATCCCGAGATCGTCGAGCGCCTGGTGGCGGAGGCGGCGGCCGCTGAGCGGTCGGGCGGCGGGCCGGTCGTGTACGCCGTGCCCGGCTCGCCCACCGTGGCCGAGCGGACGGTCGAGCTCCTCCTCGCCGACGAGCGGGTGCGGGTGGAGCTGCACCCCGGGCTCAGCTTCGTGGAGCTGGCCTGGGCGCGCCTCGGCGTCGACCCGCTCGCCCTCGGGGTTCGCCTGGTCGACGGGCGGCGCTTCGCGGTCGAAGCGGCCGGCGAACGGGGGCCGCTGCTCGTGGCCCAGTGCGACGACCGGCACCTCCTGTCCGACATCAAGCTGGCGGTGGAGGACGCGCCCGACGCCCCGGTCACGCTCCTGCATCACCTCGGCCTGGCCGACGAGGCGGTGATCGAGACGCCATGGGAGGACCTCGACCGCACGCTCGAGCCCGACCACCTCACCTCGCTATGGATCCCCCGGCTGGCGGCGCCGGTGGCCGCCGAGCTCGTGCGCTTCGCCGAGCTGGTGGCGGCGCTGCGGGCCGGCTGCCCGTGGGACCGGGAGCAGACCCACCACTCGCTGCGCCAGTACCTGATCGAGGAGGCGTACGAGGTGCTCGAGGCCATCGACGGGTTGGACGAGGGCCCCGACGGGCCCGAGCACCTGTGCGAGGAGCTGGGCGACCTGCTCTTCCAGGTCTACTTCCACGCCGTGATCGCGCAGGAGGAGGGCTGGTTCACCCTGGCCGACGTGGCCCGGGGGGTGCACGACAAGCTGCGCGCCCGGCATCCCCACGTGTTCGGCGAGGTGCAGGCCGACACCGCCGAGCAGGTGGTGGCCAACTGGGAGGCGATCAAGCGGGCCGAGAAGGGGCGCAGCAGCGTGATGGACGGCATCCCCGCCGCGCTGCCCGCCCTCAGCTACGCGGCCAAGGTGCAGCGCAGGGCCGAGACGCTGGGCCGGCTCGACGGCGCGGCGACGGTCGCCGCCGCCGCTGACGCGACCGGGGTCGGCGAGCGGCTCTGGGCGCTCGTGGCCGAGGCCCGCGCCGCCGGCGTCGACCCCGAGGACGAGCTCCGCGCCGCCGCCCGGCGGGTGCGTGATCGGGTGCGGGCGGCGGAGCTCGACGGCTAGCGTCCGCCCATGAGCGCGACGCCGGTGATCATCGAGGCCGCCATCAACGGGGTGGGCAAGCCCGAGCGCAACCCGCACATCCCCCGCACCCCCGAGGAGGTGAAGGCCGACACCTTCGCCTGCCTCGACGCCGGGGCCGGCATCATCCACGCCCACAACAGCAGCATCCGCCTCGTCGGCCAGGAGGCGGTGGACGATTACGTGGCCGCCTGGCAGGAGATCCTCGCCGCCCGGCCTGACACGCTGTGGTACGCCACCGGCGTCGCCGCCTCCTCCACCGAGGACCGCATCCTCCACCACGAGCTGCTGGCCGACCTGGGGCTGATCCGGATGGCCTACGTCGACCCGGGCTCCACCAACACCGGCTGGGTCGACAAGGACGGCATCCCCACCGGCGGCAGCTACGTCAACACCTACGACCACATCCGGGCCGCGTTCGAGCAGTGCGAACGGCGCCGGCTGGCCCCGGCCATCGCCATCTACGAGCCGGGCTGGCTGTCGACCACGCTGGCCTACCACCGGGCCGGGCGCCTGCCCGCCGGGGCGATGGTCAAGCTGTACTTCGGCGGCGAGTGGGGCCTGCTCGCCCGCTCGAAGGGCGTGAGCTTCGGCCTGCCGCCCACCCGCAACGCCCTGCTCGCCTACCTCGACATGCTGGAGGGCTCGGGTCTGGCGTGGTCGGTGTCGGTGTGGGGCGGCGACCTCATGCAGACCCCGGTCGCCCGCCTCGCCCTCGAGCTCGGCGGCCACCTCCACGTCGGCCTCGAGGAGCACTTCGACCCGGACCGCAAGCCCACCAACGTGGAGCTGATCGAGGAGGCGGTGGCGTTGTGCAAGGAGGTGGGCCGCCCGGTGGCCGGCTGCGCCGAGGCCGCCGAGCTGCTCGGCGTCCCGGTCGCGGCGCCGGCCTGAGCCGGGCCGCCGCGCCTGCTGCACCCGGGCCAGCGGTTACACCCGGGCCAGCGGCGTCGGCAGCCCCGTCGCGCCGGGCCGGCAACGCCAGATGCAGCCCCGCAGGGCGGCGTCGTCGGTGTTGTCGGCCGACACGATGTACAGCTCGGCCATGTCGGGCCCCCCGAACGCGCAGCTGGTGACGGCCTTGGCCGGTACGGGGATCTCGTCGAGCAGGTCGCCGGCGGGGGAGAACTTCGCCACCCGGCGGCCGCCCACGTGGGCCACCCAGAGGTTGCCGTCGGTGTCCACGCACATGCCGTCGGGGATGCCGCGCTCGAAACGCACCGCGGCGCGGCGGTTCGAGACCCGGCCCTGCGCGTCGATGTCGTGGGCGATCACGCATTTCCCCGTTGAATCCGAGTGGTACAGGATCGTCCCGTCCGGTGAGAAGCCGATGCCGTTCGAGGCGCCGACGTCGCCGTAGAGCACCTCGGTCGAGCCGTCGAGGTTGATGCGGTAGGCCTCGCCCGGCGTCTTCGGCGCGTCCGGGTCGTCCATCGACTGGCGGATGCAGCCGGTGTAGACGCGTCCGGCCGCGTCGGTGTGCAGGTCGTTGAAGGAGTTGATGCCCTCGGCGGTCAGGAGCTGGCGCGTCTCGCCGTCCTTCCAGTGCACGACGTCTTTGCCCGAGATCACGAAGCCGCCGTCGGCGTGGAGGGCGAGGCCGCCGACCCAGCGCCGGTCCGGCACCAGGGTCTCGATGTGGCCCGTGGGCGATCGGCGATAGACCCCGCCGCCGAGGATGTCGCTGAAGTAGAGGTTGTTCTCGCCGTCGGTGCGCGGCGCCTCGACCAGCTTGTAGCCCGAGGCCAACAGCTCGAGATCCATCAGTTCCCCCTCACCTGCTCGGGGGCTGCGCGCCCGAGCATCGCTGCGCGAATAGGTCGATACCCTCAGATCCTTGCGCCCCCGCGGCGCGCTGTGCCAACGTTCAACATCCGCCTCAGGAGCAACAGCACCCCCATGAGCGCATCCGCATGAGCGCGATCGAAGGGCTCCTCGGCCGCGAAGTGCTCGACTCGCGCGGCAACCCCACCGTCGAGGTCGAGGTCCTGCTCGAGTCGGGCGCCACCGGCCGGGCCATCGTGCCGAGCGGCGCGTCGACCGGCCAGTTCGAGGCGGTCGAGCTGCGCGACGGCGGCGACCGCTACCTCGGCAAGGGGGTCACCCAGGCCGTCGCCCACGTGAACGGCGAGATCGCGGCCGCGGTGCGAGGGATCGACGCGCTCGACCAGCGCCTGCTCGACCAGGCGATGCTCGACCTCGACGGGACGGACAACAAGGCCCGCCTCGGCGCCAACGCCATCCTCGGCGTGTCCCTCGCCGCGGCGCGGGCCGCCGCCGACGAGCTCGGCCTGCCGCTCTACCGCTACGTCGGCGGGCCCAACGCCCACGTGCTGCCCACGCCGATGATGAACGTGCTCAACGGCGGGGAGCACGCCGACAACAACATCGACCTGCAGGAGTTCATGTTCATGCCGGTCGGCGCGGCCAGCTTCTCGGAGGCGCTGCGCTGGGGTGTGGAGTGCTACCACACGCTGAAGAAGGTGCTGGCCGAGCGGGGCCTGTCGACCGCCATCGGCGACGAGGGCGGCTTCGCCCCGAACCTCGGCTCCAACGAGGAGGCGCTCGCCCTGCTGGTGGAAGCCATCGAGAAGGCCGGGCTGCGCCCCGGCGACGACATCGCCCTGGCCCTCGACGCCGCTTCGACCGAGTTCTACCGAGACGGGCGCTACACGCTGGCTGGCGAGGGGCGCTCGCTCGGCTCGGCGGAGATGGTCGAGCTGCTGGCCGGCTGGTGCGCCCGCTACCCGATCGTGTCGATCGAGGACGGCATGGCCGAGGAGGACTGGGACGGCTGGGCGGCGCTCACCGAGCGGCTCGGCGCGTCGGTGCAGCTCGTGGGCGACGACCTGTTCGTGACCAACACCGCCCGGCTCGGCCGGGGCATCGAGGCCGGCGTGGCCAACTCGATCCTGGTGAAGGTGAACCAGATCGGCTCGCTCACCGAGACCCTCGAGGCGGTCAGCATGGCGCACCGGGCCGGCTACAGCGCGGTGATGAGCCACCGCAGCGGCGAGACCGAGGACACCACGATCGCCGACTTGGCGGTGGCCGCCAACTGCGGCCAGATCAAGACCGGCGCCCCGGCCCGCAGCGACCGCGTGGCCAAGTACAACCAGCTCCTGCGCATCGAGGGCGAGCTCGGCGAGGCCGCCGCCTACTGGGGCCGCGCCGCCGTTACCGCCGGGCGCGGCGGGCGCTGAGGGCGAGCGTGGCCGGCGGCGAGCGGGCGGCGCCCCCGAGCCCGGAGC
>JBJXGF010000318.1:0-11665 GCA_046153015.1 Acidimicrobiales bacterium | reverse complement strand
GCCAAGGGGAACGCCCCGAAGACCCCCCAGCCGAACGCGTCCAGGGCGCCGGCCAACCTGGCCCCGGCATCGACAACCGCGAAACCCGCCGCCAAGTCCAACGACACGAAATCCGAGGACAAGAAGTCGGACGACAAGAAGTCCGACGGCAAGGGCTCGTCCAACAAGGGCTCGTCCAACAAAGACAAGGACGAGGACGACGAGGACTGAGAGCGGAGCGAAGCCGCACGGTCGGGGAGCGCCAGCGAGCCGGCCGTGGATGGGGTCCTGGGGCGCAGCCCCCGGGATGAGCGCGACTGAGTAACTGAGCGGGTCGGGCCCGGAACGCGCCGGCGGCCGCCGGGCGCCCGGCCCGGCGGCCGCTCGCTCGGCACGCAGCTAGGCGGTGGGCGCCGCCTGCGCGCCGCGCACGACCTGACCGGGGAGCACGCCGGTCGCCACGCCGTCGACGAAGGTCACCTGGCCCCGCTTGATCGTGTAGCGGTAGCCCTCGGCCTTCTGCATCAGCCGCTTCCCGCCGGCGGGCAGGTCGTGCACCATCTCAGGCGGGCGCAGCGCCAGGCGGTCGAAGTCGATCACGTTCACGTCGGCCAGGCAGCCGACAGCCAGGCGGCCGCGGTCGTTCCAGCCCACGTGGCGGGCCGTGTCGAGCGTCTGCCGCTTCACCATGAACTCGAGCGGGAGCTTCTCGCCGCGGCTGCGGTCGCGCGCCCAGTGCACGATGTTGTAGGTGGGGAAGCTGGCGTCGCAGATGAACGACACGTGGGCGCCGCCGTCGGACAGGCCGGGCACCGTCCGCTCGTGGAGCACCATCTCGCGGGCGGCGTCGAGGTTGCCGGCGCTGTAGTTGCCGGCCGGGTAGTAGAGCATCCCGTCGCCGTCCCCGGCGGTGAGGATGTCGTACACGAGCTCCATCGGGTCGACGCCGGCCCGCTGCGCCTTGGCCGCGATCGACTGCTCGGGCGCCGGCTCGTACTCGGGCGGGTCGCCCAGCTCGAAGAGCTTGTGGGCCTGCTTGGCCACGCCGGCGAAGAGCCCGCCGCGCACCTCCCGGGCCTCGGCGAGCAGCGCGGCCCGCAGCTCGGGGTCGCGCATGCGCCGCGCCTGCTCGGCCACCGGCAGCCCGCGCAGCTGCGCCTTGTAGGTCGGCGTCTTCACGTACGGGTGCATCGACCCGTTGAGCCCCACCAGCAGGCCCACCGGACGGGCGGCGATCTGCGCCTTCATGTCGAGCCCGTCGGCCGCGGCGCGGTCGATGTAGGCCAGCACGTCGCGCCAGCGGTCGGGCCGCTGGTCGGCCTGGATGAGCGACACCGACAGCGGCCGGCCGGACAGCTCGGCCATCCGGCGCATCATGCCCATCTCGTAGTCGAAGCTCTTGAAGTCCGACACCACCTGCAGGACGCCCTTGCCGGTGCGGCGCAACGCGTCGGCGATGCCGAGCAGCTCCTCGGAGCTGGCGGTGAGCGAGCCGATCTTCTGGCCGGTCTTCGTGCGGTGGTTGAGCGTGCGGGAGGTGGCGAAGCCGACCGCGCCGGCCTCGAGGGCCTCGGCGGTGAGCTCGGCCATGCGGCCGATCTCCTCCGGCGTCGGGTCCTCCTCGTGGTTCGCGCCTCGGGCGCCCATCACGTAGGCCCGCAGCGCGGCGTGGGGCACCTGCGCGCCGAGGTCGATCGTGTGGGGCCGCCGGTCGACGGCGTCGAGGTACTCGGGGATCGACTCCCAGTCCCACGCCAGGCCCTCGGCCAGGGCGGTGCCCGGGATGTCCTCCACGCCCTCCATCAGCGAGATCAGGAACGCGTGGTCGTCCTCGCCGGTGCGGGCCGGGGCGAAGCCCACGCCGCAGTTGCCGTAGACCACCGAGGTGACCCCGTGGAGCGACGAGGGCGCCACCTGCGAATCCCAGGTGACCTGGCCGTCGTAGTGGGTGTGGATGTCGACCCAGCCCGGCGTGACGAGCAGGCCGTCGGCGTCGATCTCCCGGCGGCCCTTGTCGACTACCTTGCCCAACGCGCTGATCCGGTCCTCGTCGATGGCGACGTCACCGGTGTACGCGGCCGCCCCGGCGCCGTCGACGATCGTTCCGCCTCGGATGACGAGCTCGTGCATGTGTCTCCCCCTGCAGCTGAACTGCCGAGGCGCAGCTTACGCGCCCCGGGGTAGCGTTTCCCATGGTCGACGACTACGTGGAGCGTGGGCTCGCCCACCTGTGGATCCACACCCGCCAGTACAACGACCTCGCCCAGCAGGGCGAGTTCGTGGTGATCGAGTCCGGCGACGGCATCCGTCTCCGCGACCACCTGGGCAACACCTACATCGACGTGATGTCGGGCCTGTGGGTGGTCAACGCCGGCCACGGGCGCAAGGAGCTGGCCGAGGTCGCCGCCCGCCAGATGGGCGAGCTGGCCTTCGCCAACCCGTTCGCCTACGCCACCAAGCCGGCGGTGGACCTCGCCGCCCGCCTGGCCGAGCTGACCCCGCCCGGCATCGAACGGTTCTACCTGGTCAACACCGGGTCCGATGCGGTCGACACCGCGCTGCGCATGGCCAAGCAGTGGCACTGGAACCGCGGCGAACGCCGCCGCACGAAGGTGATCTGCCGCTTCGGCTCGTACCACGGCATGACCGGCGGGGCGCTGTCGGTGAACCACTCCACCTACGTGAACAAGGCGCCGTTCGAGCCGCTCATCCCCGGCGCCGTGCCGGTGCCGAACGTGCACTGCGGGCGCTGCCCCTACGAGAAGACCTACCCGGAGTGCGACGTGTTCTGCGCCCGCACGATCGAGGCGCAGCTGGCGGTGCACCGGCCGGACACGGTTGCCGCGCTGATCGCCGAGCCGATCTCCACCGCGAACGGCTGCTTCGTGCCGCCGACGGAGTACTGGCGCACGCTGCGGGCCATCTGCGACAAGCACGACATCCTGCTCATCGCCGACGAGGTGATCGACGGGTTCGGGCGCACCGGCGCCTGGTTCGGCATCGACCACTTCGGCGTGTCGCCCGACCTCATGACGATGGCGAAGGGCATCACCTCGGGCTATCAGCCCCTGGCCGCCGTCGGGGTGAACGAGAAGGTGGCGTCGGGCTTCGTGGGGGGCGACGCCGAGGCGTTCGTGGGCGGCATCACGTTCGGCGCCCATCCCGTGGCGTGCGCGGTGGCGCTGGCCAACCTCGACATCTTCGAGAAGGAGGGCCTGGTCGAGAACGCCGCCGTCGTCGGCGGCTACCTCGGTGAGCAGCTCGAGGCGCTGGCGGCGAGGCATCCGACCGGCGCCGCCGCCCGCGGCATCGGCATGATGCACGTGCTGGAGCTCAAGCGCGACCCGGCCTCGGGCCAGGACTTCCTCCCCGAGGACGAGGTCGGCAGGCGGATGCCCGCCCTGCTGCGCGAGAACGGCCTGCTCACCCGGGGCGGCGCCTCCGTGTCGATCGCGCCGCCGCTGTGCGCCACCATGGCCGACGCCGACGAGATCATCGAGCGGCTGGACCGGGCGGTGGGCGCGTTCGAGGCCTCGATCGGGCTGTAGCCGCGCTGTTCCGCCCCCGCAGCTCATCGACCCCGCCGGCGACCTGCAATGATGGCTCGGTGCGACTCATCACGTTCGTGACGCCCACGGGCGGCGCCGCCGCGGGGGTCGTGGTCGGCGACGGGGTGGCCGAGCTCGGCCGGGCCACCGGCGGGCGATTCACCAGCGTGCGGGCGCTGCTCGAGGCCGGCGCGCTCGAGGAGGCCCGCCACGCCGAGCCCGACCGGCCGCTCGCCGGCCTGGAGCTGCTGGCGCCGGTGCCGGACCCGTCGCGGATCCTGTGCGCCGGCGTGAACTACGACGCGCACCGGGTCGAGACCGGGCGCGACCCGAACGCGCATCCCACGATCTTCACCCGCTATCCGTCGTCGCTCGTGGGCTGCGGGGCGCCGCTGGTCAAGCCGTTCGACAGCGAGCAGTTCGACTACGAGGGCGAGCTGGCGGTGGTGATCGGGCGAAGGTGCCGGCGGGCCTCGGTGGAGGACGCGCTCACCTACGCGGCCGGCTACTCGTGCTTCATGGACGGCAGCGTGCGCGACTGGCAGCGCCTGTCCTCCCAGTTCACGCCGGGCAAGAACTTCGACGCCTCGGGGTCGATGGGCCCGTGGCTGGTGACCGCCGACGAGGTGGGCGACCCCCAGGCGCTGCGCCTGCAGACCCGCCTCGACGGCGAGGTGGTGCAGGACACGCCCACCGATCTCATGATCCATTCCGTGGCCGAGCTCATCTCGTTCTGCTCGCAGTTCACCACGCTCGCCCCGGGCGACGTGATCGCCACCGGCACGCCGGGCGGCGTCGGGTCCCGCCGCGATCCCCCGCTGTGGATGAAGCCCGGCGGCAAGGTGGAGGTCGAGATCAGCCGAGTGGGGCTGCTGACCAACGGCATCGTCGAGGAGGTCCGCCCATGACCCAACGGCTCGCCCCGCTGCTCGGCGGGGTCTTCCAGCTCGGCTACGTGGTGACCGACCTGGACGCAGCGCTCACCCACTGGATCGACCGCTTCGGCGTGGGCCCCTGGTACGTGTTCAAGCTGCGGGGCGCGGTCTGGCGGTGCGGCGCCTCGACCACGCTGCCCGACCTGTCGATCGCGCTGTCGAACAGCGGCGACGTGCAGGTGGAGCTGATCCAGCAGCACGACCAGGCGCCGTCCATGTACCTCGACTACCTGGCCCGCTGCCCCGGCGGCGGCCTCCAGCACCTCGGCTACCTGCCGGCGGACTACGACGCCGCGTTGGCGGCGGCCCAGGCCCTCGGTTTCGGACCGGGCCAGGAGGGCAGCTTCAAGGGCGGGCGCTTCGCCTACCTCGACTGCGAGGCGCCGGGCCAGACCGGCACGGTCATCGAGCTGGTCGAGCCGGGCGAGCAGACGCTCAGCTTCTTCGCCCACATCCGCGACCAAGCGGCGGCCTGGGACGGCGAGACCCAGCCCGTGCACCGGATCGGGGCTGAGCGATGACCACCCGTGAGATCCTCAACAGCCGGAGCTACGAGCGCGGCCTCTACGAGGTGGCCGACGGCGTGTTCGCCTACCTCCAGCCCGACGGGAGCTGGGGCTGGTCGAACGCCGGTCTGGTGCGGGGCAACGGCGCGTCGCTGCTCGTCGACACGCTGTTCGACCTGCCGCTCACCCGCACGATGCTCGACTCGATGGCGCCGGTGACCTCCGCCGCGCCGATCGCCACGCTGGCCATCACCCACGCCAACGGCGACCACTGGCACGGCAACCAGCTGGTCGACGCGGCGGAGATCATCGCCACGCAGGCCGCCGCCCTGGAGATGCAGGAGCTGCCGCCGTCGCGGATGGCGGCCATGATGCAGGCCGACTTCGGGCCCGAGGTCAACGCGTTCCTGCGGCGGATCTTCGCCCCGTTCGACTTCGAGGGCATCACCGCCACACCGGCGAACCGCACCTTCACCGGACGCCTCGAGCTCGAGGTCGGCGGCCGTCGGGCGGAGCTGATCGAGCTGGGCCCGGCCCACACCAAGGGCGATCTGGTGGTCCACGTGCCCGACGCCGGGATCGTCTACACCGGCGACCTGCTGTTCATCCACGGGACGCCGATCGTCTGGGACGGGCCCTACGCCAACTGCATCGGCGCCTGCGACGCCATCCTCGCCCTCGGCTGCGAGGCGGTCGTGCCGGGCCACGGTCCGCTCACCGACGCGTCCGGCGTGGAGGCGTGCAAGCGCTACTTCGAGTTCGTGCACCGGGAGGCCTCGGCGCGCCACGCGTCCGGCATGGCGCTCGAGGACGCGGTGTTCGACATCGACCTCGGCGAGTTCGCCGAGCTGGGCGACAGCGAACGGTTGGCGATCAACGTGGCGGCGGCGTACAAGGAGCTCGACCCGAGCTGGGCCGTGCCGGCGCGCATGGAGCTGTTCGGTCTGATGGCGAGGTTGGCGAAGTGAAGATCCAGAAGCTCAAGTCGACCGACGGGTTCATCTCCTGGGACCTCGACGGCGCCGAGCGCGCCGTCGGCATCGTCCGTTCGGCGCCCAAGATCCTCCAGGGCGGCGCCGAGATGCTGGCCCGGTCGGTCACCTACTCGTTCGCCGCGTTCGGTCTGCCGATCTCGGGCGCGTCTGTGGGCGTCAACGCCAAGCCCGAGGACCGTCCGGGCGCGCTGGCCAGCTTCGTCGACGAGGTCCTGCCGATGGTCGAGACCGGACAGCTGACCCTCGACCCCGGACGCGGCGTCGACGAGGCCGCGCTGTCCACGCTGCGCCAGAAGGAGCACCGGGCGGTGCCGCTGCACACGGTGCGGGCCGGCGTCAGCCTGGCCGACCACCTGGTGGCGATCGGCGCCGCCGCGGCCGCCGGCGTAGCGGTCGACGGGCTGGCCGACAAGACCGTCGCCATCGAGGGCTTCGGCCCGGTGGGGGTGGCGCTCGCCCGCCGGGTGGGCGAGCTCGGCGGTCGGGTGGTGGCGATCAGCACCGGCGCCGGCTCGGCGATCGGGGCGCCGCTCGGCTTCGCGCCCGCGGATCTCGCCGCCGCCTGGGAGGCGCACGGCGAGCGGGCGATCTCGCAGCTGCTGGCCGACGAGAAGCCGGCCTGGGCGGTCTTCGGCGTGAACTGCGACGTGCTCTTCGTCGGCTCGAAGGCCGGGGCGTTGACCCACGAGGGCGCCGAGCACGTCAAGGCGAAGGCGGTCGTGCCGATCGGGCCCACGCCGGTCACGCCGCGGGCCATGGCCATGCTCAGCCGGGCCGGCTCGGTGTACCTGCCCGACTTCCTCACCATAGCCGGTCCGCTGCTGGCCGGCGAGGCGCCCCCGGGCTCCACCGAGGAGTGGGTGGTCGACGGCGTGCAGTCCTCGATCGTCGACGCCGTGGTCGACGCCGCCCGGCATCCCGAAGGGCCCTTCCTCGGGGCGTGCCAGCGGGCGGAGGACTTCCTGCGCACCTGGCGCGACGCCCTGCCCTTCGGCCGGCCCACCGGCTGACCGGGCGGCTACAGCAGCTTGGGCAGCACCCGTTCGGTGAGCAGCTCGAAGGAGCGATGGCTGAGCGGCGCGGCCAGCAGGTAGGACAGCGCCATCTCGTCCTGGAGCGCCAGGAGCTGGTCGATCACCCGCTCAGGGCTGCCGTGGACCGCCGTGTTGCGGAGGTAGCGCTCGACCGGGTCGCCCTCCGGCGCCGGGGCCGCTTCGGCTTGGCGTTCGGGCGATCGGATGTCGCGAGTCACGTTCTTGTCGTTGGTGAAGTACGACCCCATGATCCAGCTGACGCCGCGCCGGGCGACGTCGGCGGCTTCCGCGTCGGTGTCGGCGATGGCCACCAGACGGGCCATCGGGATGTCGCGGCCGGCGTGCTCATGCCCGTTGGCCTCGAGCGTGCGCCGGTACAGCGCGTGCTTGCGGGCGATCTCGTCGTACGGCGAGTGCGGGTCCATCATGATCGAGTGGCCGGCCTCGGCCGCCCACACGATCGCCTCGGGCGAGCCGGCCGCCATCCAGACCGGCGGGTGGGGGCGCTGGCGCGGCTTGGGGAGCACCTCCACGTCGTCGAAGTGGTGGAAGCGGCCGTGGTGGGTGAGCCGCTCGTTGTTCCACGCGGCCAGCACGATCTCCACGTTCTCCCGGAAGCGCGGGTAGCTGTCGTCGGGGGTCACGCCGAACGCGTCGAACTCGGTGCGGTCGAAGCCGCGGCCGGCGCCCCAGTTCACCCGGCCCCCGGAGAGCACGTCGAGCAGCGCCACCTCCTCGGCGAGGCGCAGCGGGTGGTAGAACGCGGCCAGTGAGACGGCGGTGCCGATGCGCAGCCTCGTCGTCCGGTTGGCGAGGTGCATGCCCATCAGGTTCACGGAGGGGCAGACGCTGAACGCGGCGAAGTGGTGCTCGGCCAGCCACACGGCGTCGTAGCCGGTGCGGTCCATCACCTCGGCCCGCTGCACCGCCCGCTCGTAGACCGCCTCGAGCGGCGTACGGCGCTCCGGCCAGCTGAAGAACTGCAGCACGCCGAACTTCATGGGCCGATCCTGCCACGAATGCCCCGGCCCTGCGCTCGCCGCTACGCTGAGAGGCCTCGGGGCTGTAGCTCAGCTGGCTAGAGCACCTGCTTTGCAAGCAGGGGGTCGTGGGTTCGAATCCCATCAGCTCCACCCCGAAAGCGGTCTGGCTCAGAGCGTCGTCGAGTGGCACGAGGCAGCGTAGCTGCGCAGCGAGGCCGGTCGAGACCTCAACGCGAACCTCAACGAGCGTTGGATCATCGCTGTCGACGGAGGTTGAGCGGACGCACACCTTGGTTCGCCACCGCGGCCAGCCAGGGACATCCCGGGTTCTCGCTGAGGTGGCGCTCGATGGCATCCCACTCGCGCACGAGCAGGCTCAACGTCAGCCAAGTGCTCAGATCTCCGGCGCTGGTGAGCACGAACCCCCGGACGCCGGCTTGCGCCACGGCCGCAGATTCGACCGGGCGGGACCGTATCCGCTTGTCGCGCGTGATGACGACCAGAACCATCTCGCCGACGATCTGGAGCCAGACCGAGTCGGCCGTGCCAAGGGGGACGCTCGGGAGGTCTCGGTGGCCGGGATGCACGACGTCCCGACGAGCCCAGGAGAGGCTCCTGCCGAGGGCCAGGTCGTTCTCGTCGACGAAGAAGCGAGCGGTGCGCTCCGCTGCCATCAGGCGGCCGTGGCGGCCAGCTGCGTCTCGTAGGCGACTGCGGCGCGAATGTCCTCGACCGGCAGCTCGTAGACCTCGGCCAGGAACTCGGGGGCGTCGCCGCTGCGGTACAGCTCGGCGAGCCGCTCCGTGCTCACGCCGCGGATCTGTGGCCGGCCGAAGGAGAAGTCGGGGTCGATGACGACGGGTGAGGTCTTTCCCGCCGGTCGCAGCCTGGTGGCGACACCGTCGTCGAACTCGACCTTCTGCAAGTAGGACTCGACCTCGGGCGCCAGGAGGAGCTCCTGGCCGGAGCGGATCACGATGGCGAGCGAGCGGTCGAGATTGGTCTCGTCCTGAATGCGCAGCACGAGCTCGCGGCCGTAGACGAACGGACGTGCATGAGCGAGGGGGTACTTCACGCCGTACTCCAGGCGCAGCCGCTCGATCACCGGCCGGATGTGCTGCAGCGACACCCGCGCGCGCCGGTACTCGCGGAGGAAGCCCAGCTCGACGAACTCGCCCCAAGTAACCGTCTCGACGGTGCTCGGCGCCTCGCGGATGACCGGCGGGTAGGTCACGCCACGACGCTGGTAGCCGTTGAGCCATGCGGCAACGCGGTCCTGGCGGAGGCCGAGCAGCGACGCCGCCTGCCCCACGCCGTACACCGGCCGTTCGAGGATCGTCGGCTCACTCACGGCAGGAACGATACGCCGGCCCGCCTGGCGCGGGCGACCACTTACGGCCGGTCCGTCGAGCGCCAGCGCGTCGCGTTCCGTCCGTGCAGCGCGCTTGTCGAACGCGCACGCCCATCGCCGACAGGAGGACATGTGGCGAGACTGACCTTCACTGTCCCGGAGGCCGCCGAGATGATCGGCATCTCCCGCACGAGCGCCTACGAGGCTGTGCGCCGCGGCGAGATCCCCTCCCTCGCCATCGGCCGGCGCATCGTCATCACCCGCGCCACCCTCGAAACGCTCGTCGGCCCGCTCTTTGCTGCGCCGCCGTCGCGCGACGAATCAGCACCCGACCCCGAGCTGACCTCAACGCGCAGGCGCTCCAAGTGTTGACAAGACCGGCACAGACTTGCCCATTGCGCAGAGCGCAACGAGCAGAGGATCACCTGCTCGTTGCGCTCTGCCCATTCGTTCCCAGCGCAAGGATACGCTGAAAGCGTTGTTCGATCTTCGCCGGGAGCAACGAGCCAGACAGAACCAACCACGAGCCGATTGTCGCGCAGATTGCTGCCGAAGACGAGCGAGGCGCAACGTCAGCGAGTCTCGGCGATGGCGAGGCCTGAACATCAGTCGAGTGGCTCGAAGGTCGGCTTCGGCGCAATGACGGGCGTCCGAGCCGCATTGAGATGCAGCCACAGCGGTGGATCTACCGGCACAAGCTGATGCTCGACCGTGAGGAGTTTCTGCTGAGCTGCTTCCGTTGAGCGCGGCCTCTACCTCGACCACTTTGACAGTGCCGAACTTCACAAGCTGCTCTTGCAGTCTTTGTCCGGCAGGCGTCGGCTTGTAGAAGTAGTTTCCGCGCTCGTGTTTACCAAGGCTGAATACTGCTTCGGCTACGGACTCATACGCATCGCTAAATAGTTCCATAAAGCCGGACGGATCGCGCAAGACAGCCAGCCATAGATTCTTCTGTTTATGATGATATGTGCCTGATCGAAGATCGGATGCTTCGGGGACGATGCCGATCCGCAGCCGGGCCGCATCGGCCTTCGTCGCGAACGTCCTGCCTGCGCTCACTAGCACGCCGGTTGAGGGGTGCCGGTAGCGAGCCTGCCAGCGCCCCGACGGCATCTTGCGGATGGAACCGAAGACCCGCCGGCGCCCAGTCACAGCGCAAGCTCCCGCGCTCGCATCTCCTGGTGTTGTAGTCGTCGCACGGTCGGCTCCTCGGGTGTCGGCAGGGCCGCCGACACCGGGGAGAAGCGCGTTGGCGTGACCAGACGCGCCACCGGGGTCGGCGTGCCACGCCCGTGCTGGTCAGCGGACCATTCCAGGACTCTTTGCAAGCAGGAAGTCGTGGGTTCCAATCCCATCAGCTCCACACTGCAACGCCGTGGCCAGGCCGGTTTCAGGCTCTACCGACCGGCCCGCTGAGCGGGCTGGCGCGCCCAGCTCAGCGGCTCCGACCAACGCGGGCCGAACGCGGGCCGCCGATGGCGGGGTCTCAGACCCCTCTTCGGATGGAAACGGGCACGCCGATGCAGCATCATCGTGAAGGTGTCCGCCGTCGACGTTGCCA
Organism: Acidimicrobiales bacterium; assembly: GCA_046153015.1. Classification (GTDB taxonomy): domain Bacteria; phylum Actinomycetota; class Acidimicrobiia; order Acidimicrobiales; family CAIXPF01; genus JBJXGF01. The sequence goes on along the minus strand of JBJXGF010000318.1, from coordinate 773 downwards.
TTCGCCCAGAGGCGCCCGGAGATGAGGAAGCCATCGACGCCGTGGTGCGCGAAGCGTTCGTCCATCAGTTCGGCTCGGACAGCGAGGTGGACTTGGTGCGCAGCCTGCGCGACCGCGGCGAGCTCGTTCCCGAGCTGACGTTGGTAGCCGAGCTCGAGGGACGGGTGGTCGGGTTCATCGCCTTCAGTGAGGTGACCCTCGGTGGGGAGCGCGGGATGGGGCTGGGATTGGCCCCTGTGGCGGTTGCGCCCGAGCATCAGGGCGTTGGCATCGGTGGGGCGCTCATCCGCTCGGGTCTGGAACGGGCGGCGCACGCGGGGTGGCGTTTCGTGGTGCTGCTCGGCCATGAGCGTTACTACCCCCGTTTCGGGTTCGTGCCGGCGGCGCCGATGGGCGTCCACGGCGACTATGGCGACGGCGCGTCGTGGATGGTGCGACCGTTGGCCGACGCCGAGCTCTTGCCCGGCCATGTTCGGTACAGCACAGCGTTCCTCGACTGATCGCTGACCACATAACCGGCCGTCGCCCTAGCCTGGAATGGTCATGGCGGTAGTCATGCGATCGAGTCGGAGTCCGCGGAAAAGCCCTTCTGGGCTGGGAGAATACGGGTGCTCTAGATCCGTGTCTCGCAGGCCAGGAGGGCTCGGTGAAGGTGAACGATAGCCGGTCGGCGACAGCGCCGGCGGTGACCGCGAACGGTGAGCGTTTGGTGTCTCATGCTGGGGTGGGGATGCTGGCGGAGGCGGCGGATCTGTCCGGGTTGACCGCTGGAC
>JBJXGF010000315.1:0-3454 GCA_046153015.1 Acidimicrobiales bacterium | reverse complement strand
CCGACCACGAGAAGAGCGGCGTGGCGCAGGTTGTGTGCAGCGACCACGAACCCGTGATCGTCGTCCATCAGCACACACAGGAGCGCTCACATGGCACAAGACCTTGCCGCCATCGCCTCGTCTCTCCCAGAACCCTGCACTGTCGAGGTCTACCGTAGGGACATCCCGGGCGACATCGACATCTGGTACTACGTGGCCGAGAGCCCAACGCAGGACAGCCCGAATCCGAACCCGGTCAGCATGATCTCCTGGGACCAGACGTACTACGTGCACGTGATCGTCCGCCTGCGCGACGCCGTTCGGCGCCATCTGTGCGGCTCCTTGTGCCTCGACCTCGACGTGGACACGTGCGGGCCCGCCCCCGACCTGCAATTCGAGGAGCAGCACGTCGATCTCGATCCGTGCGGCAGCGGCTGGTACGCCTTGACCTTCAAGCTAGACCAGGGGACCTTCGCGCCGCCCGCCGGATTCGCCGCCCGGTGCGGCCGCGTCTACCGGCTGTGCATCACCGTCGGCTCGAAGGACGCGTGCGGCAATCCTGGCCTCATCTGGGGACATTGCCGGACTGTCGAGCTCGCCGTTCACCCTCCGGTGACCAACCCCTGAGACGGCGACGGCCCGGCCCCGAGCCTCAAGCGGCAGGGGCCGGGCTGTCGGTTGCGGACAACGCAGAGGGAGCACGTGCCGTGGCACCAGACCGTGGTGAAGAGACCTCCGATGCGCCGGCCGCCGACACAAGACAGCAGGGCTCGAACCGCCGGCAGCAGAAGGCCGGCTTCTCGATCTTCCTCGACCAGATCGCCGACGACTTGGGTCGTGCCCACTGGGAGACGCGTCTCTACCATGCAGAGTCAGGCGTGGAGACGACGTTCGAAGGCGTGTCGCCCGATCACTGGATCGGGTGGATGCTGGAGCAGCTCGGACCCACCGCGGCCGATCGCAGCGGCGCCGTGCGCGACGAGCCGCACGGGGCGGTCGAGGTGGCCAGCGTCGAGATCCTCGATCTCACCGCTGTGCAGGACGAGGCGGAGCGGCCGGCCTCCGTGCACACGATCACCGCACGGGTCGTCGTCCAGGTGACTGGGGTGTCTCGTATCGAACAGGCGATCGGCTCAGAGGTTCTGCGCACTATTGTGGAGGCGCGTCGACGGCCGAGCCCCGAGGAGCCCGAGAGCCGAAGCTGAAGGCCCGCCTCGCCTGGCCGTGGCTACGCGCCGGGCGCGTCGAGCATCGCCACCGCCTCGATCTCGACCAGGAACTCGGGCATGGCCAGCGAGGAGATCACCACGAACGTGCTGGCCGGGAACTCGCCGTCCTCGAAGTGGCGGGCGCGCGCCTCGTTGATCACGCCCCGGTGCTCCCGGGCGACGGTGTACACGGTGAGCTTGACCACGTCGCTCATCGCTCCGCCGCAGCCCTCGACCACGGCCTTCACGTTCTCGAAGGCCTGGACGGCCTGGGCGGCGGGGTCGTCCCGCCCCACGAGGCGGCCCTCGGGGCTCAACGCCACCTGTCCGGCGATGAAGACGGGCGCGCCAGCCTTGACCACCGCGTGGGAGTAGCCGGTGGGCGCGTGAACCGTGCCCGGGTTGACGACCTGCTTGCTCATCAATCCTCCCTTGAGCCAGGCGCGGCGTGGAGCACGCCCCGCGCGGCGAGCTCGAGATACTCGGCCTCGGAGCGGCCGAGGGCCTCGGTGACCGCCCAGCGGTTGTGCTCGCCGAGGCGCGGCGCCACCAGCTCCGCCTCGCCGGGGAACTCGCTGAGCTTGATCGGCACGCCGGGCAGGTCGAGCTCGCCGAAGACCGGGTCCTGCACCGTGCGGACCGTCCGCTGGGCGCGCAGCGCCGGGTGGGCCATGGCCTCGGCGACGGACAGCACGAGCGCCGCCGGCACCCGCTCGGCCTCGAGGCGGGCCATCGCCGCCGCGGCGGAGCCCTGCTCGGCCAGCCAGGCCTCGACGAGCGGGATCAGCTCGTGCTGGTGCTCCACGCGGAGCACGTTGCTGGCGAAACGCGGCTCGGCGGCCAGCTCCGGCCGGCCCATCGCCCGGCAGAGCGCGGCGAACATCGCGTCGGTCGGCAACGCGAAGTAGATCCAGCCGTCAGGCGCCCGGAACGTGCCGTTCGGACAGACGATGTAGTGGTGCGCACCGAAACGGGTCGGGTTCACCGCCCCGCCGCTGGCCGAGCGCATCTGCACGTTGACCTCGTGGCAGTTGATGTAGCAGTCGACCAGCGAGACCCGCACGTGTTGGCCGCGTCCGGTGCGCTCCCGGTGGAACAGCGCGGCGCAGACGCCGGCCAGGCCGTGGACGCCGCCCAGGTAGTCCCCCGGCGAGAAGCCCGGCGCCACCGGCGGACGGTCGGGGAACCCGTTCATGTCGAGGATGCCGGTGAACGCGGCGGCGAGCCCGTCGAAGCCGGGCTTGTGGGCCAGCTCCCCCTCGTGGCCGAAGGCCGAGATCGAGCACATGACGAGACGCGGGTGCGTCTCGGCCAACGCGTCGTAGCCGAAGCCGAGCCGTTCGATCACGCCCGGGCTGAAGTTCTGCACCAGCACGTCGGCGGCGGCGAGGAGCTCGGCCACGAGCCGGCGCCCGTCCGGGTGCTTCACGTCGACGCAGACGCTGCGCTTGCCCCGGTTCTGCTGCACGAAGTAGGCGCTGTGGCCGTCCTTCAGGAACGGCAGGCCGCGGGCGAGGTCGCCGGCGGGCGGCAGCTCCACCTTGACGATCTCGGCGCCGAGCTCGGCCATGAGCTTGGTGAGCGCCGGCCCGGCGAACACCTGGCTGAAATCGACCACCTTGACGCCCTCGAGCACCCCGGCCATGCGCCCCTCCCCTGCGGCGGAGCGCCACCGTAGCTGCTCGCCCGGCCAGTAGCCTGACGACAACCGTGCGTCCGCCCGCCGATCATCCGCTCGCGCCGTACGGGTGGACCGCCGAGGTCGCCGCCCGCTACGAGGCGCCGGTGCGCGCTGCCTTCGCCGCCGGCCGGGCCGAGCCGGGCCGGGTCGTGCGCGTCGAGCGGGGCTTCGACACCGTTCGCGTGGCGGGCGGGGAGCTGCTCGTGGCCCGCGCCCACCCCGAGTTCCGGGCGGCTGGCCTGCGCGGCGCCGCCGGCCCGGTGGTGGGCGACTGGGCGGCGGTGAGCTTAGGCCCCGAGCCCGCCGTCGTGGCCCTGGCGCCGCGGCGGGGCTGCCTCAGCCGCCGCGACCCCCGCGCCCGGGCCGTCGAGCAGCCGGTGGCGGCCAACGTCGACGTGGTGGTCATCGCCGCGCCGCTCGATCGGGCCTTCAACCCTCGCCGCCTCGAACGCGCCCTCGTGCTCGTCCACGAGGCGGGCGCGGACCCGCTCGTGGCGCTCACCAAGAGCGACCTCGCCGACCCGACGGCGGTGGAGGACGCGCTGGCCGCCGCCGAGGCGCTGGCCGCCGAGGGGATCGAGGCCGA
>JBJXGF010000274.1:0-11891 GCA_046153015.1 Acidimicrobiales bacterium | reverse complement strand
GGTCGAGCACGTGGGCGAGGCCGGCGGGCAGCGGCGCCCCCCGCAGCCCGACGAGACGGCCGAGCACGGCGCGCGCCGCCGCGCCGAGGGTGGGACGGCCGCCGGCCGGGGCGTAGAGCAGCACCGAGGTGGCGGCCGACGCCGCCGCCACCCCCACCCCGGCCAGCAGCACCGCGAGGCCGTGCACGATGGCGCCGGCGTCGCGCCCGGCGGTGAACGCGGCGCGGCCGCGGCCCACGTAGTAGGCGACCACGAGGCACACCGAGGCCTCCTCGAGGTCGATCCCCTTCAGCGCGTGGCCGAGGGCCGAGGCCGCCAGCAGCGCCAGGGCCAGCACCCACGCGTGGCGCTGGCCTCGGCGCAGGCCCCGGGCGAGGAGCAGCAGGCCGAGGCCGGCGAGGGCGACCACCGCGGCGGCGGCGCGGGGCACGGCGCCGGGCAGGGCGTCTTCCAGCGCGGCCAGCCGCCCGGCGAGCGGCGGGGTCTGGGCCGACACCACGTTGAGCAGCCCCGCCAGCAGCGCTCCCCCGGCGGCGAGCCGGCGGGCGCGACGGGCCCGGCGCATGGCGCGGTCGGGCGGGGTGGGCCACACTGCGCCGCCGGGCAGCGCGGCGACCACCGCCGGTTCGCCGCCGCCCCCGCCCGAAGGGATCCGGGGGCCCGGCCAGAGCACCGCCCGCTCCAGCCGGCTCAGCCCGGGCAGCGGCGCCTCCCCGTGCAGGAGCCGCACGTGCAGCACCGCGGCTGCGTCGAGCTCCACCCAGGACAGCCGCCGCGTGGGCCGGAAGACCGGCGGCAGGCCGAACCGGGCGGGGACGGCCTCCACCACCGCCGAGCCGCAGCCGGTGTTGGCGTAGAAGCCGCCGTCCACCTCGGCCAGCTCGGGGTGATGGGTGTGGCCGGTCACGAAGCCGGCGTAGCCGCCGGCCACGAGACGCGCCGCCTCCGCCCGCGCCGGGTCGTTCTGCGCCTGGCCCCGCCGGCCGAGGTCGAGATCGGCCAGCGGGCGGAACTGCCGGCGGGCCACCAGGTAGACCACGGCCACGAGCACCAGCACGTCGGCCAGGACGGCCAGGCCGAGATCGGCGACCACCCGCGCGCCGCGGGTGAGCCCGGCCGACGCGCCGGGCAGCAGGTCGGCCGCGACGGGCGCCCGCAGCGCGAGGGCGGCGAGCAGCGGCGCCAGCAGCCACCACACCCGGCGGCCGGCCTGACGGTAGGTGAGCCGGGAGCCGACGAAGCTCGGGAAGTCCACCGGGTCGGCCAACGACTCGACGCCCGCGAGCCACCGCCCCCCGCCCGGGCCGAGCAGCCGAGGCAGGATCTCCGCCGCGATGTGCTGGCCGAGGGGCGAGTCGGTGGGGCTGCGCGGGTCGGCGAACGCGTTCGCCGGGTCGAAGCGGTGGCCGTGCTCCACCCGGACGCGCCGGGCCGGCCCGCCGCCCTCCCCCTCCGCCACCAGCTCGACCGCCAGCGCCACCTCGGCCCGCAGGACCAGGGCGAGCGTCCGGCGCGCCGCACGGTCCCACGCCAGGCGCCCGTCGTGGTTGCCGGGCAGCACCACCACCCGCCGGTCGGCGCCGCCGGCGAAGCGGGCCACGGCGCACACCAACTCGGGATGGGCGGCGAGGATGGCGGCCAGGTCGGGCGGCGCATCGGGCGGGGCCCACAGCTCGAACACGTCGCCGGCGAAGATCACCGCGCCGGGGCCCGCCCAGGCGTCGAGCGCGGCGGCCAGGTTGTGGGCGGCGGCGGCCGACGCGGCGCTGGGCGTCTCACCCAGGTGCAGGTCGCTCGCCACGAACGCCCGGCCGCCCGCCGCCAGCTCCACGACCGTGAGGTCGGGCGGGTCTGCCGTGAGGTCGGGCGGGTCTGCGCACGGCCCGGCCTCGCTCATCTCCCCATCCTCGCCCCTTGGCTACGGTGTGCCGCTGGGCAGCACCACCCAAGCCAGCGGACAGCACGAGAGCGAGGCGACCAGCATGAGCCGGAACGAGGGACGGGTCTACGCAGTGACCGGCGCGGCGTCGGGCATCGGCCGCGCCGCGGTCGAGCGCCTCCGCGACGAGGGGGCCGCGGTGGTGGCGGTCGACCTGAGCGCCGAGGCGCTCGCCTGGGCGAAGGGCCTCGACCGGGTGGTCACGGTGGTGGGCGACGTGACCGAGGAGGCCACCAACGAGGCGATGGTCGCCGCCGCGCTCGACTCGTTCGGGGCCCTGCACGGGGTGTTCCTCAACGCAGGCGTGCCCGGCTTCGGGCTGATCGACCGCACCCCGATGGCGATGTTCGACAAGGTGATGGACGTGAACGTGCGGGCCGTGGCGCTCGGCATCAAGGCCGCGCTGCCGGCGCTGCGCCGGGTGGAGGGCGGCGCCATCGTGGTGACCGGCTCCACCTCGGGCATCGGCGCCGACCCGGGCGGGTGGACGTACAACGCGTCGAAGGCGGCGGTGATCAACCTGGCCAAGGGCATCGCCCTCGACGTGGCGCACGAGGGCATCCGGGTGAACGCGGTGTGCCCCGGCCCGACCAAGACCGGGATGACCGCGCCGATGCGCGAGCGGGGCGACACCGAGGAGACCATGCGCCTGGTGGTGCCGATGGCCCGCTGGGGCGAGTCCTCGGAGCTGGCCGCGGCCGTGTCGTTCCTGCTCTCGCCCGACGCGTCGTTCATCACCGGCGTGGCGCTGCCCGTCGACGGCGGGGTCACGGCCAACACGGGCCAGTTCCCCACCTACGCGGCGCGCCGCGCCCGTCGCAGCCAGGCCTGAGCCGGGCCGCGAGCTCGGGTCAGGGTCAGGTGGTGACCAGGCCGTTGCGGCCGCCGTGGGGGTTGTCGCGCCAGCCTTCGGCCTGCTCGTCGTCGAACCAGGCGCCGTCCTCGCCGACGTAGCGGAACTCGGCGACGGCGCCGGCCGGCAGCACCACCGACGTGCTGCGCCGCCCGTTGGGCCGGGCCCGCAGCGGGTTGGCGGCGCGGTCCCAGCCGTTGAAGTCCCCCACCAGCGTCACCGAGCCGGCCGGCTCGTGGCCGGGCAGGCTGAAGATCACCCGCACGCCGCCCTTCTCCCTACGTTTGCTGATCATCCCCCAATTGTCATTCCAAACCTGCTGGGAGGCGCGGATCCCTGGGGGCTCGACCGGAGCTCGGCCGGGACTTGACCGACGCCGGGGCGGCGGCGAGCGTGTGGCCCGTGCCTGACCGAACCGTTGCAGAGACGGCGACCGCCCGACCCGACCCGCTCGTGGCCGACCTCCACGCCCGGGCGGAGAAGGTCCGCACCGAGATGGGCGGCACGGCGAAGATCGAGCGGGTCCACGAGCGGGGCGGGCGCACGATCCGGGAGCGGATCGACGCGCTGGTCGACCCGGGCTCGTTCCGCGAGCTCGGCACGTTCTCCCGCTCGAAACGGGCCGAGGACCGCCACGACACGCCCTGCGACGGCAAGATCGGCGGCCACGCCCGCGTCGGCGGCGCCCCGGTGGTGGTCTTCGGCGACGACATCACCGTGCGCCAGGGCTCGAGCTCGAAGGTCGGCATGCGCAAGGAGGACCGCCTCGTCGAGCACGCGTTCCGCCACGGCTGCCCGATCGTGCACATCGGCGAGACCGGCGGCGGGCGCATCCCCGACATCGTGGGCGCCGAGGGGATCAGCGAGGTGGTGCCCTTCCCCGAGCTGGCCGTGCGCCGCCACCGGGTGCCGATGGCCACCGCCATCGTGGGCAAGAGCTTCGGCGGCTCGTCGTTCCTGGCGGCGCTGTCCGATTTCACCGTGCAGGTGCGCGGCTCGTGCCTGGCGGTCACCTCCCCCCGGGTGTTCGAGGTGGCCACCGGCGAGATCATCGGCCTCGAGGAGCTGGGCGGGGTCGACGTGCACGCCCGGGTGACCGGCCAGATCGACCTCGGCGTCGACACCGAGGAGGAGGCGTGGGCGGCGATCCAGCGCTGGCTGTCCTACCTCCCGCCCAACGCCTGGACGCCTCCGCCGCGGGCCGAGCCGAGCGGCTCGCTCGAACCCGACCCGGGGATCGGTGCGATCGTGCCCGCCGAGCGGCGGCGGGGCTACGACGTGCGCCGCCTGCTCGCCCGCCTGCTCGACCCGGGCAGCTTCTTCGAGCTGCGCCCCACGATCGGGCGCAGCCTCACCGCGGGCCTCGGCCGCCTCGACGGCTGGACGGTCGGGGTGATCGCGTCGAACCCGCTGTTCGAGGCGGGCGCCATCGACTCGTTCGGCTGCGAGAAGGCCACCCGCCTGCTCGTGCTGTGCGACAGCTTCGACATCCCGGTGCTGTTCCTCCAGGACGTGCCCGGCTACCTGGTGGGAAAGCACGCCGAGCACGAACGGCTGCTCTACAAGGCCATGCGCTTCCGTCAGGCGCTCACCCTGTGCCGCTGCCCCACGCTCACCGTGATCACCCGCAAGGCGTTCGGGCTGGCGTTCAAGTCGCTCAACGGCTCGGGGGTGGGCGCCGACCACCTCTACGCGTGGCCGGGGGCCGAGATCGGGTTCATGGACCCCGACGTGGGCCTCAACGTGATCCGCCCCGGGGTGGAGGGCGAGGAGCGGGAGCGGCTGCTGGCGGAGATCGCGGAGGCCACCTCGCCCTACGAGGCCGCTGGGGTGATGCTGCTCGACGAGGTGATCGACCCGGCGCTCACCCGCCGGCGCCTGGCCGAGGACCTCGGCCGCCTCGCCGGGCGGGCGCCGACCCCGCCCGGCCGCCGCCCGCTCGCAACCTGGAGCCACCTGCTGATGACCGAGCCCCGCCCCCACCAGGACCCTGCGCCCGAGGAGAGCTTCGACCCGGTCGCCGATCTGCACGAACGGGCCGGACGGATCCGCCGCGAGCTCGGCGGCGCCGCGGCGGTGGCCCGCCTCCACGAGCGGGGCGAACGCACGATCCGCGAGCACATCGACGGCTTGGTCGACCCGGCCAGCTTCGAGGAGATCGGCACCTTCACCCGCTCGATGCGGGTGCAGGACCGGGCGAGCACCCCGGGGGACGGCAAGATCGGCGGGCTCGCCGCCATCGACGGCCGGCCGGTGATGGTGGCCGGCGACGACATCACCGTGAAGCGAGGCTCCACCTCCGAGGTGGGCGGCCGCCGCACCGACCGCCTGCTGCAGCTCGCCATCGGCAAGGGCCTGCCGTTCGTGTATTTCGGCCAGACCGGCGGGGCCCGCATCCCCGACATCATGGGCGCCGAGGGCTTCGCCGAGCTCGGCAGCATGACCGGCTTCGCCAGCCGCCGCCACCAGGTGCCCCTCGCCACCGCCATCGTCGGTCAGAGCTTCGGCGCGTCGTCGTTCCTGTCGGCGATGTCGGATTTCACGGTGCAGGTGCGGGGCTCGTGCCTGGCCGTGACCTCGCCCCGGGTGGTGGAGGTGGCCACCGGCGAGGTCGTGACCGAGGACGAGCTCGGCGGCGCCGACGTGCACCTCACCAAGACCGGCCAGATCGACCTCGCGGTCGACGACGACGACGCCGCGTACGACGCGATCCGGCGGTTCCTCTCCTACCTGCCGCCGAACGCCTGGACCCCGCCGCCCAGGGGCGAGGCGGCCGGACCCATCGACGCCGACCCGTCGATCACCGCGCTCGTGCCCCGCAAGCGCACCCGCGCCTACGACATGCGCCGCCTCGTGGCCAAGCTGGTCGACCGGGGCGAGACCCTCGAGCTGCGCCCGGGCATGGGCCGCGGCCTGTACACCTGCTTCGCCCGGATCGACGGCTGGCCGGTGGCGGTGCTGGCCTCGAACCCGATGTTCTCCGCCGGGGTGCTGGACCCGGCGGCGTGCGAGAAGGGCATCCGCATGCTGGTGCTCTGCGACGCGTTCCAGATCCCGGCGGTGTTCCTCCAGGACGTGCCCGGCTTCCTCGTCGGCCGTCAGGTGGAGCACGGGCGGGTGCTGTACCGGGCCATCCGCTTCCTCGAGGCGCTGATGCTGTGCTCGGCGCCGACGCTCACCGTGATCGTGCGCAAGGCGTTCGGGTTGGCGTTCCAGTCGCTCAACGGCCTGCGGGCCCACACCGACGGCCTGTACGCGTGGCCGGGCGCCGAGATCGGGTTCATGGACCCCGAGGTGGGCGTGAACGTGCTCTACGGCGACCGGATGGACAAGGACGCGAAGACGCGGCTGGCGGCGGAGATGCGCGAGGGCACCAGCGCGTACGAGGCGGCGGGCATCATGAACTTCGACGAAATCATCGACCCGGCCACCACCCGCCAGGTGTTGGCCCGTGACCTGAACCTGTTGGCCGCGCGGCACGTCCCGGCGCCCGAGGACCGGCCCCTCGCCTACTGGCCCACCTGCTAGCGCGCCCCGCCCTGGGTCAACCGGCAGAACGGCCGCGCCGATACGGCGCACGTGGGCAATTCGTCGCGGCGGTTCCGGTGGCGCCGGCTCTATTACCTGCTCGTGGCGTTCGCCTTGTGCACGGTGTGCATCAGCCTGAGCGTCACGCACTGGCTGCGCGGCCTCTACACGCAGGCCGTCGACGTGAACCGCACCTGGGGCGGCCGCCTCGATGGGTACTCGAACCTGGGCGATCTCCTCACCGCGCTCAATGCCCCCGGCAACGACGTGTTCGCCTCGGCCGATCCCGACGCCGAGCGCAGGCGCAAGGAGGATGCGCACCAGGCGATGGTCGACGCGCTCGCCCGGCAGCGGGCCGACCTGGCCGGCGCCGGCGCCGACGCCGGCGACGTGGCCGCGATCACCGAGCGCCTCGACGCCGTCGAGCGCCACAGCCTGCAGATGTCGGCCGAGGCCGACCGCATCTTCGACGACTTCGCGGTCGACCCCACGGTGGCGGCGAAAAGCATGGCGGCCATGGACCGCAGCTACGCCGCCGCGCTCGACGAGCTGACCACCCTGCGCGAGCACGTCGGGGGCATCCAGCGCCGGCTCTTCGCCGAGCAGGCGGCCTCCGCCGGCCGGGTGGTGTACCTCGAGTACGGCATCGCCTCGCTGCTGGTGGTGATGGTGAGCGGGGCCACCGTGTACGGGCACAAGATGGCCCGCCGGGTGGAGGCGGCCATCGACACCGAACGCCGCGCCGAGGTGATGGCCGCGGAGCGCAACGCGCTCGAGGCGCACCGCGAGGAGCTCGAACGCCTCGCCACGCACGACGCGCTCTCCGAGCTGCCCAACCGGCGCCTGTTCATGACCCGCCTCGGCGAGCTGCTCGCCGACCCCGCCCGGCGCGGCCGCCCGCTGGCCGTGCTGTTCATCGACATCGACAACTTCAAGGTGATCAACGACGGCATCGGCCACCACGCCGGCGACGAGCTGATCGTGGCCGTGGCCCGGCGCCTGTCGGGCTGCGTGCGCCGGGGCGACACCCTGGCCCGGCTCGGGGGCGACGAGTTCACCGTGCTGCTGGCCGACGTGGACCACGAGTCGAGCCCCGCCCAGGTGGCGCGCAAGATCGTCGCCGCGCTGGCCGAGCCGGTGAGCCTGGCCGGCGGCCCGGTGACGATCACGGCCAGCGTCGGCGTGGCGCTCGGCGTCGCCGGCCGCGACGACGCCGACGCGGTGGTCCGCCGCGCCGATCTGGCCATGTACGACGCGAAGGCGAACGGCAAGGGCCGCTTCGAGCTCTACGCCCCGGCGCTGTCCGAGGCGGCGTCGGAACGGCTGCGCCTCGCCGGCGCCGGCTGAGCGGCCGGGGCGCTACGAGCCGGGGACGACGCGACCGGTCTCGTAGGCCAGCATGACGAGCTGCGCCCGGTCCCGGGCGCCGAGCTTGGTGAGCAGGTGGCTGATGTGGGTCTTCGCCGTGGCCTGGCTCATGAACAACGTCTCGGCCAGCTCGGGGTTGGTGAGCCCCCGGGCCACCGCAGCGAGCACCTCCCGCTCGCGTTCGGTGAGCGCGTCGAGCGCGGCGGCGGCCGCCGCACCGGGCGCCGGGCGGCGGGCGAACTCCTCGATCAGGCGGCGGGTCACCTTCGGGGCGAGCAGCGCCTCGCCGCCGGCCACGATGCGCACCGCGGCGAGCAGGTCCGCCGGGAGCGTGTCCTTCAGCAGGAACCCGCTGGCGCCGGCCCGCAGCGCGTCGTACACGTAGTCGTCGAGGTCGAAGGTGGTGAGGATCAGCACCCGGGTGTGAGCCGCCTCCGGGTCGGCGGTGATGAGCCGGGTGGCCTCGAGGCCGTCGAGCTCGGGCATCCGCACGTCCATCAGCACCACGTCGGGCCGGTGGCGGCGGGCGAGCGCAACCGCCTCGGCGCCGTTCGCCGCCTCGCCGACCACCTCGACCCCCGGGTCGGAGCGCAGCAGCACCACGAACCCGCTGCGCACCAGCGCCTGGTCGTCGGCCACCAAGACCCGGATCACGGCGCGTCACCGTAGGGGATCCGGGCCCGCACCCGGAACCCGCCGCCCGCCTGCGCCCCCGACACCAGCTCGCCGCCGTACACCGCCACCCGCTCCCGCATGCCGAGCAGGCCGTGACCCACGCGGGGGCCGGCCGGGTCCGCGGCCACGCCCCGGCCGTCGTCGCTGACCACCAGCTCGACCTCGCCGGGCCGGTAACGCAGCAGCACCTCGGCGCGAGCGGGCCCGGCGTGCTTGATCACGTTGGTGAGCGCCTCCTGCGCGATGCGGTACGCGGAGAGGCCGACCCCGCCCGGCACCGGGCAGGGCGGGCCCTCCACCCGCAGCGACACCGGCAAACCGGCCGCCTCCACCGTCTCCACCAGGCGAGGCAGGTCCTCCAGGCCCTGGGCCGGCGCGGTGCTGATCGCGCCGTCCTCGTCGCGCAGCACGCCGAGGAGGCGGCGCAGCTCGGTGAGCGACGAACGGCCGACCTCGGCGATGTGCTCGAGCGCTCGGCGGGCCTCGTCGGGCTGCTGGTCGATCACGTGCGCCGCCACCCCGGCCTGCACCACCATGACCGACAGCGAGTGCGCCACCACGTCGTGGAGCTCCTGGGCGATGCGGAGCCGCTCGCCCGTGGCGGCGCGCAGGGCCCGTTCGGCGGCCAGCTCGGCGTCGCGGCGGGCCTCGGCGAGCTGGGCGAGCACGTGGAGGCGCCGGGTGCGCATCGCCCGGCCGACCACGTACGCGGCCACGAACTGCGCCACCGTGCCGGTGATGTTCGCGGTGTCGAACTCCGGCGTGTGGGAGACGACGGCGAGCACCACGGTGGCCATCGCCAGCCCGAGCGCCCAGACCGAGCGGCGCGGCGGGGCCCACGACCCGGCCGTGTACAACGCGAAGATGATCGCCACCGGCGCCGCGGTGGTGTCGTAGTCGAGCAGCACCAGGAGCGACGTGGCCCCGCAGGCGACGGCCACGACCGGCGTCGGCCAGCGCCGCCGCCACGCCAGCGTCGCGCACCCGCTCAGCGCGACGACCCAGGTGAACGCGTCGGTCTGGCGGAACCCCGGGTCGGGCGCGTGGCCCGGGCCGAGCACGAGGCCGAGGCCGGCGCCGGCGACGACCAGCACGGCCAGCAGCGCATCCCAGCGCGGGGCCGGGATGCGACGGAACCAGTCGGCCACACGCCGGGCGCCGCTCACCCCGGCGACGCTATCGGCGCGGCGTCACGCGACGCCCACTCGCCCGAGGTCCGGGCGCAGCTCGCGCATCGGCACGCACCGGGCGCCGGCCACGACCGCAGCCAGCAGCTCGTCGAGCGAGTCGAGCTGGGCGCCGTCCATCGCCGCGTGGTGGAGCATCACCCCCACCGGGCCGCCGGCCCGGGCCTGTTCGGCCAGGCGGCGGCCGAGCTCGGCCGGGGCGAGCCGAACGCCCTTGCGGTGGGCGAACCAGTCGAGGGTCACCGGGATCTCGGCCAGGCCGGGCAGGTCGGCCGGCGGCGCGGAGGCGTCCCGGGAGAGCGCGGCGAAGCCGGCCTCGGCCGCCAGCGCCGCCGCCGCCGGGGTGCAGCGGTTCCAGGGCGGCGTGAAGATCGGGTCGAGGCTCTGGCCGTACGCGTCGAGCAGCAGCCGCCGGCCGGCGATCAGGTCCCGGCGGATCTCCGACGGCCGGCGGGCCGGCCCGAACTCGCACCTGCGCCCTTCCGGCTCGTGGTTGCGGTGGGCGAAGCCGTGCTGGTGCACGCCCACGCCCGGGCGGCCGATCGTGAGCGCGGCCAGCTCGGCGTCGAGCGCGGCGGGGATGACCGCCACGTCGACGGGCGCGCCGGCCCGGGCGAAGCGCTCGAGCAGCGCGGCCAGCCGGTCGTTCGCCCAGCCCCCGTCGTCGTCTCGGAAGAAGAACACCGGCGGCGACGTCGCAGCCGCCAGCGCCTCCCGCAGCGGATCGAGCCAGCTCACACGAACCCGGCCAGCAGCTCGACCGAGCGGCGCACACCGTCGAGGTCGAAGGCGGCCGCGCACGGCGAGAAGCCCTCGAGCTCGATCAGCGCCGCCGCCAGCGCGTCGGGGTTCAGCCGCTCCGGCGGGAGCACCCGCAGCGCGCCGAGCTCGGCCAGGCGCTCGGCGCGGCGGCGCTGCTCGTCCTCCCGGCCCTCGGCGTAGGGCGCCACGAGCGCCGGGACACCGGCCCGGAGCACGTCCATCGTGGTGTTGTAGCCGCACTGGCTGAGCGAGGCCGCGCTGGCCGCCATCGCCGCGCACAGGTCGGGCGTGAACCGGCTGACCCGCACCCCGGGGCGCCCCGCGGCCTCGGCCCGCAGCCGGCGGGCGTCCTCGGCGGGCAGGAACGGCCCGGTGATCAGCTCGAGGTCGAGCCCGGTGGCGCGGCGCACCGCGGGCTGTGCAGCGAGCGCGGTGAGCAGCAGCGGCCCGCCGACCAGACCGCCGCCGGCCGACACCAGGATCCGCCGCGCCGCCGCCTCGCCGCCGGGCGCGGCGGGGCCGGGCGGGCCGGCGTGCACGAACCCCGTGTAGTGCACGGGCTTGGCCAGCGGCGTGGCCGGCCGGAACGACTGCTCGAGGGTGGCGAAGCGGGCGTCGGCGTGGACGAGCACGGCGTCGAACCAGCGGTTGACGGCCAGCGCCGCCCGTTCGTCGTGCGCGGCCTGGTCGCGGCGGCTCTGCACCAGGATGTCGCGCACGCTGCACACCACCGCCGGGCGGCCCGGCCCGGACGCGTGGGCCGCCTCGAGCAGCGGCGCCAGCTCGAACGCGAACTTCTTGCGTCCGAACGGGTAGAGCTCCACCAGCAGCACCTGCGGACGCGTCCGCCGGTACGCGTCGAGCACCAGACGGATGCGTTCGGTCTTCACCGCAGCCACGTCGGCGCCCTGCCGGCTGATCAGCTCGTAGCCGTCGTCGTGGCCGAGGGGGGGCAGCTCGACCACCTCGACGCCCTCGGGCGCGGCCAGCTCGGGCGGCGCCTCGCCCCCCGCCAGCAGCACCACCCGGAAGCGCTCGCGCAGACCGCCGGCCAGGGCCAGAGCACGGGCGAGGTGGCCGAGGCCCACCGAGTGCTGGCGCCAGAACAGCAGCGTCGGCTTACTCACCGTCGCCACCCCGCCGCCACCGCGTCGTCTCCCCGTGGGCTGCGCTCATGCCAGCTTGCCCCGGGCCGCGTCGAGCAGCGCCGCCAGCGCGGCCAGCACCGGGACGCGCACGCCGTTCACGGCCCGCAGCGCCCGCTCGGCCAGCAGCGCCGCGGCCTCGTGCCAGGCGAGATCGGCCGGGAGGGGGCGCACCGTCGCGTAGCCCTCGAGCACGGCTCGGCGGTGGACCGCGTGCTCGGCGGCGCTGGCCCGTCCGCACAGGTGCAGCGTCTCGAGCTGGGCGAGCAGGCCGGCCACGTCGGCGCCGGGGCGCCCCAACCCGCCCTGGTCGTAGTCGATCAGCACCACGCCCGCGGCGGGCGAGACGATGGCGTTGGCGGTGTGCACGTCGCCGTGGAGCAGCACCAGCGGCTCCGTGCCGCTCCGGCCGGCGGACGGGCCCGGCGCGCCGG
>JBJXGF010000271.1:0-15558 GCA_046153015.1 Acidimicrobiales bacterium | reverse complement strand
CGTCGAGCCCGCCGGCCAGGTTCAGCAGCGTGGACTTGCCGCTGCCCGAGGGCCCCATCACCGCGACGAACTCGCCGCCGTCGATGCCGAAGCTGGCCTCGCGAACGGCGTAGACGAGGGCGTCGCCGTCTGTGAAGCGGCGCTCGACGTTGCGGAATTCCAGGAGCGGCGCGGTCATTGGTTGGGTCCCTTCTTCGTGGCGGCCAGGCGCTGCTGGCAGACGTCGAGCCAGCGCAGGTCGGACTCGACCCGCGAGATGAGGGCGTCGTAGAGCAGGGTCTGGAGCAGCTCCCCGCCGGTCGCCTGTTGGGCGCGGCGATGGGTGCGCAGCACGACGAGCAGGCCGCTGCGCTGCGCGTCGATCACCTCGGCGGCGTCAACCCCCGAGGTGGCGATGGCGAAGAGCACCTTCATCATCAGCTCGTCCCGGGGCGGGGCGGCGTCGGCGGCCGCCGTGGAGAACCAGGCGGCCAGCTCCTTACGACCGGCCTTGGTGATGCTGTAGGGGGTGCGCCCGGCAGAGTCGGCCTGGCCGGCCTGCACGCGCTCGTCGCGGGCCAGCCGCTCGAGGGTCGTGTACACCTGCCCGATGTTGAGCGGCCACACGCCTCCGGTCTGCTCCTCGAAGTCGCTCCTCAGCTGGTAGCCGTGCTTCGGCTCGCTCGAGAGCAGGGCCAGCAGGCCCTCCCGGATCCCCATACCTACGCAGTATGCATACCGAGTATGGATTTGGCAAGCGAGGCCGCAGGCGAGCACCCGCTCGCGCCGCCCCGATCAGATGGTGACGAGCCGCGCCGCTGCGCCGGTGTGGGCGATGATGCGCCCCAGGTCGTCGGGGTCGCTCGTGAGGATCACGCGCTCGCCGTCGTGGCGGGTCAGGACCTCGGCGAGGTGCGCGTCGGCGACGGAGACGCCGAGCGCGGCGACGACCGCCGCGGCGCGGTCCGCGGCGGCCTCGTCGAGCGGCGGGCGGTGGGCGCGGAGCCGGTTCAACGCCGCCGTGCGCGGGTCTCGACGATCCCAACCCGCTTCCACCTGCACCGCGGCCGGGATGATCAACGCCGCCCTGGCGGCCGGATCGCGCCGGGCTCGGGCGGCGGCCGCCTCGATCACGGCCAGGACCCGGCGATGCTTGCGGTGGGCCGGGTCGGCGAGCGCCTGGACCGCTTCGTTGTCCAAGATGACTGCCTGGTCCAAAGGTGCTCCTCGGCTGTCAAGCCGTCGCGGCGGCCAGACCGGCGGCGTAGAGCAGCACGTCGTCCGCATCGGGATCGGCTCTGAGGGCGGCGACCTCGTCGGCGGCGCGGCGGATCAGCTCCGGCCGGTCGGCGAGGGGGTTGCCCTCCAGCTCGGCCGCCGCGAGCGTGATCTCGGCCAGGGAGGGCTTCGCCGCAGGATGCTGGCGGTAGTGCGCGTCGAGCACGGCCCGCTGGGCCACCGCCTCGAGCTCGCGGCGCAGCCCGGCCACGGTCAACGCCGTCACCGAGTCGGCCAAACCCAGCCTCGCGGCGAGCGCCGCCGCCTGACGCAACCCGGCCGGCAACCGCACCGAGGTGTTGAGGGTGTCCACCTCGACCTGATCGAGCAGGTCGAGGAGCCGCTCGAGGTCCTCGTTCACGTCCCAACCCTACCGCGCCGCGTACCACGCGCTGTACCGCAGGGGCGGCGCGACCGGCGGCGCCTACCGGGTCAGCCGGCGCTGAGCAGGAGGCGGACGCCGAGGTTCGCCTCCGGCGGCACCGTCCAGAGGCCCTCGCCGAGCGGCTCGGCGGCGCTGACGCCGGCCGGGTCGTCGAGCTCGAAGTGGAGGTGGTGCACCCGGCCCGGCCGCTCGCCGAGCCACGCGCCGAGCTCCCCGCCCCGGGGGGCGTGCAGGCGGATCGAACCCGACTCCGCCCAGGCCAGCTCCACCCACTCGCCGGCGGCGTCGGCCCCGGCGGCGTGGGCGACGCCGCCGAGCAGGCCGCCGAAGAGCACGGTGGCCGGCTCGAGCTCGGCTACGAGCAGCACGATGCGGGCGAGGCTCGCCCGTTCCTCGCTGGCCCAGCCGCCGGGGCGACGGCGGCGCAGCGGCGGCAGCACCGGGGCGAGCGCCGGGTCGGGCGGCGGCGAGGCGGACTGGCTGAGCTGCACCACCACCCCGAAGCTCTGCCGGGGGTGGAGGAACGCCTCCTTCCAGTCGGCCTGGTGGGTGCTCACCCCGACCGGCTCGAACCCGGCGGCGCGCACCGCGTCGAGCGCGGGGAAGATGTCGTCGACCTTGAACGTGATGTGATGCGGCCCGGGCCCGTTGCGGTCGAGGAAGCGGCGCAGGAACGTGGCGTCGACCTCGGCGCCGGCGGGGCTGTCGGTGGGGCGGTCGGGCGGCGTCGGCTCGAGCAGCTCCACCTTCATCCCGTTGGCGTAGCGCAGCGTGCCCCAGTAGAAGCCGGGGTCGTAGCCGCCCTTGTACCAGGCGCCGCCGAGCTCGCCGTAGTAGCGGACGAAGTTGTCGAGGGCCGACTCGGCGGCCAGCGCCACGTGGTCGAGGCGGGCGCCGCCGACCCCGCTCACGACGCCGCCGCCGGACGGGTCGGTCGGCTGCGGTCTCTGCACATGGCCGCCGAGGCTACCGCTACGCTCGGCGCTCGATGCCAGAGCTCATGCGGGCGGGCCACATGGTCGAGGTCGGGCGGATCGTGTGCGAGGAGGTTCCGCTCGAGCCGGCCGGCGACGGCGAGGTGCTCGTGCGCAGCGAGCTCGCCTCGATCTGCGGGAGCGACCTGCACATCGTGATGTACGGGGTGGAGGCGCCGCCCGGGCCGTGGATGCCGGGCTTCCCGGGCCACGAGGGCGTCGGGCAGGTGCTCGAGAGCCGCCACCCCGACCACGCCCCCGGCGACTGGGTGCTCTGCGTGCCCTTCGCCCCGCTCGGGCGGTGCTTCGCCGAGATCCAGCGGGTGGCCGGCGCCAACCTCGTCACGCTGCCGGTGGACCCGGCCGTGCCCCGCGCCCAGCTGCTCATGGCGCAGCAGCTCGGCACCGTGCTCTACGCGCAGCGCCGCCACCCGACCGACGTGATGGGCCGCACCGCGCTGGTGCTCGGCCAAGGCTCCGCCGGGCTGTTCTGGACGTGGCTGCTCAAGCGGCTCGGCGCCGCCCGGGTTGTGGCCGTCGAGCCGGCCGCCGCCCGCCGCAAGATCGGCGAGCGCTTCGGCGCCGACGTGTCGCTCGACCCGGCCGCCGACGATGTGCGGGCGGCCGTGCGCGACCTCACCGGCGGCCAGGGCGCCGATTACGTGGTGGAGGCGGTGGGGCGGAAGGAGACCCTGGCGCAGTCCATCGAGCTGTGCCGGGCCGACGGCGAGCTGTTCTGGTTCGGCCTGCCCGACTCCAAGGCGCCGGCGCCGATCAGCTTCCAGCAGTTCTTCCGCAAGCGGCTCACTGCGCACACCACGTACGGCGCGCAGGGCGAGGGGGGCCTCGCGTCGTTCCGGGCGGCGCTCGGCTTCATCGAGCGGGGCGAGATCGACGTGTCGCCGCTCCTGTCGCACGTGCTGCCCATCGAGCGCATCGACGAGGCGTTCGAGCTGGCCCACCACGCCGGCGATGGGGCGCTCAAGGTGAGCCTGAGCTTCTAACAGCGGGCGGCGGGGTCGAAGTCCTCCTTCTCGTTCACCGCGCCGTCGTCGTTGCCCTGCACCACGTTGCCGCAGATCTCACGCTGGGGCCGCCGCTCGACCTTCACGCCGAAGCCGTCGTTGTCGACGAGGCGGTTGCCCACCACCACGCTGTCGATGCCGTCGCGCCGGCCGTCGCCCCCGAGGCGCACGCCCGCGCCCTTGTGCCCGGCGGAGAGGTTGTCGCGGATCACGGTGGCCACCCCGCGGGAGGAGAACCCGCCGGCCTCCTCGTCGAGCCCGCCCCGGCAGTCGTTGCCCTCGATCAGGTTGTCCCGCGCCGCCTCCTTCACGTCGACGCACTCGGCCCGGGCGCGGATGCGGTTGCCCCGCACCACGTTGCCGTCGGAGTTGTCCGGCGCCGAGGTGGGGTTCTTCGAGAGCTGCTCGGGCGCGGTGCCGATGTACACGCCCTCGCCGTTCTTGTGCTTGGCCGCCAGGTCGAAGCCCTCGTCGCCGCAATCCTCGATCCGATTGTCCCGGATCAGGTTGCGGCGGGCGAACCACCGCAGCCGCACGCACTCCCCGCCGGCGCCGTGGAGGTGGTTGTCGGCCAGCACCACGCCCGACGCGCCGCGCACCAGCACCAGCCGGTCGGCGCCGGTGATCTCGAAGCCCTCGAGGTGCACGTAGTCGTGGGTGATCGTCACCGCGTCGTCCGTGCCGCCCCCCTCCAGGCGGGCGCCGCCGCCGCGCAGGCGGATCGGGTCACGCGGGCCGCCGGGCCGAACCGTCTCGATCGGGCCTTCGTAGACGCCGGGCGCCACGTCGACCAGGTCCCCCGGGCGGGCTTCGCCGAGCGCGGCCACGAGCGTGGCGAACACCAGCTCGCCCGGGGCGGGCGCGACGCCGGGGCGCACCTCGAGGCGGCGCAGCGGCGGGCGGACCTCGGCCGCCGCGCCGTCGGCGGCGCCGGGCGCCCCGCGACCAGAGGCAGAGGCAGAGGGGGACTCAGCGGCGGAGCGGTCCGACCCGTCGGCGCCCTCTGGCGGGGCCGGCGACCGCGACGTGACCCGCCACGCCACCGCGCCCAACACCGCCAGGGCCAGCAGCGCCGCCCAGGCGCCCACGCGCCCACGGCGGGCGCGTGCATGGGCGGCGGGCATCGTCCGATGATCGTATCGAGCGTCCGGCCCCAACGGGTTCAATGGCCGCATGCGGATCGGGATACTGGGCGCGGCGCGCATCGCCCCGAAGGCGGTGGTGGCCCCCGCCCGCGAGCTGGCCGGGGTTGACGCGGCCGCCGTCGCCGCCCGTTCGTTCGAGCGGGCGAAGGCCTTCGCCGCGGAGCACGACATCGCCTCGGCGGCGCGCGACTACCAGGCGCTGTGCGACGCGCCTGAGCTCGACGCCGTGTACGTGGCGCTGCCCGCCGCGCTGCACGGCCGGTGGGTGCGCGCTGCCCTGGCCGGGGGCAAGCACGTGCTCTGCGAGAAGCCCCTCGCCGCCAACGCCGACGAAGCGGCTGAGCTGGTGGCCCAGGCTTCCGACGCCGGCCTGGCCCTGGTGGAGGCGCAGCACTGGCGCTGCCACCCGCTGGCCGAACGGCTCGGCGCGCTGCTGGCGGCGGGCGAGATCGGCCGGGTCACGCGCGTCGACGCCGGGTTCACCACGCCCGTGCACGCGCCGAACATCCGGTACGAGCTGGCCCTCGGCGGCGGCGCGCTGATGGACCTCGGCTGCTACCCGGTGCACTGGGCCCGCTTCGCCGCCGGCGAGGAGCCCGAGGTCATCGACGCGTCGGCCGTGGTCGGCCCGCCCGAGGTGGACCTCGAGATGAGCGCCGGGCTGGCCTTCCCCTCGGGGGCGGTCGGCCGCATCCACTGCTCCATGGACCCGAGCCGGGGGCCGCGGCGCACCTGGCTCGAGGTTCACGGCACGGCCGGCGCGATCCGCCTCGACAACCCGCTCACCCCGCAGCTCGGCCACACGCTGCGCGTCGAGGGGGAGGCGGGCGCCTGGAGCGAGACCGTGCCCGGCCGCTCCACGTTCGACCACCAGCTCGACGCGTTCGCGCGAACCGTGGCCGGTGAGCCCCCGCGGGTCAGCGGGGCCGACAGCCTTGGCAACGCCCGCACCCTCGACGCGATCTACCGCGCCGCGGGGCTGGCCCCGCGCCGGCCGGCGGCCTGACCCCACCCGGGGCCGCCCGCCGGCGCCTGGGCGATTTTCCCTACTAAGGCGCCCGAATGCGACGCCGATTACTCGGGCGTGACCACCCTGTTCGCATCGTCGCCCGCCAGCGCCGCGGCGCGCGGCCAGGCGGCGGCGCCCCGCGTCACGCCCGCGCCTCCCCCGCCTCCCGCGCTGGTCTCCCTCCACCGTCTCGGGCCGGTTCTGCGCGCGCAGCGCGCGTGGCTGGGCGTGTCGCTCGAGGAGCTGGCGGTGCGCTCACGGCGGCTCTGCACGCCCGATCTGCTCGCCGCGGTCGAGTCGGGCGACGGCGCCGTCGATGACGGGCTGCTGATCCTGCTCGGCTCGATCTACCAGCTCGCCGCCGGCCCGCTCGGCGCCGGCGCGCCGGGCCCCCTGCGGCTGGTGCTCGACCGCCGCGACGCCCGCGACGCACCCGACGGCGACGGGTCGCCCCCGCTCGGCGCCGTCCTCGCCCGCTACGCCGCGTTGGCGCACGCGCTCCGGGCCCGCATCGGCCCGAGGGACGCGCCGGCCGGCGACGCCGACGTGCTGGCCTACGCCCTCGGCGCGGCGCCGGTGGAGATCGCCCGGCGGCTCCACCACCTCGCGGCCGCCCACCGCGCCGGTGCGCCCGCCGCCGTGGCGGAGGAGGCGGCGCTGACCGGCCGGGCCGCATTGTGGGCGGCGGGCGTGCTCGCCGCCGCTGGCCCGTTCGGCACGCTCGTCCTCGAGCCCGCCTGAGCGGCGCTGGTCGAGCGCCCGCCCGGCGGCCTGACCTCCCCGGGAATCCGGTAGCGTCGCCGACGCGCCACGCGCCGCTTCGGTGCGTGGGGGGCGACGGCGCGCGCCTACGCTGGCGGCCTGATCTGGCGCACGACGAAGGCAGACGCGCATGGGCATCGAACGGGTTGGGGTGATCGGCTGCGGGCTCATGGGCTCGGGCATCGCCGAGGTCATGGCTCGGGCCGGCTGCGACGTGATCGTGCACGAGGTCGACGCCGCGCAGGCCGAGCGGGGCCGCGAGCGCATCGAGTCCTCGCTCAACCGGGCGGTCAACGCCAGCAAGCTGGCCGAGGCCGACCGCGACGCGGCGTTGGCCCGCCTCGTGGTCACCACCGACTTCGGCGACCTCGCCGACCGCCAGCTCGTGGTCGAGGCCGTCGTCGAGAACGAGGCGGAGAAGCTCACCGTGTTCGCCGCGTTGGACAAGGTGCTCGAATCGCCCGACGCGATCATGGCCTCGAACACCTCCTCGATCCCGATCATGAAGCTGGCGATGGCCACCAACCGGCCGGCGCACGTGATCGGCATGCACTTCTTCAACCCGGTCCCGGTCATGCGGCTCGTGGAGGTCGTGACCTCGCTCCTCTCGGCGCCCGAGACTGTGGAGCAGGTCAGGCAGTTCTCCTCGAACCTGCTCGGCAAGCGGGTGATCCTGTCCCAGGATCGCGCCGGCTTCATCGTGAACGCCCTGCTCGTGCCGTACATCCTGTCGGCCATCCGGATGCTCGAGTCGGGCTTCGCCACCGCGTCGGACATCGACGCGGGGATGGTCGAGGGCTGCAACCACCCGATGGGGCCGCTCGCGCTGTGCGACCTGATCGGCCTCGACACCACAATGGCGGTGGCCGAGGTGATGTACGAGGAGTTCCGCGAGCAGCTCTACGCGCCGCCGCCGCTGCTGTCGCGCATGTGCGAGGCGGGCCTGCTCGGGCGCAAGGCCGGCCGCGGCTTCTACGACTACGCCGCCCGCTGAGAGGTCGGCTTGCGCCGCGAGCATCCGCGTGCCTGTCACACCCCCTGAGTAGAACAGGGGCCGTGACCGACCCGGCCGGCCTGCTCCCGCTTCCGATCCCGCTCGCGCCCCCCGCCGGCGCGCCGGGCGGCGGCCCCGGCCCCGTGTTCGACGCCGAGGGAGCCGCGCCGCGTTATCTCTCCCCGTCGAGCGCCTCGACCTTCTCGCAGTGCCCGCGGCGCTGGCGGTTCCGCTACGTGGAGCGCCTGCCCGACCCGCCGGGCGAGGCGGCGGTGGTCGGCACGCTGGTGCACCGGGTGCTCGAGCTGCTCTGCAACGAGGCGCCGGCGCAGCGCACGCCCGAGCGGGCCCGCCTGCTCGCCGGCGCCGCGTGGGGCGAGCTCACGCCCCTGGCCGAGTTCGCCGGGCTGGGGCTCGACGCCGCCGGCGTGCGGGCCTTCAAGTGGCGGGCCTGGCGGGCTATCGAGGGGTTGTGGAAGCTGGAGGACCCAGCGGCGGTGGCGGTCGCGGCCACCGAGCACAAGGTGGAGGCGGTGCTGGCCGGGGTTCCCTTCCTCGGCGTTGTCGACCGGCTGGACCGCACGCCGGAGGGGCTGGTGGTCACCGACTACAAGTCGGGCCGGCCGCCCCACCCCAACTTCGCCGCCCCCCGGCTGGCGCAGGTGCTGCTCTACGCGGCGGCGGTCGCCGCGGTCACCGGCGAGGCCCCGGTGCGCTCCCGGCTCGTGTACCTCGGCGCCACCGTCATCAGCGCCGCCGCCGAGCCCGACGCGGTGGAGGGCGCCGTCGCCGGCCTGGCCGCCACGTGGGAGGCGCTCAACCGGGCCTGCGCCGCCGACCAGTTCCCGGCCCGGCCCGGGCCCCTCTGCGGCTGGTGCCCCTTCGCCGGCGAGTGCCCCGAGGGCCGCCTGGAGATCCGCCGGCGGGCCGACGCGGGGCGCCTGCCCGCCGGCGCGCCGGGCCTGTCGCTCGTGGCCTGAGGCGGCGGCCCGCCGCCCTGCGCCGCCGCGGTAAAGTCGAGCCGAGGTGAGGGAATGAACGACGGCCAGGAGCGCGCTGCAGCGCCGCCGGCGGCTGCCCTCGAGCGCCAGGCCGAACCGGAGCGGGACGAGGCCGTCCGCGTCACGACGCCGCCCTGGGCTCGGCGGGCCATCGCGCTGTTCTGGCTGTCCGGGGTCGGGGTCTTCGCCGCGTTCTGGCTCCTGGCGCGGCTCCAGAGCCTCATCGTGATCCTGCTCGTGTCGCTCGTGCTCTCGTTCGCGCTCGAGCCGGTCGTGAACCGCCTCGAATCGCTCGGCATCCGCCGCGGGGTGGGCGTGCTGCTCTCGTTCGTGGGGCTCACCGCGCTGCTGGCGCTGTTCGGCTACGCCATGGCCACGCTGGTGAACGAGCAGGTGGTGAACCTGATCGACAAGGGACCGCGCTACATCCAGTCGGCGCAGGACTGGGCCAACCGCACCTTCGACGCCAACATCAACACCGAGGACCTCATCGCGCAGTTCCAGGAGGGCGGCTCGCTCGGGCGCCTGGCCACCAACCTCGCCGGCAACATCTACGACATCGGCGCGCGGGTCCTCGCCCTCCTCTTCCAGGCGCTCACCGTGCTCCTGTTCACGTTCTACCTGGTGGCCGACGGGCCCCGCCTGCGCCGCACGATCTGCTCGATGTTCCCCCCCGACCGCCAGCGAGAGCTGCTCCGGGTGTGGGAGATCGGCATCGAGAAGACCGGCGGCTACATCGTGTCGCGGGCGCTGCTGGCGCTGCTCTCCACGCTGTTCCACAGCCTGGCCTTCGCCGCCATCGGGGTGCCCTCTCCCCTGCCGCTGGCCCTCTGGGTCGGGGTGATATCCCAGTTCGTGCCGGTCATCGGCACCTACCTGGCCGGCGTGCTGCCGCTGCTGATCGCGGTGGTCGAACGCCCAGTGTCCGCCCCGTGGGTGCTGGTGGTGATCGTCATCTACCAGCAGCTCGAGAACTACCTGCTGGCGCCGCGCATCACGGCGAGCACGATGGAGATCCACGCCGCGGTCGCGTTCGGCTCGGTCATCGCCGGCGCCGCCATCCTCGGCCCGATCGGCGCCCTGCTGGCCCTGCCCATCGCCGCCACCACGCAGGCCTTCGTCTCCACCTACGTCCGCCGTCACGAGGTGGTCAGCTCCGCGCTGGTCACTCGTCGCACGAGGCGCTTCGGGCGGCGCGCCCGCGCCGAACGGGCCGCCCGCAACGCGGGGGCCGACCCCGCCCGCTCGCCGCGCACGCCGCCCGCCTCCTGACCGGGCCGGCGGCGGCGGATCGTCCCCTCGCCGGTCGGGGGCCGGGCGCCTACGGTCCCCGCCCATGCGCCCGCCTCGGCTCCTCGCCGCCCTTGCCGCCGCTGCGTTGGCCGCCGGACCCCTCGGGCCGGCCGCGGCCGCCGAGGGCGAGGTGGCCGGCTTCGAGGTCACTGGCGCCGGCCAGCAGGCCCGGGTCGAGCTGTGGCGGGCGGGCCGGCGCGACGTGGCCCACCACGTGCCCGCCGGACAGCGCCGTCAGGGCGCGGTGTGCGCCTACTCCGAGCGGGCGGCCGGCGACGCCGCGTTCGACCAGCTCGTGCCCGAGCGGCCCGACGGCGAGGGCTACCGGTTCTGGGCCGGCTACTGCAGCAACGCCCCCGACACGCTCCGCATGGGGTGGTACCGCCCGGCCGAGGCCCTCGACCTCGACGGCGCTGCCCGCCGCCTGGCCGAGCTGAGCGCCGAGCGGCTGGTGCGCGAGGGCGGCCCGGGCGGGCTGAGCATCGCGATGAGCCCGCCGACCTTCGCGCTGGTGGGCCGGCCGGCCCGGTTCTGGGTGCAGGGCTGGGACGGCCGGCCGGTGGTGGTCGCTGCGGAGCTGGCCGGCGTGGAGCTGCAGGCGACGATCGAGCTGCGCGAGGTCCGCTGGCGCTTCCCCGACGGTGAGGCGCGGCGCGCCGCCAGCCTGGGCGACGCCGAGGGCGACGCCGCCCGGATGGTGTTCACCCGGCGCGGCGAGGGGGACGGCGCCGCGGCGGAGGTGAGCGCCGTGGTGGAGCTGGCGGTGTCCTACGTGGTGAACGGCGGGGAGCGCTACGAGCTCGCCCCGCTCGAGGCGCCGCTCAGCCGCGTGGTGGAGGTGCGGGAGGCCCAGGCGGTGGTGCGCTGATTGTCGCTGGGGGCTGCGCCCCCAGACCCCATCCCCGCCCGGCTCGCTGGCGCTCGGTCGGTCGGCTTCGCTTCGCTCAGTCGACCGGTGCGTGCTCGGTCGCGAGGGCGGGCGCCGGTTCGGGGGCGCCCTCCACGTTGAGCTTGGGGATGAGCCGGTCGAGCCAGGCCGGCATCCACCAGTTGCGGCTGCCGAGCAGCTCCATCGTGGCCGGCACCAGCACCATCCTCACGATCGTGGCGTCGAGCAGCACCGCCATGGCCAGCCCCAACCCGAACAGCTTGATCTGGCGGTTCGCCTCGAGCAGGAAGCTGCCGAACACGAACACCATGATCGCCGCGGCGGCGGTGATCACCC
Organism: Acidimicrobiales bacterium; assembly: GCA_046153015.1. Classification (GTDB taxonomy): domain Bacteria; phylum Actinomycetota; class Acidimicrobiia; order Acidimicrobiales; family CAIXPF01; genus JBJXGF01. The sequence goes on along the minus strand of JBJXGF010000271.1, from coordinate 4,488 downwards.
GGGCCGTGGCGGCCAGGCCGTCGGCCACCGCGATGGCGTTGTCGCCGGTGCGGTCCCACTCCTCGCGCATCCGGGAGAGGAGGAACACCTCGTAGTCCATCGAGAGGCCGAACACGATGGCGAACATCATCATCGGCGCCCACGCCTCGATGGGGCCGCCCTTGCCGATGCCGACCAGGTCCTTCGCCCAGCCGTACTGGAACACCGCCACGACCACGCCGTAGGCGGCGCCGATCGAGAGCAGGTTCACGATCACCGCCTTGAGCGGCACCAGCACCGACCGGAACACGGCCATGAGCAGGAGGAACGACAGGCCGAGCACGGCGCCGAAGAAGAGCGGCATGCGGCCCCCGAGGTAGTCGGCGAAGTCGATGCCCGCCGCCACCTGACCCGTGAGCGCCGGCCGCACCCCGGCGCCGGCCGCGGCGGCGGGGATCACCTCGGCCCGCAGCTCGTGGATGAGGTCGTTGGTGGCCTGGTCCTGGGGCGAGGTGGACGGGATCGCCCGCCACAAGGCCGCGGTGGGCTGGTTCGGGTCGTTCGGCACGGCCGGCGAGGCGAACACCACGCCGGGCGTGGCCGCGAGGGCCTCCGAGATCGGCGCCAGCGACTCGAGGCTCGTGCCGGCGGGCAGCTCGGCGGTGATGAGCAGCGGGCCGTTGAACCCCGGCCCGAAGCCGTCGGCCAGCAGGTCATACGCCTTGCGGGTGGAGGTGTCCTCCGGGTAGTTGCCGTCGTCGGAGAAGCCGAGGCGCAGGTTGAGCACGGGGTACGCGAGCAGCAGCAGCGAGCCCAGCCCGAGCAGCATCATCGGCCACGGGCGGTGCTGCACCAACCGGCTCCAGCGGTACCAGAAGGTCTCGCGCACCGGCTTGGCCGCCCGGCGCGGAACCTCCTTGCGCAGCGGGGAGAGCGCGAAGCCCAGCGCCACGGTCAGCGCCGCGAGCACGAGGAACGGCAGGCCGACCGCGGGGAGCTTGAAGCCTACGAACATGAGGGCGACGGCCACGAAGATCACCGCGATCAGACCGCGATAGCGGGTGACCTCCACCCGCGCCTTGGCGAAGCCCAACAGCGCCGGCAGCAGCGTGACCGAGGCGGCCATCACCATCAGCACGGTGACCGAGGCGCCGATGGCGAGGCCGCGCACGAACGACAGGCCCATCAGGATCATGCCGAGCAGCGAGATCACCACGGTGATGCCGGCGAAGAGCACCGCCCGCCCGGCGGTGCCGATGGCGAGCACGGTGGCGTCCTCGTAGCCGTGCCCGCTGTGCACCGCCTCCCGGTAGCGGGTGACGATGAACAGCGCGTAGTCGATGCCCACCCCGAGGCCGATCATCACCGACAGCGTGGTGGTGAAGTCGGGCATCGAGAGCAGATGGCTGGAGAGGGTGAGCAGCGACACGCCGGTGCCGATGCCGAAGAGGGCCACGCCGATCGGCAGGCCCATGGCCAGCACCGAGCCGAACGCGATGAGCAGGATGAAGATGGCGAAGGCCAGGCCGAGCACCTCCGAGGACGGCGGCTCGAACTCGGCGAACACCTGGCCGCCCAGCTCCACCTGCACCCCGGCCGGTTGGGCGGGGATCAGGTCCCGCGCGCCCTTCGCGGCGTCGAGGAACTCCTGCTGGTTCAGGCCTCCCACCAGGTCCACCGTGGCGTAGGCCACCTTGTCGGCCTGCGGGCCCTGCGAGGCGATCTGCTGCGCGCCCTCCTCGGTATACGGCGAGGTGACCTTCGCGACGTTCTCGAGCCGCGCCACGCCCTCGAACATCTGGGTCATCGCCGCTTTGACCGCCGGGTCGTTCACGCCCTGCTCGGCGCGGAACACCACCGTGCCGCTGTCGCCGCCGCCGGCGTCGAAGTGCTCCTCGAGGATCTCGAAGCCGCGGCGGCTCTCGGTGTTGGGGAGGCGGAACTCGGTGCGGAAGGCCGAACCGAGCCCGCCCTGCACGGCGCCCAGGACCACCAGGAGGAGCAGCCACAGCCCGAGGACGGCACGACGGCGGCGGTACGAGGTGCGGGCTAAGCGTTCGAGCACGGCGGGTCGCTCCGGAGGCGGGGACAAAACCGGGCCAACCTTACGCCCTAAGCCTGCTCTGGGGCCCGTGATTCGGGGAAAACGACTCTGGCTACCCGGCGGTCCAGCCGCCGTCGGCGGTGATGATCGCTCCGTTGAGGTTGGACGCCTCGTCGGAGCCGAGCCAGGACAGCAGCGCGGCGATCTCGTCGGGATCGGCGGTGCGCTCGCTCAGCGCGTGCTGCTTCTTCAGGCGCTCGAGACCCCAGCGGCTGCGCGGCTTGGAGGTGGTCCCGATGTTGGTCTGCACCGCCCCCGGGCAGATGGCGTTGGCCCGGATGCCCTCGGTCTGGTACGTCCACGCGATCGAGCGGGTGATGCCCACCACGGCGTGCTTGGAGGTGGTGTACGCCAGGCCGGAGGCGCCCCCGCCCAGACCGGCGATCGACGCGATGTTGACGATCGCGCCGCGGTGCTGCGCCATCATCGTGGGCAGCGCCTTGCGGCACAGCATCATCACGCCGGTGACGTTGACGGCCATCACCCGGGTCCAGGTCTCGTCGTCGAGCTCGTGGGCGGGCAGGAACCAGTCGTTGATGCCGGCCACGTTGGCCAGCAGGTCGAGGCGGCCGTGGGCGGCGACGGCGTGGTCGACCAGCCGGTCCACGTCGGCCTGGACGGTGATGTCGGCCACCGTGAAGAACGCGTCCTTGCCCGCCGCCTGGATCTTGGCGAGGGTCTCGCCCAGCCCCGCCTCGTTCACGTCGCAGCCGACGACGGCGGCGCCCTCCTGCGCCAGGCGCAGCGCGGTGGCCATGCCGATGCCCGAGCCGGCGCCGGTCACGACGGCGACCCGGCCTTGATGTCGTTGAGCGTCCACGGCCGGGGAAGCTAGCCGGCCCGGCGGCCGAGCCAGCGCGTCCTGCTAGACAGACGCGATGGGCGCCAGCCGGCTCCGCCACGCCGCGTTCTACGCCGGCGCGCTGCTCGGCCCCTTCGGCGGGGCGTTGGTGGCGCCGATGCTCGACGAGCTGAGCGACACCTTCGACACCACCCGGGGTCAGGCGGCGGGTTCGATCACCGCCTACTTCATCCCGTTCGCGTTCTTCCTGTTGTTCTCCGGCACGCTGGGCGAGCGCTGGGGCCGGCGGCGCACGGTGCGCGCCGCGTACCTGCTGTCGGCCGCGTCGTCGCTCGTGTGCGCCGCGGCGCCCAGCCTGGAGGTGCTGCTGCTCGGCCGGGGCGGCCAGGGCGTCGCCAACGCGTTCATCACCCCGCTGCTCGTCGCCGGGCTGGCCGAGGAGGTGGGGGAAGGCCGCCTCGGCGCCTCGCTCGGCACGTTCGTCAGCTTCCAGATGGCCGGCTCGTCGCTGGCGCCGGCGATCGGGGGCATCGCCGGCGAGCTCGACTGGCGCTACGGCTTCGTCGCCGTCTCCTTCGCCGGGGTCGTCCTCGCGTTCGCACCGCCGCGCGGCGAGCCGCGCCGGGCCGCCGCCGCGCCCCCGTGGCGGCCGCTGCTCACCGCCCGGTTGGGCCTGCTCGCGGTGTCCTCGTTCGCCTCCTCGGCCGGCTGCCTGGGCGTGGCGTTCCTCATTGCCGGGCGCGCCCGCGACGAGTTCGGCTTCGGCGCGTCGGGCGCGGGCTTCATCCTGCTCGGCAACGGCGTGGCCGGCCTGGCCACCAGCTCGATCTGGGGACGCCGCCTCGGCCAGATCGGCGCGGTGCGCGGCGCCGCGCTCAGCGCCCTGGGCGGCGCGGCGCTGGTGGTCGCCACCGGCGTCGTCGGCGCCGGCTGGCTGCTGGCGTCGAGCTGGGCCCTCACCGGCGCGGTGATCGCCCTGTACATGGTCGCCCACCAGGAGCTGACCGTGTCGATCCTGCCGGCGAACCGGGCCGGGGCGGTGTCGGCGGTGAACTCGTTCCGCTTCCTCGGCATCTCGCTGGCGCCGATCTTCTGGTCGGGCCTCTACGACCGCCGAGCCAGCCTCGCGTTCGCCGCCGCCGGCGCGCTCACCGCCCTCTCCGGGCTGGCCGTGCTGGCCTTCGCGGCGGCGGCCGCACCGGCCCGCCCCGTCACCGCCTAGGGCGCGGGTCGGGGCCGGCGGCGCTCAGCAGGTTCCCAGCTCGCTGCCTTGGCAGGCGGAGGTCAGCCCGTCGGCGTCGGCGGCGGACAGCGGCGTGAGCGCCTCGCCGTCCTGGACGACGAGCACGCCGCCCTCCACGACGAAGGCGTCGCCGCGCCGTTGGTGTGGACCCGCACGCCCGGCATGGCGGGGTGCTCCACATCGAGCGTCCAGAGCGACAGCAGCAGGTTGGTGCGGGTCAAGCCGCCGGGGCGGGCGCTGGCCTGGCGCAGCGCCTGGCCGAGGAGCTCCGCCTGCGCATACGCGCCCCAGAACACCTCGCGGTCGGCGCCGCTCAGGCCCTCCTGCTCCGCGGCGGCGAGGGCGGCCGGCGCCAGCGCG
>JBJXGF010000263.1:0-5399 GCA_046153015.1 Acidimicrobiales bacterium | reverse complement strand
CACAGCGCAGCGCCGCCCTCGCCCCGGTCGACGCGTTGGTGCGGCTCAGCCCGACGCCGCTGCGGCGCTGGGCCCGCCGGGGTTTGGCGGGGCGCGACGTGCGGGTGCGCACCGGCCCCGCCGCCGGGCTCGTGGTCAACCCGGGCCGCTCCAACCCCGACTACGCCCTCGGCGTGAACGAGGTCCCGGTCCAAGAGGCGCTGCTGGCGGCGCTGCGGCCGGGCCTCACCGTCTACGACATCGGCGCCAACATCGGGTTCTTCACGCTGCTGTGCGCCCGCGCCGTCGGATCGGCCGGCGTGGTGTACTCCTTCGAGCCGGCGCCCGACAACGCCGCGGTGCTCGTTCACAACCTCGCCGTCAACGGCCTGGCCAACGCCGTGCTGGTGGGCCGGGCAGTGAGCAGCTCCAGCGGCTTCTCCGAGCTCTGGTTGGCCGAGTACTCGGGCGGTCATGCCCTCGAGCTGGCCGGGCGGCCCCCCGATGCGGCGGGCCAGCTCCGGGTCGAAACCGTCTCGGTCGACGATTTCGTGGCCGCCGGCGCCCGCCCGCCCGACGTGGTGAAGATCGACGTGGAGGGCGCCGAGACGGCCGTGCTGGCCGGGATGACCCGCACGCTGGGCGAGCACCGGCCCGTCGTGCTCTACGAGGTCGACGACGGCGACGCGGCGGCGCTGGCCGCCAAGCGCGACGCGATCGACGAGATCCTGCGCGGCCACGACTACACCGTCCGCGCCCTGCCCGACTCCTACGGCGGCTCGGGCTGGCTGGTCAGCCACGGCCTCGCGGAGCCGGTCGAGCGCCGCTGAGCCAGGGGCGCCGCGCCCGCGAGCCTCAGCCCGCTGCGCCTCGCGCCAGCGTCAATGCTCCGAGCGGCGGCCGCAGCCGGTGGGACAGGGAGCGGCCCTCCAGCACGCGGCCCTCCAACACATCGGTGTACAGCTCGACGTGGGCTGCGACCATGCGCTGCGCGGAGAAGCGCTCGACGACCGAGGCGCGGCAGCGCCGGCGGTCCAGGCCCGCCGCCGCCGTCAGCGCCGAGCCCAGGTCGTGCTCGTCGTCGCAGATGAACCCGGTGACGCCGTGCTCCACGATCTCGGGCGCCGCGCCCCGGCGGGTGACGATCACCGGCGTGCCGCACGCCAGCGACTCGATCATCACCATCCCGAACGGCTCCTCCCAGCAGATCGGGTTCAGCAGCGCCGACGCGCCGGCCAGCAGCCGCCGTTTCGCGCTCGCGTCGGCCTCGCCGATGTACTCCACCCCGCCGCCGAGGAACGGCTCCACCTCCTGGGCGAAGAAGCTCCGCTCGGCCGGCTCGCGCATCTTCGCCGCCACCACGAGGCGAGCGCCGGCGCGGCGCGCCGCCCGCACGGCCAGGTGCACGCCCTTCTCCGGCGCCATGCGCCCGAGGAAGAGCACGTACCCGCCGTCGCCCTGGCCGAACGGGAACTCCTCGACGTTCAGCCCGTGGTGGATCACCCTCGCTACCCGATGGCGGCCGAACGGCGCCGCCTGGGACTCCGAGATCGCCACGATCGGCAGCCGGTCGGCGACCGCGGAGTAGATCGGGCCGAGCACGTCGTTGAAGGGGCCGTGGTTGGTGGTCACCACCGCCGGCGCCGGGGAGGTGAGATGCGCCTTGGCGAGCAGCGGGCCGGCCAGGGTGTGATCGTGGATCACGTCGACGTCGCTCAGCGCGTCGTACGCGGCCAGCGCGTGGTGGAGCTCGTGGGCGCAGTTGCCGATCGGCAGCTCCGCCTTCTCCGAGAAGGCGCTCCGCAGCGTCACGTCGCAGGTGCTGGCGGCGTGGGCGAAGAGCACCACGTCATGACCTGCGTCCTGGAGCCCACGCGCCAGCAGATCGATCACCACCTCGCTGCCGCCGTACGCCGGGGGCGGGACGGGTAGCCAGGGTGGGGCGATCAGGCCAACGCGCATGTGCTCTCCTCGATGTCGTGTGCCTCGGCAGGCGCCCAGCGCGCTCCGCCTGCCGAGAGGGGGCGGTCACGCCCCGCTGCAGGAAGGGTCCGCGGCAGCAAAGCCGCCGGACCGCGAACGGCTATCGGGTGAGTTGCTCATACCCGCGGCCGCTCGATCCGAAACGCAGGGATCGCCTCGCCAGGTCGAGGGTAGGGATCCGGGCTATGACAGAGGACCAGACCAACCAGACGACCAACGGGACCGAGCCGATCCGCGAACCGGAGAACAGCACGGTCGACGACTGGTTCGGCCAGCGGGTGCAGCGCGACGACGAGCTGATCGACGAGCTGCTCGACGAGACCGGCGGCGACGTGACCGAGGCCGAGCGCCGGTTCCGGGAGCGCAGCACCGAGGCCGAGGAGCACCACGCCCAGCACGAGCAGGGCTGACCGGCGCGCCGAGGACGTCGCCTCCCGGCGGCCCGAGTTCGGCGCGGACGACGCCGGGGTCGGCGCCGAGCTCCCCGAGACCGGCGAACGGCGCGGCCCCCGCTGACCCGACGGCCAAGCGCGAGTTGTCATCGATCGGTGGGGGCGCGGCGCTGCGCCGCCAGCACGGCGAGGTCGTCGGCCTGGCCGGCGCCGGCGAGGCAGCAGTCGATCAGCGCGTCGCACCAGTCGGGCCTCGTCAGCTCGGCGGCGCGCAACGCGTCCGCGAGACGCACGATCCCGACGTCGAGCACCTCGCCGCGGCGCTCGATGAGCCCGTCGGTGTAGAGCAGCAGCAGATCGCCGGGCTCGAAGGGCGCGCTCGCCTCCGGGCGGGGGCTGCGGGCGACGCCGAGCGGCGCCGATCGGCCCCCGTTCAGCAGCTCCACTCCCTGCCCGCGGCGCAGCAGCGCCGGAGGGTGCCCCGCCGCGGCGTAGCGCAGCTCGTGGTCGCCGACCCGAGCGCAGAGCACGGTCGTGCACCAGGCGTCGGGGTCGGCCTCGGTGTAGCGGTCCAGCTCGGTCAGCAGCTCGGCCGGCGAGAGGCGGGCGGCCAGAGCCCGGGCCGCGCTGCGCAGCCGGCTCATGGTCAGGGCGGCGTGCAGGCCCCCGCCGGTCACGTCGCCCACGATAAGGGTCACGGTCCCGTCGGGGCCGCGCAGCGCGTCGTACCAGTCGCCGCCCACCTTGAGCGGCGACGACGCCGGCCGGTACCGCGCCGCGAGCGACACCTCGTCGCTGGCCTGGAGCGACTGCGTGAGCAGGCTGCGCTGCAGCTCCACCACGGCGGCGTGCTCCGATTCCCGGAGCTGGGCCCGTTCGAGCGCCTGCGCACACTGGTCGGCCACCGCGGCGAGGAAGGCCTTGTCTTCGGGGGTGAAGCGCCGGGTGCGTTTGAAGCCGAAGAACAGCACGCCCGCCACTCGGCCCCCGATCATGAGGGGCAGCGACGCCCAGGCGCGGTCGCCCGCCGGGGGCGCGAGCGGAGCGACCGCCGGGTAACGCCGGGCGAGCTCGTCGGGCGAGTCGACGAAGACCGGTTGGCGGGACCGGAGGGCGTCGGCGCTGGGCGAGCCGCCGCCCAGCGCCAACGCGGCCCAGGCGTCGAGCACCGGGGCGTCGTAGCCCACACCGGCCACCCCGCTCCAGCGGTCGCCCCCCGGGGCCAGGAGCCCGAGACCACCGCCCCGGGCGTCGAGCGCGGCCATCACGTGGGTCACCACCGCGGCGTTGATCTCGGCGACGGTGTCGGCGCCGGCCAAGCGGGCCGTCACCGCCTGCAGCGCCTGCAGGCGGGCCGAGCCCGCCCGCTCGGCCTCGAGGAGCCGGGCGCGCTCGAGCGCCTGGGCGATGGCCTCGGCCGCGTCGTGCAGGTAGGTGCGCTCCCAGTCGCTCAGGCGCTGCGGCGCCGACCACAACGCCAGCAGCACGCCGAGGCGGCGAGGGCCCACCTCGAGGGGGAGGGCGGCGGCGGCCTCGGGGCCCAGCGCGGCCACCGCACCGGTCGCCGCCTCGGCCCACGCCGGTTCGGTTCGCCCCGCCGCGGCCAGCGCGAGGAGCGCCTCGGCGCCTTCGGGCGACTCGCTGCGCTGGCGCAGCTCGGGAGGCGTCGCCGGCGCCCAGAGGGCGCGCAGCGGCGCGTCGGCCGGGTCGGGCTGCACCACCACCAACGCGTCGACGCCGAGCTGGCCCCGCAGGTGCTCCTCGGCGGCGCGCAGCACGCCCCGCAGGTCGGCCGCGGCGTTCAGGCCGTCCTTCAGGCGGCCGAGGAGGTTGCCGCGTTCGGCGAAGAGCCGGGCCTCCCGTTCTCGCTGGCGGTCGGCGACGGCGCCCAGCCGGGCGCCGACCTCGATGGCGAAGAACCATCCGGTCAACACGGTGGCCAGGAGGAAGAGCTTGGCCAGCCCGAGCTGCACCTGCGGAGTGGTGTGCTCCATCGCCGCGAACGGCCCGACGCCCCGGGCGGTGGCCACGTCGGCGATCGTGGCCATGATCAGGCCGAGGATGCTCACGCCGGGGGCGCCGAAGCGGAAGGCGGCCCAGAGGATCAGCGGGAGCATGAGGTAGACGAGCGGGATCTCCCACACCATGAACACCAGCACGCTCGCTGCGGTCGCCCCGGCCGCCAGCAGCGCGGCCTCCCAGAACGGCGTCAGGGCGCGGCGCAGGTCGACGTGGGCGGCCACGAGGATCGGTGCGCCGAAGATCAGCACACCGAGCGCGTCGCCGGCCCACCACTGGGCGGCGTTGGCCAGCCACTGCGTGGCCGGAGACTCGACGGCCTTCACCGAGGCGCCCACCAGCGCGGCGGCGATCGGCCCCGCGCCCATGGCGGCGACCAGGAAGCGGCCCATCCCGGCCCGGTCCCCGAGGGCGGCGACCGCCCCGCCTTGGCGACGCGCCAGCTCGCGCAGCAGCGAGGCGCCGACCAGCGGCTCGACGACGTTGGCCAGGGTGTACCCGGCGGCGACGCCGACGGCCTGGCTGTGACGCAGATCGACCACCAGCTCCACGGCGGCGATGGTGGCCAGCAGCGCCGGCCATCGGCGCCGAGGGCTGAGGGCCAGCGCGGCGAGGGTGATCCCGGCCGGGGGGAAGAAGGCCAGGCCGGCGTCGGCGCCGAAAACGCCCCAGGCCGCCTCCGCGCCGAGCCAGTACAGCAGCGCAACGACCGCCGCCGCGCCCCGCGCCGAGCGCAGGACGGGGAGCAGCGGAGGCACCGTCGCCGTCGGTTCGGGCGCGGGCCCGCCGTCGACGCCGGGGGCGGCGGGCGAACCGATCAGCGTGGGCAGTCGGCGGGGCATGCGCTCACCGGTCGACAGCACATCACACCTGGGCCCGCTGCACACGGCCCCACGGCCGATGCCGCCGCCGAAACGCCCGGCGGCGACCGGATTCGTCGCGCCGGACCCCGCCCAGCCCGGCCGAGTCCGCAGCGGCCAGCCGTCGCCGAATGCGCCACCGAATGCGTCGCACCGAATCGATATC
>JBJXGF010000259.1:0-6094 GCA_046153015.1 Acidimicrobiales bacterium | reverse complement strand
ATCTCGACAGTACGACGTCCAGCACGGGCCATCAGGAACTCCTTCTATCAGGGCGTACCTGACAGAACGCGCCCCACCCACCCAAAATTCCTGACCACACCAAATACTTAGCTGATCAACCTTCCAGAGGACTAGGCAGCGGAGCACTTGTCGCGTCAATCCAGCCGATCACCCCCCACCGGCTGCAATATCCGGGTCAGATACCGGGTGCGGTACAGGGTGCTCCCGGTATCGAAGCAGCCTGGTCGAAGCGGACACTGATCACGTTCCACAACGACCACACCGAAGGGACACGACATGCGCAAGATCATGTTCGCGACATTGGCAGCACTTGCAGCGAGCGCCGTAGTTGCGCCAGGCGTTGCGTCTGCGGCTCCGGCACCCGCGGGGAGCCGAACGATTACTGCGCCGACTGACCCCAAGGCGGATTGCTACTGGGCCGGGGACCGGTACAGCGACGGTGCAATCTACGTGCATGACGGCTACCAGTACGAGTGCCAAGGCGAGCGGTGGGTGGCTGTCCGCCAGGACTAATAGCTGGGTGCGGGGGAGGCCCACGCCTCCCCCGCAACCCTTCTTTTCGTCGTCGCCTCGTGTTGCGCATGACGAACGACACTGCCAGTCGGGGTCGCGGACCGGAGCTCGCGCTCACCGTCGAAGAGATCGATTGGCTATCGACATTGCACAGTGACGGCACAGAGCCGTGCGCGTCGATCGACACGATATCGGTGCCACGCAACGAAGCGATGCATGCCGGTGCCGGCGAGCTTCTCAAACCCGCCAACCTCCACACCGGAGTGCTGGGCACACAGACCACGCCGTTGTACCGGTTCGACTTCGTCACCTCTCGCTACGCGACGTTCGTCCACCATCTCGCTCAATTCACCGGCGTCCGCACCGCGGCCTCCGCCGGGTCGCTCGACGCAACCGTGCTCCGGGCAGGGCTCACAACCGCTGAGGGTGCGGTCGTAGCCGCACGGACAGCGGTCGCTGCCGCAGCGCAGAACGTGGAAGTCGGGAAGCCGACATTCGACCAGTTCGACACGCTTAACGACACACGTCAGGTCCTCCTTGTCGCGAAGGCAGGCCTCGACAACGCGCGACGGACGGCATTCGCGGCCGCCGCCGCGAAATCCGGGATCAGCCCCACCCGGAACAGGCCGACGGGGGTCGAGATCACGATCGTCGACGGCGCGTTCCTGCTCGAGAGCGACGAACCCGTCAACTGGGACCGGATTACCCTCCAGGCACGGACGAACCCCACGGCTCCGCAACGTCGCGACGAGATCGTGTTTCCCGAGGTCGAGTTCGGCTCACCGGACACCGGCAGTTTCGTGTACTGCGGCCGGCAGTGGCGCACGACGGCCGAGCTGTGGGCGAGGGGCGACGCAATCAATGCCCGCCTTCCCGCCCCGTGGACGCTGACCGTCGAGCTCGGCGCGGCGACCACCGGTGTTGACGTCGTCGTCGATCTCACCGCTGGCGGGTCGGTCACGCTGCACGGCGACGGCACCGGCCCGAGCTCAGATGTCTCGGCTCACACGACCGGCCGTCACACGTTGACGGTCACCGCTACCGCGCTCACCGGCTGCAACGTGACGGGATCAGGGTTCTCGCTCAGCTCGCTGACCGAGATCTCTGCGTGGCAACCGAAGCCGTCCGCTCGTGGGGTCCGCATCGTCGACGTCCGGCTGCCCGCCAACGCCGCCGACACCGGCCACTTCGTCGACGTTATGACCGACACGACGATCGACCTGAGCCAATGGCGGTTGCAGTGGCGCCCCGCGGACGCGTCCGCACACTGGCGTGAGTATCACCTCGTCGCGCTCGTTGGCCGCATCCTGCCCGCTGGCGCCACCGCGCGGATCGTCGCCGGCACTGCGACCGGCACCGCGGCGGCCGACAAGGCGACATGGTTCGGAGGTCTCGACGGGACGTTCCCGACGGCAGGCGCTGTCGTCCGTCTCGTCGACGCGGCGGGCCTCGTTGTCCACGAGCAGGCAGCGATTCCGACCCCGACCACCGTCCCGTGCGAGATCGTTGCCGACCCGGACCTGACCCGCGCCTACATCCTTCCGGCCATACGGTCGACGGGTTGGTGGACGTTGACGATGACGTTCGCCCGCAACCTCGGCCGTGGCGAACCGGTGCTGTCCGTCGGCGGAGACACACACGCAGAGACGGCGACGATTGCGTTCCCGGTGGCGTGATCTCTCGTCGACGGTGAACGCATCGAGCTTCGTTTCGCTGTTGAAGTGGGGCGAGCGCCAGCCAACTGGCATTGCACATCATCACCATCCAATAGCGAAGCCGCGGAGAGTGACCGAGTGGCGGCGTCTCGCTCAGCGGGTGACGGCTAGCAACGGTTCGACTGAGGTTGACCTGGTTTGGCGAACACCTACCTTGGGGGGTGTCCCTATGGGGTTGTCATGGTTGAAGGTGTGGGGCCCTGTCAAGGCTGTCTCGCCGTGGGCGTGTCGGCTTGAAGTGCGCGACTGATGAGGAGCGGCCTGGTGTGGGCGGCTCTGATCCCGGCATAGGCGGCGAGGTGGCCGGCGGTCGGGAACGCGGAGCCGTCACCGATCTCGGTGAGATGGTGGCGCCGGTCTTGGTGCCGATCCCGGGCATCGAGATCAGCAGTTGGGCGAAAGGGTGGGCGAGGAAGACCTCCTCGATCTCGCTGGCGAGGCGGGCTCGGCGCTGGTAGAGCCGCTCGAGCTCGGTGGCAAGCTCGGCGATGACCCGCCCGAGGGTCGCTTCGGCGGGCCCGGTCACGGTCTGGGCTGTCAGCGCGGTGGTGATGTCGTCGGCGAAGCGGTCACCGGCCCGGGGCGCGTGTTTGCGGCACAGCCGACGCCAGGGCCGGGCCTGCGGTGCGCAGCGCCGTTGGGGTGGGCCAGCGGGCGAGCACGGCCCGGACCGGCGGGGATCGAGGCGGTCATCGAGGACTCGTTCCAGGGCGGGAGCGACCCATGTGAGCGCGTCGCGGAGTCGGTTGGTGGTTCGGTTGACGTCGACGGCAAGGTCGTTGTCGAAGCCGACCAGCACCCGCAGTTGTTCCAGCAGGTCGTCGCTGGCGGCGAGCCAGTGGATGCGGCGGCGGTGGGTGCGTGCGGTGTCGGCCAGCACGAAGCTGTCCGGAGGATCGGTCTTCGCTGCGCCCGGGTAGAGCTGCGCGGCTCGGCGCATCACCACCCCAGGGTGTACGCGACTGGAACGCCTTCCTCGCGGGCGACGGCGAGGACCAGCGCAGCGATCGAGCCGGGCTGGTCGATCACCACACGCGGTCGGCCCAGCTCCTTGCCAGCTCGGATCACCGCCCGGATCGCGCTCTCGTCGTTCGCCACGGGCGCGGTGGCGAGCTGTTCGCCGTCATCGTTGAGTGTGCTGTGGAAGTGCTCGGACTTCCCGACGTCCATGCCGAGCCACACGTTGACCTGTTCCGGTTCGATCACCGGTGATCCGCTCCTGTCCTCCATCGAGTTGGTCGCCTACCCGAGGGCGTCTTCGCCGGCATCCACCTTACGAACAAGCGATCGAACGGGCAGGTCCCTATGAGCGGTCTCAGACACCACGACGAGGCCGGCGGCAACACCCCCTAGTGCTGGACCGCGTAAATAACATTCGTGTAGTTTGGTCCTCGTCCGGTTGGTTGGCGAGGAGGCGTGATGTTCAAGGTCGACGCACTCGAGTTGAATTGCGACCTGCGAGCCGAGCTGGGCAGGCGAGCACGATCACAGACGTTGCCGGTACGGGTCGTGCGGCGGGCCCAGATCGTGTTGTTGTGCGCCGAGGGTGTGCCGCTGCGTCAGATCGCTGATCGCGTCGGGATCGATGAGCACCAGGTGTCGATGTGGCGGCGACGGTTCCTGGCCGAAGGTGTCGACGGCCTGGCCGATCGCGGTCGTCCGGGCCGGCCTCGCCGTCTGGGCCACGACGACCGAATGAAGATGGCGGCGATCGCGACATCGGCCAAGGAGCCCGATGATCCGGTCGCGACCTGGACCTATCTCGATGTCGCCGCCAAGCTCGCCGTGGAGGGCATTGAGGTGTCGGTGTCGCAGGTGTGGCGGATTCTGAGCGCGATGGACATCGACCTCACCAGAGTCCGGGGCTGGCTCAATCGCCGCGATGACCCCGACTTCTGGGACCGGGTACGCGACGTGTGCGGCCTGTACCTGAACCCCCCGGAACGGGCGCTGGTCCTCTCCGTCGATGAGAAGACCTCCATCCAGGCCAAGTCCCGCAAGCACCCCGACCAGAACCCCACGGCCGGGCGGGCCCGCCGGCGCGAGTTCGAATACGTCCGCCACGGCGCCGCCTCGTTGTTCGCGGCCCTCGACGTGCATTCCGGCCAGGTGTTGGCCGAACCGATCCCCGGCAAGAACGACTCGGTCAACTTCTGCGCGTTTCTCAACGACATCGAACGCAGCGTGGACCCCGCCCTGACGATTCACGTCGTGATGGACAACGGATCGAGCCACGTGTCCAAGCACACCAAGGCGTGGTTCGCGGCCCATCCCCGCTGGGTAGCGCACTACACACCCCCACACGCATCGTGGGTCAACCAGGAGGTTGCCCGGCTCACCGTGGAACTTCGGGGTGGGTGGTTCTCGCCCGTGAGCCTATGCGACGGCTTCGGTGTGGTCGAGCGGTCGTGGTTGGAGGGCGGCGGCGAGGGCGGGGAGTTGTCGGTGGCCTTTGACCCGTCGGTATTGCTGTTCAGCGGCGAGGAGGCCGGCGGCGGCCCAACGGAGGCGCATGTCGGCGGGTCGTTCGCTGTGGGTGCGGCGGTCGGAGTTCCAGTTCTTTACGTTGCGGGCGTGCGTTTTGACGATGTCGATGGAGGACTCGATCGGGTTCGTGGTGGCCAGCGTCCGGCTGAGGGCGCCGGTGATGCCGAGCCGGTTGATGGTGATGGTCTCCTCGAGGCCCTCGCGCAAGGAGGCGGCGGCGTCGGGGTTGAGCCGGTCGAGCTTGCGGGCCAGTTCCTGCAATCCAGCACGGGCTTCGGCGGGATCGGGTTCAGCCCACGCGGCGGCGAGTTTGCGGCGCACCCAGCCCTTCTCGGCGGCGGGCAGGTAGCCGACGATGTTTTCGGTCTTGTGCTGTCTACATCTCTGGATCTGGACGGGTTGGCCGTCGAAGAGGTCACGCACGGCGGCGTGCAGCGCCTTGGCGCCATCGAGCACGAAGAGCAGGCCGCTGCTGGCGTCGAGGCCTCGTTCGACGGCGCGGGCGAGCAGGTCCCGGCAGATGGTCTTGTTCTCGGTGGTGCCCTGGATGATGCCCAGGGGCGTCTTGTTGCCCTCGGCGTCGACGCCGAGCGCGCCGACCATGACCTGACCGGCGAACTCGAAGCCATCGACGTAGACGACCAGCCAACGCCGCCCGCCCAGGTCGCGGTTGCGGAGCTCTTCGAGCCGAGCCCGGGTGGCGGCCACGAAGCGGGCCGACACCGTCGACTTAGCGGTCGATCGGGCGGCGATGTCGCCGACCTGCTCGAGGGCTGCGTGCTGGTAGCTCCTGGTCGACACCCCGGCCAGGGCGGCGGCGACCATGTGCTCAGACAGCAGATCCACCGCCTGCGCCGCGTCCCAGGTGTCCAGGCGGATCTCACCCGAGCCGTCGGCGGCGCGCAGTCGGGGCTTGTCGACGGGGACCCGCCGGCCGCCCAACGGCACCGTTGCCTGCTCCGACCCGTGCCGGACCGCAGTCCGCCTCGGGTTGTGCCGGCCCTTCGGGCTGGCCTTCTCGGTCACTTCGGCGGCCAGGAACTCGCCCAGCACCCCGAGCCCGACCGCGACCGACGCAGCCAGCAGACCCTCGCGCATGCGGGCCTGGAACTGCTCGAGCTGCACAGCGGCGATCCCGGCCAGACGCTCAGTCAGAGCAGGGTGATTGAGATCCACAAGCCCGATCCCCGGCAACAACTGCAAACCCGGCTCAACACGTGAGCCCATGGGAGACTTCAACACGACGGTGGTCCTCTTCCTCGACGTTCGACTGGTACAACGACCTCGAGCCTGCCCCACCGGGCAGACCGAGGCGGAGGACCACCGCCATCAAGTTCCACGGACTACCGGGCAACCTC
>JBJXGF010000258.1:0-23496 GCA_046153015.1 Acidimicrobiales bacterium | reverse complement strand
CCTCGACCAAGGCCTCAGCCACTACCCCACCGGCATCAAGATCACCGACAAACAACTCGCCGCCGTCCCCCTCACCCCCCACGACTTCCACGGCGACTGGAACTACACCATCACACCACCCACCACCACCCAAACAACAACCACGTAATTTACTTCCAAGCCCATAGCCCGGCGACCACGAGTTAACGTCGGCCAGTCGCGCGAACGGCGTCGACAACGCGATGGTCGGACCAGGCGTTGGTGTTGGTGCGATCGATCGGAACTTGTTCGGGAAACACTGCGGAGAGCTCAGTGAACAGCGGGTCGTTCAGCGGTCCGTTTGCGGCGCCGATCGTGGTCAGCACGACGGGAACTTCCAGCGCCTTGGCGACCTTGGCCAAGCCGACGACGTTGTTCGTGAGCTCCTCGGCGGTGATTGACCGCACGGGGAAGGCGACGAAAGGCTGGTGATCGATCAGCACCACGGCGGTGTCGTTGATGCGGAGCTGGTTGATGGTGTGCACGGCTGTTCTCCTCCGACGAGTTGTACATTGTTCCGCCCGGAACTATACGCTGCAACCAAGTTGATAGGCGAGGTATTCCGGCGACCTTCCAAACGCAGGCGAGGTGACGCTTGGAGCCGAGCGGTCGGCGGCGCGCCCGTTCCTGTTGGAGAACGTTGGGGCGTTGGGGGGATGGGATCTACGGTCGACCAAGCACGCAGCCGCGATCTAGCGGAGTGGATGGCGATCACCTCGGGCGACCAGGTGTGCGGGTGAGTTGTGTGTAGGGGTGGTCGCCGACACGTTTCTCACCGACATGCACCCGAAGTTCCAGCGCCTCGTCGTGCGGAAGCCCTACGACACCGAGCGGTGGATCGGTGAAAGCCGCTCGCTCAGGGTGTCGGCGCCAGGCTGCCAGGTGTCGCCAAGGGCGAGCAGGATCGCTGCCAGCGATCGCAGCACGACGGGGCGGTCGGCGGGTGGGATGCAGTCGATCACGAGGTCGCGGGCCTGGCGCACGTGGTCTGGGGCCAGACGGGTGAGGTGGCGGCGCCCCGCCCTGGTGATCGTGACGACGACTGCGCGTCCGTCAGTCTTGTCAGGGCCTCGCTCAACGAGCCCCTCGTTGAGGAGCTCGCCGACATGAACCGATAGCCGCGGTTTGGACACCAGCGCGAGCCGGCCGAGCTCGCTCATGCGCAGCCCGGCCGCATTGCTGGCCAGCACGGCGAGGATCTCATAGCGCGGCAGCGTCTCGCCCATGCCGCGGAGCGCATCGTCGAGCGCCGAGGGCAGCAGTTGACTGACCCGCATGAAGGCCTTCCACAGCTCGAGGTCATGCCCGGGCAGCTTGGCCCGTGTGGTGTCCTGGGCTCCCACCTCATGGATGGTAGCGGGCGCCGAGGTTGCAGGTTAGTTCCGAGCAGAACTACTATGGTTCCGTGCAGAACGATCTGGAAGTCGAGCGAGCGGGCGTGAAGTCAGCGATGCTGTTCTTCGATCCCGGGTGTCCGTGGACGTGGAAGACGGCTCGGTGGCTGTTCCAGGTGGCCGATCACGAAGCGGTTCCGGTCCAGTGGCTGCCGTTCAAGTTGGAGCTGCTCCTCGAGGGCGGGCCGGTGCCCGAGGCATACCGACGGGGCGCACAGATGTCAACGGCTGCTCTGCGGATCGTGGCCCGGTTGAACGATCTGGGCCGAGGACACGATGTCCGCCGGTACTACGAGGCACTTGGTCGCCGCGTGCACGACGAGCTGGAACCACCAATCGCCGAGCTGGCCCACGCCGTCGCGTCGGAAGTGGGGCTCGGGCCGGCGGCCGGGGTCGAGACCGGCGGGCCTCTTGACGACGCGATTGAGGCGTCATCCAAGCGGGCGCAGGAGCTGTCAGGGCCGCGGCTCGGATCACCCGTCGTCGCGGTCGAGTTCGATGACGGTCGGGTGCGCGGCGCCTTCGGTCCGGTCCTCACTGCCGAGGTGTCGTTGGGACAGGCATCGGATCTGTGGCGCACGACGGTGGCCTTTCTCAAGATCGATGCGGTGTCGGAGGTCAAGCAGGCCCGGGGGCTGCATCTCGAGCTCGACGCCTCGCTCACCCCGCACGTGAGCTCGTGATGGTATCTGCTCGACGGCTCGGTGACTGCCGGTCACATGTCGATCGCGTCCGGCCAGCTCGCAGTACGTGATCCCGAGACGGGCGCCCACGAGATCACTGCCGCTCAACCGAGCCGCGCGTTCGTGTTCGGCGGCTTGC
This sequence comes from Acidimicrobiales bacterium, assembly GCA_046153015.1. Classification (GTDB taxonomy): domain Bacteria; phylum Actinomycetota; class Acidimicrobiia; order Acidimicrobiales; family CAIXPF01; genus JBJXGF01. The sequence goes on along the minus strand of JBJXGF010000258.1, from coordinate 21,262 downwards.
CGATCCGTGAACCCGTCTGCTGTCGAGGACCGTTCGTGATGAACACCGACGCCGACGTTGAACCCGCCGCACTGTTGTGTGAGCCGGCAGCTGATCTCTCACTGATCGTTCCGGGCGGGTCTCTACTGTTCTGAACGGAACTACTATTCGAGGAGCGTCATGTTCATCGCTGCCCTGGTGCTCAGCATCCTGCTGGCCGTTGCCTTCATCGGAGCAGGCGGGTCGAAGCTGGCGAACGCGTCTCAGTCAGTCGCCCAGCGCGACACACTTGGCGTGTCAGCGGCACGCTGGCGTGCCATTGGCGCCTTGGAGATCGCGGGCGCAGCAGGTCTGTTGCTCGGCCTCGGCGTCGCCCCGCTCGGCGCTGCCGCCGGTATCGGCCTGGCAGCGTTGATGGCAGGCGCCGTCGTCACGCACGTGCGCGCGAAGGACATCGCCCATGCACCTCCCGCCATCGCGCTGGGGCGCAATGGCCGTCGTGACCGTCGTCGTCCGCATCGCCTCGTCATGAGTCCCGAATCCAGCACGCCACTGCTCGCCGAATGGCGAGGTGCGGGCGTGGTTCTTGGTGGTGAGCCGCTGTCGGGACAGCAGTTCGTGCTCGAGGGTCGAGCTGAAGCTCTCGGCCATCCGGGCCCCGCCTCGCGCCAGGTCAAGACGATGGTCAGCGTCCGTCGGTCCAGGGTCCGCTGCCCCCGATCAACTCAGCCGTGATTCCCAGTGGGCAGCCGGGCGGCGCGTGGCCCTCCACTGGCTCTGGTGCAGTACAGGTGCCCGAGCATCCCTACGTGGCGTTGACTTCGTGCAGTGGCATGACAGCGCCGTTGACGAGGCGCACGCCGTCGGCGGTCCGGCACTCGACGAGTCCGCCGCCGAACTGTTCCCGGTAGAGCTGGGCGTACAACCCTCCGCTTGCCAACAGGTCGTCGTGGGTGCCGGCTTCGACGACGCGGCCGCCGTCGATGCCGTAGATGACAGCGGCGGCTTGGATGGTGGACAGCCGGTGGGCGATGGCGATCGTCGTGCGGCCGGCCATCAGCCGAGCGAGCGCCTCCTGCACGAGCCGCTCGCTTGTGGTGTCGAGGGCGGACGTGGCCTCGTCCAAGATCAGGATCTTGGGGTCGTGCAGGATGGCTCGGGCGATCGCGAGGCGCTGCTTCTCGCCGCCCGAGAGCCGGTAGCCGCGCTCGCCGACCACGGTCGCGTAGCCGTCGGGGAACTCGCTGATCCGCTCGTGGATCGCCGCCTGGCGGCAGGCGTCGACGAGGTCGTCGTCGGTCGCGTCGGGCCGAGCGTAACGCAGGTTCTCCGCGATCGTGGCGTGGAACAGGTAGTTCTCCTGGGTGACGAAGCCCACCGATTCGCTGATCGCGCTGTGGGAGAGCTGTCGCAGGTCGATCCCGTCGATCAGCACTTGGCCGGCCTCCGGTTCGTACAAGCGGGCGAGCAGGTAGCCGATGGTCGTCTTACCGGCGCCGGACGGCCCGACGAGCGCCGCGAGCTGACCTGGTTCGACCACGAGCGACACGCCGTCGAGGCTCCAGTGCTCACCATCCGGGTCGTAGCGGAACCGAACGTTGCGCAGTTCGACCCGGCCGGCCACGTCGGCCTTGGCGGGATGGAGCGCATCGGGAGCGTCCACGATCGACGGCTCGATGGCCAGGTACTCGAAGATTCGGTCGAAGTACGCCAGCGACGAGCGCAGCTCGACAGAGACCTGCAACAGCTGCGCGACCGGAAAGTACAGCCGCGTCTGCAGCGTCGTGAACGCCACCACCGTGCCCGCCGTGATACCGCTGTCGCTGCGCAGCAGGTAGGCGGCGACGAGGTAGACGATGGCCGGCGAGGCGCCGAGGAACACCTGGATGGCGTAGAAGAACGCGTTCGAAATGACCTGCTGGCGCACCTGTAGGTCGGCCATCAGGCGGTTGTCCTCGTCGAAGCGGAGCCGCTGATCGCGGTGGCGGTGGTACACCTTGGACAGCAGCACACCGGACACCGACAGCGACTCCTCGGTCACGACCGTCAGCTCGGCCATCCGCTCCTGGGTGCTCGCAGCGACCCGGCGGCGGCGCTCGCCGACCCAGCGGCTAAGCCCAAAGAACAGCGGCACCGTCGCCACCGCGATCACAGTCAGCTGCCACGACAACGCCACCATCGCGACCAGCGCGGAGAGGAACGTCACGACGTTGTACAGCACCGAGCTGAACGTGGATGTGAGCACACCCTGCACTCCGGCCACATCGTTGGTGAGGCGGCTCTGGATCTCGCCGGTGCGCGTGCTCGTGAAGAACGCCAATGGGAGGCGTTGGAGGTGGTCGAACAGCTTGACCCGCAGCTCTCGCAGGATCTGCTGGCCCACTTGGTTGCTGAGCCACGTCTGGGCGAGGCCCAGCACCGACCCAAGCGCCGCGAAGACGATCATCAGCACAGCCAGGAACCAGACCCGACCGAGGTCGGGGCCGCCGGGGGGGAACAGGCCCGTGTCGAAGATCCGTTTGATCAGCAGCGGGTTGACCACACCTACCGCAGCACCCGCCAGCACCATGCCGACGGTCACAGCCACCCGCGTGCGATGCGGGCGGAACAGCGGCAAGATCTGTTTCCCGGCGCCCGCTCGGGCCCCTTGGCGCGCCGTTGCCGGCTTCACGGCGCTGAGCAATCTCTGAACTCGGCTTCCGTGTGGCCGCCGTCGCACCGCGGTTTGCTCGCCGAGGCGCCGTGGCGGGAGTGCGTCACGCGGTTGCGCGCCAGCACGGCGCTGTCGAACATCGCAATCGGGATGCCGGTCGCCCACCGCAACCGGTGCGCGGCAGCCGGGATCGTCTTGGCCGACAAGGCTCCGCGTCGTCGCCGTCCAAGCGGCAGGTCAACACGCCGGACACGCATCCTGCGGGCACTCCGATCACCGAGGGACGGATCGCCGGGTCGTCGGTTTGGCCACCTGCTCCCACACATTGCTGATCCTCGTGCCACAGACGCCAGCGTCCACACGGATCGAGTGGTCGTGGACCACGGTGCGCCCGGCGCCGCCCGGCGTCGCAGATCGCTCGTCGTCGGCGCCCCTCGCCGTGCTCGCTCCGCACGCAGCGGCGCTGGTGCAGGGGCGCCCGGCGGCTCGCGATCGGGGGCCCGTTGGGCGCCGCTGTGATGGCTGGGCCGAGCGAGTCAACCCGTCGAGTGGCTACCTCGGTCACGGCAAGGACATTACCTGAATGTTCTAGTATCGTGTGGTTGTATGGAACGCCAGGACGCGCTGACGACCGTGCTCGAGCGTTTCGCCCGGTCGAATCCGGAGCTGCCCAACGGCTTCGCCGAGCACGTCCCCATGGGCGCCGAGGCCTTGCTCAGCCTGGGCGTCGATCCCGCAGCCGTCGTGGCCTGGGCCGGGCAGCACCGACCGACGGCCCTGCCCGCCGGCTCACCCATGGCCGCCCACCGCCAGACCATCGAGCACGAACTCGCCGACGAGGCCTGGCCCAAGGTGGTCCAACGCCACGTCGCCTCGTGGTCGACCAGCTCGACGCGCACCTCTTCCACGGCCTGATCCGCACCGCCCACGCCGTCCGCTCCCTCCAAGGCGTCGATGACCAGCCTCGCCGCGCCGAGCTCGCCGCCGGACTCGCGTCCTGGGTCGCGTGGGCGCTCGTGCCGGCCGGCGCCCCCCAACCCGAGGCCGACACCGCGACAACCGCTGCACCGCTGGCCGTGGTGCTCGACGCCGCTCGGCGCGGCGCCGGCGCGTTCGCCGCCAAACCGACGATCTTCACCCTCCACGCAGTCACCGCGCCGATGGCGTTCCTCCTGCTCGCCGAGCATGTCGACGAGTCCATCCACGCACGCGCCGCCGCCGCGTTCGCGCGCACCCACCACGGGCACGGCCAGCCCCCAGCCCGCGCCGGCGAGCCGACGCCGACGCCCGACCCGGCCGCCATCGCACGCCTCGCCCAGCGCTGGGACGCCCACCCCGCCAAACTGATCGAGGCCGCGCTGCGTGGACACACGCTGACAGGCGACGTCGTGTTCCTCGACGCCGCAGCGGCCATGCTGGCCCGGTGAACACGGAGCAGCACCCACCACCGAACGACACAGACTGGCTCGACGACAACGAGCTTGCAGCGTGGGTCAACCTCATCAAACTGTCCGCGCGAATCATCACCCTGAGCGACAACGCGCTCCGCCGCCACGACGGAATCACCGGCCGCGACTACGAGATGCTCCACCACCTCTCCAACGCGCCAGACGGGCTCCGCCTACGCGGCCTCGCCGAGCGCATCGACGACACCTCGAGCTGCATCACCCACCGGGTCAACCGGCTCAAAGCCGCCGGCCTCGTCGCCAAGCGAATCGACCCGACCGACCAACGAGCTCGCATCGCACAGCTCACACCGCGAGGCCGCGAACTCCTCGAACAAGCCGCGCTCCCCCACGCCCAACGCGTGCGACGCTGGATCATCGACCCCCTCGACCACACCGACATCACGGATCTCACCCGGATCGCCAACAAACTGAACACACATCTACAAGCCACAGAACCCTGCACCGAATAAGGAAACGGCCTGTCCCGAGGGCCGTGCCGGTTGAGGGCCTCGCACCCCTCTCCCGCCTGCGACGTCGCTGTCAACGCGTTGCGGATGCCGGATCGGCTGTGACCGAGATACCTTCACCACCGCCACTGCAGCTTCAAGCACCGTGTCGTTTCGGGTTCACCAGATGGTGGTGACCGGGAAGGCGGTGAAGGCTTGGTCGGCGGTGACGAGGGGGATGCGGGCCAGTTCGGCGTGCGGGCGGGCAGCCGGCAGAATCCCCGCCCGCTGCCCGCTCACTTGGCCGTCGGGGAATCCAGGGCGGTGATCGTGTCGGCGGTGACGTAGTAGGCGGATCGACGCTCCCCCGCCGGCGCGGGCCAGGGTCCGGGTCCAGGTTCTGCTCAGACCGGGACTCGGCCGAATGCGTCGGCCACGAACTGGGCGACGTCGCGTTCGACGCGGTCCCGGCGGAACTGGCGGGCGGCCACCACTTCGGCCCCCACGCCCTCGAGCACGCGCACGAACTTGCGCAGCGCCCCGCCGGGGTTGATCGCGTAGGTCATGAACGCGGCCACGGGCTTGCCGTCGAGCACCGGCATCGTCCAGAAGCGCTTGACCCGCCCGGGGCGGTGGCCGAGCAGGATCAGCCCGTCGACCCAGGTGCCGACGAACACCACGTCGGCCCGGGCCAGCTCGTTGAGGTCGAGGTTGGTGATCGAGCGGACTGACACCTCGGCGCCGGCGGCCTTGGCCGCCCCGCCGATCAGCTCGGCGGCTCGCCGGGTGTTGCCTGTGAGGCTTTCGTAGATGACGACGACGTTCACCGGCCGAGAGTAAATCAGAGCCCCGGCCCCGGGCGAGGCGCGCGGCCCCGCCCGGGCCCGGGTCTAGCCGGGCGGCCTCAGCCGGCTTCGAGCAGCACCCGGGCGTCGCCGCCGGTGGCCGGGTGGCGCAGCTTCGCCAGCGCCTGGCGCTCGAGCAGGCGCACCCGCTCGGCGGAGAGGCCGAGCCGCTGGCCGATGTCGGCCAGGGTGGCGGGACCGCCGCCGGTGAGGCCGTAGCGCTGGCGCAGGATCGTGCGCTCGCGCTCGTCGAGCCGGTCGAGCAGCCGCTCGATCTCGCGGGGCAGCAGCGAGGCCACCGCCGCCTCGGCCGGCGATTCGGCCGACGCGTCGGCCACGAGGTCGCCGCGTTCGGCGTCGCCCTCCTCGCCGATCGGCTCGTCGAGACTGGCCGGGTCGCCCAGGTAGCGGTGCAGGAAGATCACCTGGCCGATCGGCAGATGGGACTCGTCGGCGACCTCGGCGAGGGTGGGTTCACGGCCCAGGTGGCCTTCGAGCTCGGCCCGGGCCCGCTGGATGCGGGCCACCGCGTCGGACGCGTCGGCCGGCAGGCGGATCACCCGACTGGTGTTGGCCACGCCGCGCTGAATGGCCTGGCGGATCCACCAGGTGGCGTAGGTGGAGAACTTGAAGCCGCGCCGCCAGTCGAACTTCTCGACCGCGTGCATGAGGCCCAGGTTGCCCTCCTGGATGAGGTCGAGGAGGGGCAGGCCCGAGGACTGGTAGGTCTTGGCGATCGACACCACCAGCCTCAGGTTCGCGGTGATGAACTGGCTGCGGGCCGCTTCGCCTTCGCGCACGGCGCGGCGCAGCTGCGCACGACGGGCGTGGGCCAGGGTGGCCGGCGAGTCGAGCTCGGCCTGCGCGGCGGCGCCGGCCTCGATCGCCTGGGCGAGACGGGCTTCGTCGTCCTTGGTCAGGAGGTCGTGGCGGCCGATCTCGTTGAGATAGGCGCGCACGAGATCCTCGGTATGATGTTCGGCGGAACGCTTTGCTGTCTTCGGCACGGGGGGAATGCGTCTCGGTCTCTTCGTTGGGGGCGCGTCGTCTGCAGCGCGCCCTACCATGACTTGTACCCAACGTCGGGCGCCACTGAGTTGTTCCCCCAGCGCGCGAGTCTGTAACAGTGACCGACCGTTCACGCGCCGTTTCGGCCCGCCTCGCGCTGAGCGCCCACTTCGGTGCGATGCGGGGCGTGCACCTGCGGGAGCTGTTCGCCGCCGACCCGGCCCGGGGCCGTCGCTTCGCCGTCGAGCACGATGGGCTGCTGCTCGACTACTCCAAGCACCGGGTCACGAGCGAGACGATCGAGCTGCTCGTCGCCCTGGCCGAGGCCTGTGAGCTGGGCGAGCGGTTCGAGGCCATGTTCGAGGGCCGGCCGATCAACGTGACCGAGCACCGCCCGGCGCTGCACACCGCGCTGCGGGCGCCACGCGACGCGGTGGTAGAGGTCGACGGGCGCAACGTGGTGCCCGACGTGCACCACGTGCTCGACCGCATGGCGGCCTTCGCCGACGCGGTGCGCTCCGGCGCCCGGCGGGGGGCCACCGGGGAGCGGCTCGACCACGTCGTCAACATCGGCATCGGTGGGTCCGACCTCGGTCCGGCCATGGTCTACGAGGCGCTCGGCGACTTCCGCTCGGGCGGCCTCACCTGCCGATTCGTGTCCAATGTGGACCCGGTCGACCTGGCCGACGCGCTGGCCGCCGCCGCCCCCGAGCGCACGCTGTTCGTGGTGGCCTCGAAGACGTTCACGACGCTCGAGACCATGACCAACGCCCGCGCCGCGCGGCGCTGGCTGGCCGGCGCCCTCGGCGAGGCGGCGGTGGCCTCGCACTTCGTGGCGGTGTCGACCAACGCCGACGAGGTCGCTTCGTTCGGCATCGACACCGCCGACATGTTCGGGTTCTGGGATTGGGTCGGCGGGCGCTACTCGGTCGATTCGGCGATCGGGCTGTCGGTGATGCTCGCCGTGGGCCCCCACCGATTCGCGGAGCTGCTGGCCGGGTTCCGCTCGATCGATGAGCATGTGAGGTCCGCCCCGCTCGAGCGGAGCCTGCCGGTGCTGATGGCCCTGGTCGGCGTGTGGTGCACCGACTGGTTCGGCGCCGAGACCGTGGCCGTGCTGCCCTACTCGCAGCGCCTCGCCCGCCTGCCCGACTACCTGCAGCAGCTCGACATGGAGTCCAACGGCAAGTCGGTGCGCCTCGACGGCAGCCCGACCGAGGGCACGACCGGCCCGATCGTGTGGGGCACGGCAGGCACCAACGGGCAGCACGCCTACTTCCAACTGCTCCACCAGGGCACGCGGCTCGTGCCGGCCGACTTCATCGGCTTCGTCAACCCCGGCGCCGGCGACGACGCCCAACACGACCTGCTCATGGCCAACTTCTTCGCCCAGACCGAGGCGCTGGCGTTCGGCAAGACGCCCGAGGAGGCGGCCGCCGAGGGGATCCCGCCCGAACTGGCGCCCCACCGCAGCTTCCCCGGCAACCATCCGAGCTCGACGCTGCTGGCCGAGCGGCTCACCCCGTTCACGCTCGGCCAGCTGATCGCCCTCTACGAGCACAAGGTGTTCGCGCAGGGCGTGATCTGGGGCGTCAACTCCTTCGACCAGTGGGGCGTGGAGCTGGGCAAGGCGCTGGCCTCCCGCCTGAGCCCCGAGCTGACCGGCGACGCGCCGCCGGCGGCCCACGACTCCTCCACCGCCGCGCTCGTGAGCCGCTACCGAGCCCTCCGCCGGCGAGGCTGAGCCAAGACGGCGTCGGTCGGCGCAGGGCGGCGGCCAGGCGTAGCGTGGGCCTCGATGCAGCTCGGCATGGTCGGACTCGGGCGGATGGGGGCCAACATCGTGCGCCGGCTGCTGGCGGCCGGGCACGGCTGCGTGGCCTACGACCGGGACCCGGCGGCGGTGGCGGCCTCCGCGGCCGACGGCGCCGCCGGCGCCGGGAGCCTGGTCGAGCTGGTCGCGGCGCTGGAGCGGCCGCGGACGGTGTGGCTGATGGTCCCGGCTGGGGTCACCGGGTTGGTGCTGGCCGACGTGGCGGCGCTGCTCGAGGCCGGCGACACGATCGTGGACGGCGGCAACAGCTGGTACGGGGACGACCTGACCCGGGCCGAGACCTTGGCCGGGCGCGGGGTCCACTATCTCGACGTGGGCGTGTCGGGCGGCGTGCACGGCCTCGAGCGCGGCTACTGCCTCATGGTTGGGGGGAACGAGGCCCCCGTGAGCCGCCTCGAGCCGATCTTCACCGCGCTCGCCCCCGGCCCGGGAGCGGCGCCGCGCACGCCCGCGTACGGGGCGGGCCCGCCGGCGCCGGGCGAAGCCGGCTGGCTGCACTGCGGGCCCACCGGGGCGGGGCATTTCGTCAAGATGGTCCACAACGGCATCGAGTACGGGCTGATGGCCGCCTACGCCGAGGGCCTGAACCTGCTCGCCGCGGCCGGCGTGGGGCGGGCCGAGCGAGCCGCCGACGCCGAGACCTCGCCGCTGCGCCGGCCCGAGCTGTACCAGTACGACTTCGATCTGGCGGCGATCGCCGAGCTCTGGCGGCGGGGCTCGGTCGTCGGCTCGTGGCTGCTCGACCTCACCGCCGACGCCCTGGCCGAGGACCCACGGTTGGACGGATTCGGCGGGCGGGTCGCCGACTCCGGCGAGGGGCGCTGGACCCTGGCCGCCGCCCTCGACGCCGGCGTGCCCGTCCATGTGCTCTCCGCCGCCGTGTTCGACCGCTTCGAGAGCCGGGGCGAGGCCGAGTTCGCCAACAAGGTGCTCTCCGCGCTGCGCGGCCGCTTCGGGGGCCACGCCGAGCCGGCCCCGCCGACGAATTCGCCGGTCCCGCCGGCCCCGAATCAGTCGGCGAAACCGTCGCACCGAATCGATATCGATTCGGCGCGACGGTTTTCGGCGGTGCAGGAGCCGGCGGGCCAGGATTCGGCGGGGCGGGAGCCGGCGCCGTGAGCGGTGGCCGCGCCGACGCCTTGGTGCTCTTCGGTGCGACCGGCGACCTGGCCCGCAAAAAGATCTTCCCGTCGCTGCACGCGATGGCCAAGCGGGGCCGGCTCACCTCGCCGGTCGTGGGCTTCGCCAGCTCCGACTGGGACCGTGACCAGCTCATCCGCCACGCCGCCGAAGGGGTCGAGCAGTACGGCGGCGGGATCGACGCTCAGGCCTTCGCCCACCTTGCGTCGCTGCTCGACTACGTGAAGGGCGACTACCGCGACCACGAGTCCTACGCCAAGCTCGGCGAGGCGCTGCGCGGCGCGCAGCATCCCGCGTTCTACCTCGCCATCCCCCCGAGCCTGTTCCCCGACACGATCGCCAACCTCGGCCGGTCCGGCTGCTCGCAGGGCGCCCGGGTGGTGGTGGAGAAGCCTTTCGGCCGGGACCTCGCCTCGGCCCGCGAGCTCAACGCCTGCCTGCAGAGCGTGTTCCACGAGCACGACGTGTTCCGCATCGACCACTACCTCGGCAAGGAGCCGGTGCAGAACCTGCTCTACTTCCGCTTCGCCAACAGCTTCCTCGAGCCGATCTGGAACCGCCGCCACGTGGCCTCGGTGCAGATCACGATGGCCGAGGCGTTCGGCGTGGAGGGCCGAGGCCGCTTCTACGACGAGGTCGGCGCGCTGCGAGACGTGGTGCAGAACCATCTGCTCCAGGTGGTCGGCCTCCTGGCCATGGAGCCGCCCGCCCACGCCGACCCGCAGGCGATCACCGCCGAGAAGGTGCAGGTGTTCAGGGCGATGCGCCCGCTGCGGCCAGCCGACGTGGTGCGCGGCCAGTTCCTCGGCTACCGCGACGAGGAGGGGGTAGCCCCCGACTCAGACACCGAGACCTACGTGGCGGTCCGGCTCCACATCGACTCGTGGCGCTGGGCGGGGGTGCCGTGGCTGATCCGGGCGGGAAAGCAGCTGCCGGTGACCGCTACCGAGGTGGTCGTCGAGCTCCACCCTCCGCCGATCGACCTCTTCGGCGGGGACGACGACGACCGCCGGCACCCGAACTGGCTCCGCTTCCGCCTCACCCCCGATCTCGTCATCGGCCTGGGCGCGTGGAGCAAGACCCCCGGCGAGGCCATGGTCGGCCAGCAGGTGGAGCTCACCGTGGCCCGTCACGACCCGTTGGAGATGACCGCCTACGAACGACTGATCGGCGACGCCCTGGCCGGCGAGCGGCTGCTCTTCGCCAACCAAGAAGGCGTGGAGGCCACCTGGGCGGTGGTCGACCCAGTGCTCGCCGACCATCCGCCGGTGCGGGTCTACGAGCCGGGCGGCTGGGGCCCGGCGGAAGCCGCCCGGCTGGCGCCCACCCGCCACTGGCACGACCCGGGCACTGCACCTACTGGTCCAGCTATGGGAAGGACAGCGCAGCGATGACGAGCCGCGGGAGCGTTCGGCTGACGGTGGCGGCGAGCGCGGCCGACGCGGCGCGCCGCGCGGCGGTGATGGCGGCGGCGGAGCTGGCGCAGGCCCTCGACGAACGAGGGGAGGCCTTCGCCGCCTTCTCGGGCGGCGCCGCCGCCGCGCCGATGCTGGCCGCGCTTGGCGCGCTGGAGCTCGACTGGGGCCGTATTCGCGTGTTCCAGGTCGACGAGCGCTGCGCCCCCGAGCACAGCCCCGAGCGCAACCTCACCGCGCTGCTGGCGGCGCTGCCCGGCGCAGCCACCGTGCACCCCATGCCGGTGGAGCCGGGCCAGGACGACGCCGGCCTCACCCGGGCGGCCGACGCCTACGCCGCGCTGCTGCCCGCCCGCTTCGACCTGGTGCACCTCGGCCTCGGGGTGGACGGGCACACCGCGTCGCTCGTGCCCGGCGACGCCGCGCTCGTCGCCGATCGCCTGGTGGCGTTCACGGCGCCGTACCAGGGGTGGCGGCGGCTCACGCTCACCTACGCCGCGCTCGAACGGGCCCGGCGCATCCTCTGGCTGGTCACCGGGGAGGACAAGGCCGAGGCGCTGCCCCGGCTCCTGGCGGCTGACCCGACGGCGCCGGCCGGGCGGGTGAGCCAGGCCGCGGCGGTGGTGGTGGCCGACCGGGCCGCGGCCAGCCGGGCGGCCGACGTGGAGGCCTACGATCCGCAGCGCAGGATCTAACGTCACGGCCTAACGTCGCACGCGGCGACCCGGGGAAGGGGACGGCATGCCGATCAAGTCGATCTTTCACGTCAACATCAACTGCACCGACTTCGAGCGCTCCAAGCGCTTCTACGAGCTGTTGGGCTTCCAGTCGGTCACCGACCTGCCCGAGGGCGGCAGCGAGCAGATGGGCATCGGCCTAGGCCTGCCCGGCGCCCGGGGCAAGGCGGCGATCATGATGATCGACCCCCGCAACAGCCGGGGCTGCCGGCTCGACCTCATCGAGTGGACGAGCCCCAAGACGAAGGGCTCGCCCATGCCCGACCTGGCGCACGCCGGCATGGCCCGCCTGTGCCTCTACTGCACCGATCTCGACGGCGAGGTGGCGCGGCTGAAGCAGGAAGGCGTCGAGTTCGTGTCCGACCCGGTGCAGATGGCGAAGAACACCCGCTTCGTGTGCTTCAAGGACCCCGACGGCACCTTTGTCGAGCTGATCGAGTTCACCTGATGGCGGCGGGCGGCGAGGCGCTGGGGGCGGGCGGGTACCGGCGGGCGGTCGCGCGCGCCGAGTTCGCCCAGAGCGCGGTGGCGGTGTCGGCCGAGCCGCACGCCTGGTCCCTCGACCTCGCCGCCAGCCACGGGGGACCGGGCGCGCAGCCCGACCCGGTCACCGCGTTCCTGGGCAGCCTGTGCGGCTGCCTGCTCATGTCCCTGCGGGTGCTGGGCAAGTCCGGCCTGCGGGGGGCGTCGTGCTCGGCGGAGGCCAACGCCAAGGGGTATGTGCGCCAGATCGCCGTGGAGCTGGTGCTCGACGGCGACGCGTCCGACGACGCGCTCGCCGCCGACGTGGCCCGCGCCGAGAAGGGCTGCTTCGTCCGGGAGCTGATCGGCAGCCACGTGGACGTGGCGACCACCTGGAGGCGAGCGTGACCGACAAGACCGACGCGGCGCTCGAATCGCCCGAGCTGATGGAGGTCCGCCCCGGCGAAGCGCTGGACTGGGCGGCGCTCGAGGCGCACCTGCGGGCCGGCCTGCCCGCCGAGCTGGCGCTGCCCGACGCGCCGATGACCGTGCTGCAGTTCCCGAACGGCTCGGCGAACCTCACCTACTGCGTCCGCTTCGGCGACCTCGAGCTGGTGGTGCGCCGTCCGCCCTTCGGCGTGCTCGCCCCCGGCGCGCACGACATGCGCCGCGAGCACCGGGTGCTGTCCCGGCTGTGGCGGGTGTTCCCGCCTGCGCCTCGCGCCTACCTGTTCTGCGACGATCACGCCGTGATCGGGGCCGACTTCTTCGTGATGGCCCGCCGCAAGGGCGAGGTGGTGCGAGACGGTCTGCCGCCGGGCCTCGCCCGCCACCCCGACGCCGGCCGCCGGGTGGGCCTGGCCGTGGTCGACGCCATGGCGGCGCTGCACTCGGTCGACCCTGCCGCATGCGACCTCGCCGATCTCGGCAAGCCCGACGGCTTCGTCGCCCGCCAGGTGAGCGGCTGGCGCAACCGGTGGGATCTGGTGGAGGGCGACCACCCCTCCAAGACCATGGTCGAGGTCGGGCAGCGCCTCGAGGCGTCGCTGGCGCCGCCCACCCGGGTGTCGCTCGTGCACAACGACCTCAAGCTGGACAACTGCATGTGGGACCCAGCCGACCCCGACCGGGTGACCGCGATCTTCGACTGGGACATGACCACCCTCGGCGAGCCGCTCGTGGATCTCGGCACGCTGCTGAACTACTGGCCCGACCCCTCCGACCCGCCGACCGCGTGGCGGACCAGGTGGGAGAAGCTGCGCGAGATCGGCCTGCCCACCCGGGCCGAGGTGATCGAGCGGTACGCCGAGCGCAGCGGCGTCGACTGCACCCACGCCCGCTGGTACGAGGCGTTCGCGCAGTGGAAGACGGCGGTGGTGGTGCAGCAGCTCCACATGCGCTGGGTGCGAGGCGAGTCCACCGACCCGCGCATGGAGACCATCGCCGACCGGGTGCCGATGCTGGCCCAGACCGCGTCCGACCTGCTCGACTCGCTCGGCGCGTAGCCGCCGTCCGGGCGGAACTACGATCCCGCCATGACCATCGAGATCGGCCGCATCGGCCTTTGGACCTCGACCTTCGAGGGGCATCCGTGGCAGCAGGCGGCCGACGCGGCCCGCCAGATCGAGGCGCTCGGCTTCCCCACCGTGTGGATCCCCGAGGCCACCGGCCGCGACGCGTTCGTCCACTCGACGCTGCTGCTGTCGGCCACGACCACGCTGAAGGTCGCCACCGGGATCGCCAACGTCTACGCCCGGGACGCGATGACCACCGCGGCGAGCCAGAAGACCCTCGCCGAGGCGTTCCCGGACCGCTTCCTGCTGGGCCTCGGCGTCTCGAGCCCGGCGCTGGTGGAGAAGGTGCGCCAGCACGACTACGGCAAGCCCTACACCTACATGCGCCAGTACCTCGAGGCGATGGACAAGGCGATGTTCACCTCGGTGGCGCCGGCGTCGGACCCGGGCCGGGTGCTGGCCGCGCTCGGCCCCAAGATGCTGGCCCTGTCGGCCAGCCACGCCGGCGGCGCCCACCCGTATCTCACCCCGCCCGAGCACACGGCGTCGGCCCGGGAGATCCTCGGCGCCGGCGCACTGCTGGCGCCCGAGCAGATGGTGGTCCTCTCCACCGACCCGAGCGCGGCGCGAGACATCGCCCGCAAGGCGATCAGCTTCTACCTGCGGGCGCCGGGCTACCTGGCCAACCTCACGCGGCTCGGCTACGGCGACGAGGACTGGGCGGACTGGAAGGCCCCGAGCGACCGTCTCGTCGACGCCATCGTGGCGTGGGGCAGCACCGACGCGGTGTGCGGGCGGATCCGCGCCCACCTCGACGCAGGCGCCGACCACGTGTGCATCCAGGTGCTCACCGCGGGGCGGGGCTTCCCGGTCTCGGAATGGACGGAGCTGGCCGGCGCGCTGCTCTGAGCCCGCCGCGCAGCTTGGACGCAGCCGCCGACCACCAACGAAAGTAGGAAACCATGCAGACGCGTACCGAAACGATCACCTCGCCGAGCGGCCCGATGGGCATCCACGTGGCGCGCCCCGACGGCGACGGCCCGTTCCCGGTGGTGGTGTTCTTCCATCACGGCCCTGGGCTCGACGAGGGCTCGAAGCAGACCATGGCCCGCATCGCCGAGTGGGGCTATTACGTGATCACCCACGACCGTTACCACCGCGCCGAGACCTGGTACCAGATGCAGGGCCGCAGCGGCGACGACATGAAGAAGCTGATGGGTCTGGTGCTGGGCACCACCGAGGACCAGGTGGCCGAGGATCTCGGCGCGGTCCTGGGGTGGCTGCCGTCCGACCCGGCGGCACGCGGCGGCGCGATGGCCTGCATCGGCTACTGCATCGGCGCCCGTTCGGTGCTGTGCACGATTCGCGACCGAGGCGACGTGTTCCGGGCCGGTGTCGGCCTGCACCCGTCGTTCTGCACGACCGACGATCCGGACTCGCCGCACCTGGCCGTCCCGTCGTACACCGGCTCGCTGTACATCGGCTTCGGCTCGGCCGACAAGATGCAGCCCGCGTCGGCGAACACGGCGTTGATCGACGCCACCAACGCGCTGGCCAAGGGTGAGGCCGAGATCCACGACGGCGCCGACCACGGTTTCGGCGTGTACGGCGACGCCTACCACGAAGCCGCCGCGAACCGCTCCTACGAGCGGACCAAGGTGATGTTCGACCGCGAGCTCAAAGGCTGAGCGCAGCGAAGCCGGGCGTTGGGGGGCGCCCGGCTGCTCGCGGTGGGACGGGCGCCAATTTCCTGTGATCGCACGGGCGTAATGCGCCTGATCGGTGGGGAGCGGCGCTGGTTATTACCCCTGAGAGCGCACATGCAAGCATCGACGACCGCGAAAAGAAATCCGGGGCAGGTCGGCGGCGCGTTTGCCCTCTTCAGAACGGAGACAGCCGTCGCGTTAGCGGCTGGGTGGCCACGCGAACGCTAGAACTCCGCGCTTCATGTCGGTACGGTGTCGGCGGGAAACCGTTCCACATAGAGGGGACATGAAGCGGATTTCTGCTCTATTCGGCGCGCTCGGACTCGCGGCGCTCATGGGGAGCCCAGCCCCGGCGCACGCGCCGGCCGAGCGTTCGGTCCGCACCGTGGCCACCTTCGACAACGTCGGCGGCGTGCCGGGCCTCCCCGAGGGGCTCACCACCGACGGGGCCGGCGGGCTCTACGTGTCGCTGTTCGCGCAGAACGAGATCTGGCGGGTCGATCCGGCCTCCGGGGCGAAGACCAAGGTGGCCGACGTGCCGGGGGGCGGCGTCCGGGGCGACCTGATCGGCATCGAGCGCAACCCGTCCGACGGCACGATCCTTGCCGCGTTCAAGAACTCGGCCGGCGTCGACATCTTCCGCGGCGACCACCCCGACTGCCGCAACCCGGACGACACCACGACCGGCGTCTACCGGGTTGACCCGAAATCCGGGACCGTGACGCCGTTCGTCACGCGAGGCATGGGCGTGGCCCTCTGCTTCCCCGACGACATCGCCATCGACGCCTCCGGCAACGTGTACGTGACCGATCTCACGTTGGGGGTGATCTGGAAGTTCGACCGCCAGGGCCGCGGCGGCGTGTGGTCCGACGACCCCCTGCTCGGCTGGACCGAGCAGACCGGCACGTGGGAGTCCCGCCTCGGCGTCCCGTTCGGCTACCTCGGCGTGAACACGATCGCTCTCGACGCCGACGGCCGGAACGCGTTCGTCGGGACCGACGGCGGCCCGGGCGGGCCCACCCGCAACGGCATGCTCGTGCGCATCCCCATCGAGGAGAACGGCCGCGCCGGGCTGCCCGACGTGTTCGCCGCCGGGCTCGGCTTCAACGACGGCGTCGAGGTGGGCCCGGACGGCACGATCTACTACGCCGACAGCGGCAACAACGACATCTGGGCGTTCTCCGCCGACGGCTCGAGGCGTCTGCTCGTCGCCTCCCGCAGCCAGATGCAGGACCCGCTCGACAACGCCACGAGCCTCGCGCTGCTCAACGGCTGCCTCTACAACACCCAGCTCGGCTTCTTCTCGCCGCCGGAGCGGCAATTGCGCAGCGTGGTCGAGATCTGCAACTTCGGCGACCCGGTGACCGACGGCTGGTACCAGGCGGCCGCCGTGCGGGAGACCGAGCCGACGGTTGAGCTGCCCCGAGCGGCGCGCCCGACCCACCCGATGTTCTCGACGACGGGCATCCCGGGATCGGGGACCGGCGGCTGAGCGCAGCGAAGCCGGCCGGGCGCCGCAGGGCGCACGGCCGGCCGGCCGCTTGGCTAGGACTCGGCCTTCGGGGCCTGGCCGGCGTCGCCGGTGTCGCCGCCTGCGCTCGACTCGCCAGCAGGCTCGTCGGCCTTCGTGCGGCTGAACGCGCGACGCAGCTCGTCGCTGACCTCGGAGAACGTGTACGACAGGGCGTTGGCGAGGGACTGGCCGACCTGTTTCACGTCGTCCTTGACGGCGGGGTCCTTCGCCGCCTTGCCCATCGCCTCGAACACGCCCTCGACCGCGTCGCCCAGGCGGCGAACCGCCGCCTGGACCTGCTCGCGGTCGCCCTCCTCGGAGCGGGCCTCTTCGTAGTGGAGCTTGAGCTTGAGGCCGAGACCTGAGAACTTGTCGCCGACCTCGTTCCAGTGGGACTTGGCGTCAGTCATGTACGCCAGTGTCGCCGGCCGGAGCCGGTTCTGCCGACACGAGCGCGCAGCACACCTTGTACTTGCGCCCACTGCCGCACCAGCAGCGGGCGTTGCGGGCCGGCGGCCACGGCTCGCCCTTGCCGGCCCGCAGCAGCTCGGCGGCGTACTGGCCGCGGGCGTCGCTGGAGCCCGGGTCGCCCTCGCCGCCGGCCTCGGCGTGGGCCTCGGCGTGGGCAACGAGCCCGTCCACGTCGAGCGGGGTCGTGAACAGGCGCATCCCCGGCGGCGCCGGGAAGCGCAGCAGGCGCTGCTGCACCTCCCGGACGTAGCCGTCGTACTCGCGGGGCATCTCCTCGGCCAGCTCCGGCCAGCGTTCGAGCGCCTTCGCCCACTCCTGCTCGGGGAACCACCCGACGGCGAAGCCGATGCGCATCAGTCGGTGCTGCGCAGGATGCGCCCGGCCAGGGCGCCGGCGTGCTCGAGGCCCTCCATGAACGGCTGGCCGTTGACGATGGTGTGCTCGTAGCCGACCGAGCGCTGCACGTAGCGGCCGGCGCCGCCGGGCAGGTCGTACACGTACTCGGGGGCGGGCAGCGCCAGGCCCTCGAAGTCGATCACGTTCAGGTCGGCGAACGCGCCGGGCCGGACGACGCCCCGGTCGGCGATGCCGAACAGCTCCGCCGTGTCCGACGTCATCCGCCGGATCGCGTCCTCCAGCGTCCACTGCTGGCGTTCCCGCACCCAGTACGTGAGGAAGTAGGTGGGCTGGGAGGTGTCCATGATCTGGCCCACGTGGGCGCCGGCGTCGGCCAGGCCCAGCACGGTGTTGGTGTCGGAGAGCATCTCGACCACGGCCTCGGGCTGATGGTTGAGGAACGGGTAACTCCACGCCGCCTGCCCGCCTGTCTCCAACGCGATGTCGATGAAGGCCTCAACCGGCTCCACGCCGCGGCGGCGGGCGTGGGCGGCGAGGGACTGCTCGGGATCGGGCTGGTAGCGGACGTGGTCGGGGCCGAGGTAGAACGCGTCGTCCGGGGAGAGCCGGGGCGGCGCGGCCCGCACCGCGGCGACCAGCTCGGCGCGGCGCTCGGGGTCTCGCAGCACGGCCAGCTTCTCGGCGATCGACAGGCCCCGCAGCGCCCGCCACGCCGGCGTCTTGTCGTACGGGGTGCGGTTGGCCACCCCGAAGAGGATGCCGATCGGCCGCGAGGTGGTCTGGGGCCGAATCCGGGCGCCGCGTTCGTTGGCGGCGCGGGTGTAGCGCAGGAGGGCCTGGTACCCGTCCGGCGCCGGGCGCTCCTGGGCGAGGCCGTAGCTCACCGGCCGCCCCGACCGGCGCGACACCTCCTCCATCCACGCCAGCTCACGGCGGGCGACGGGGAACTCCGGGCCGCCCTCGCGCACCGCGTCGGGCGCCACCTCGAACACGCCGCGGCCGTGGCGGGCCAGCACGTCGGCGATGGCGAGCAGCTCGTCGGGCCCGGCGTAGGTGCCGGGGACCTTGCGCCCGTCGGGCACCTTGTGCTCGGGGGTGCGGGAGGTGGAGAACCCCAGCGCGCCCGCCGCCATGGCCTCGTCGACCAGCTCGCACATGCGGGCGATGTCGTCCACCGTGGCGGTGGCCGGGTCCTCGTCGAGGCTGCGCGGGCCCATCACGTAGTACCGCACCGCGCAGTGGCCCACGAGCCCGCCGACGTTGATGCCCTTGGGCATCTTCTCGTAGCTGGCCAGGTACTCCCCGTAGGTGGTCCAGTCCCACGCCAAGCCGGACAGGATCGAGTCGGCCGGAATGTCCTCCACCGACTCCATCATCTTCGCCAGGTAGTCCTTGTCGTCCGGGCGCACGGGGGCGAAGGTGACCCCGCAGTTGCCCATCACGGCCGAGGTGACGCCGTGCCAGCACGACGAGGTGGCGATCGGGTCCCAGGCCAGCGCGGCGTCGAGGTGGGTGTGGATGTCGACGAAGCCGGGGGTGACGATGCGCCCCTCGGCGTCGATCGTGCGCGACCCCGCACCCACATCGCCGCCGACCGCGGTGATGCGGTCGCCGTCGACGGCCACGTCGGCCCGGCGGGCCGGGGCCCCCGTGCCGTCGACCACCAAGCCGCCCTTGATCACCAGATCGTGCGCCATTGCGTTCTCCCCCACTCGGCTGCGGTGCCGTTCGCGGACAGCGTAGGGCTCAGCCGGCGCCCGCTCCAGCGTTCGGGCCGCCCGGCCCGGTGTACTCGAACACGTAGAGCCCGTAGTCGCGGTCGCTCGCCGCCACCAGCTCCCGGCCGGCGTGCTCGAAGACCTGCACGCCCCAGAGGTTGGCGCCCCCCTCGTCGATGAAGCGGCCGGTCTCCACCAGCTTGTCCTCGACGATGCGGGCCACGCGGAACCCGCCGGCGTAGTAGGCGAAGTACACGAGGTCGCCCCGGCGGGCCGAGGTGGCGGCCTCGTGCACGGACAGCGCCCCGGACCCCTTCGCCTTCGTGGCGTCCATCGCCTCGGGGATCGCCCACGTGTCGGTCTGGACGAGCTTCTTGTCGGCGCCGGGCGCGGCGCGGAAGAGCCGCACGTAACCCCACCCGTCGAAGCGGACGGCGAACTCGACCTGAGCGCCCCGGGCGCCGATCGCGAGCGGCGCGGGGGCGCCGCCGGCGAGGCAGGCCGCCTCATCGTAGGAGCGGCCGAAGAGGGCCAGGCCGTCGGGGCGGGACACGAAGAACGTGCGGCTGTTCGGGATCGGGGCGCCGCGGCGGCTGCACCCGCCGGGGCCCTGCCCGGCCATCACGACCACGCCGAGGTAGCCGCCGGCGAGGCCCACCTGGAAGAGCTTGTCGAAGGTCGAGCACTGGCCGCCCTCGACCACGGCGTACGAGGCGCCGTCGCCGGCCGGCAGCGCCGGCCCCCCGGGGCAGGCGGCGCCGAGGAACACGCTCGTGCCCGGCGGGGCGGTGTCGCCGGCGGCGTGGAGCGAGGCGACGTCGCCCGCCACGGTGAAGTCCCGCCCCTCGGTCACGTTGCGCCCGGCCACGGCGGCGGGGGTGAAGTCCTCGTCGGCGGCCACGATGTAGCGGTTGTCGGCGCTGAACTCGGCCTGGTGGGCGTTGCCCTCGGGCGGCATGCTCGAGCGGGCCTGCTCGGCGAGCTGCTCGTCGGGCGAGGGGAAGTCGCTGTCGCCGAGGAAGGAGGGCCGCTCCGGGTCGGTCACGTCGAGCAGCACGTAGCCGCCGTCCCAGTAGGACAGCAGCATGACGAACTGCGCGCCGATCTGCTTGACCACCACGTCGTGGAAGTACGACTCGCCCGGGCCCAGCTCCGGCTGCACGATCTGAGGCAGCGACGCGGTGAGGTCGTACTCGGCGATCAGCACCGGCTTGCTGGGGTCGGTGATGTCGAGGATGTCGACGTCCTGGAACTCGAAGTCGTCGACCGTGACCGCGTAGGCCCGCTCGCCGGCGTCCCAGGCGAACGCGCTGTGGATGAAGCTGGCCCACGGGCGGGCGACGCCGTTCACGTCGAGGTCGCCGGCGTTCTCGGCCAGCGCCTTGGGGGTGCGGGGGTCGCTCACGTCCCAGAGGGAGAGGCCGCCCCGGGCGGCGGGCCCGCAGCCCTCGTTGTTGAACACGAGCAGGTCGCCGTTGAAGGCCGGGGTGGTGATCGTGAGCGCCTGCACGCCCTCACCCACGTACGTGTCGTCGTGGGCGGGGATGAATCCGACCGGCTTCGGGTTGGCCGGGTCGGCGAGGTCGACCACGTACACGCCGCCGTCGGGCTCGGTCGCCGCGGCCGAGCCGCAGTCGGGCTGGCGGAACGCACCGAGGTAGGCGTAGCCGTTCCACACGCCGACGTCGGCCACCCGCCCGGCCCGCTGGGTGAGCTCGAGCTTGCCCACGACCGACACGTTCGCCGCGGTGGCCGGGAGGAACCCCTCGGGCCGAGGCGGCGCCAGCAGGGTGGGCGACTTCACCGGCAGGGCCGCCGACACCGCCGCCGCGGGGCGGCCCCCGGCGCCGCCGGCCGGCAGGGTGAGCGCGGCGCTGGCCAACGCAACGGTGCAGGCCGCGAGACGGCGGAACCTCGGACGCATAGGGCTTTCCCTTCCCCGCCGCCCGCGCGCCAGGAGCATAGACGCGACGACGGGGCCCGCCCCGGCATGGGTCGGGCCCCGTCAGGAGAGCG
>JBJXGF010000235.1:0-11295 GCA_046153015.1 Acidimicrobiales bacterium | reverse complement strand
CTCGCCGCCCACGGCGGGCAGGGGCGGCGGCAGGCGCCGCACACCCCGAACCGGTTGCCGGCGATCTCCCCCTCGAGCAGCTCGCTGATACGCGACGCGGCGGCGGCCTCGACCGCCAGCAGCTCGTCCCGGTCGAGCCCGCCCACGCCGGGGAACGCGCCGGCAAGCGACGCCAGGCCACGCGCCCGAGCCGCCGTCCGCTCGGCCTCCTCGATCGACCAGGCCCGCTCCTCCCGGCGTTCGGCCGCCCGCAGCCGCCGGCTGGGGTCCACCAGCGCCCGGCCGAGCTCGACCAGCCACGCTGGGTCCTCCACCGGAAGGGTTCCGAGCCGCCACAGCTCCTCCACTCCCAGCGAGTCGAGCAGGCCGGCGTGGCCGAGCGCGTCGAGCGCCGCGGCGAGGCCGGCCAGCGGCGCCGGGCGCAGCCAGCGCCGCTCGTCGAGCGCGGCGGCCTCGGCCTGGGCATGCCAGGCGATGACCGCAGCGCGCAGCTCGCGCCCGTTCGACGCGGCGAGGTCGTCGAGCGTGGGCCGGATCGGCGCCGAGGTTAGGTTGGGCGCCGCGGCGCGAGATCCCTCCGCCGCCTCCACCGCCCGCCGCACCAGCGCGGCGTTCGCCTCCAGCCCCGGCACACCGCGCAGCACCCGGGCGTCGCCCGCTTCGGCCAGCCCGAACCGGCCGGCCCGCCCCACGATCTGCGCCGCCTCCCACAGATGCAGGGGCCGCCGGCGCCGCCCGTCCCACTTCGAGGTCTCGGCCATGACCACGGTGCGCGCGGGAAGGTTGATGCCATGACCGATCACGTCGGTCACGCAGAGCACGTCCAGCTCGCCGGCGACGAACCGCTCGATCTCGGCCCGACGGGTCTGAGGCGGCAGCGCCCCGTACAGCGCCCCCACCCGCTGACCCGACGCCTCGCCGATCTGGCGGGCCAGGGAGAGGACGGCCTTGCGGGAGAAGGCGACCACCAGCGAACCGGGCGGCGCCTCGCCCACCCCGACCGAGCCGCCCCACGTGAGCGGCACGAGGCGCGGCGTGCGACGCACCTCGAGACGCTCCCCGTAGGCGGCGCGCAGCAACGGCTCGGCGTTGGCTGCGCCCACCAGGTGGATCTGCCGGTACGCGGCGCTGGCCAGCAGCCTGCCCCACGCCCACCCACGCTCGGGGTCGTCGGCCCAGTGCACCTCGTCGAGCACCAGCACCTCGCCGGTGAGCGGGGTCAGCTCCGCCGTGCAGCACAGGATCGGGGCGCCGGGGTCGACCCGCTCCTCGCCGGTGCGCAGCCCGGCGCGCGCCCCCACGCGCAGCTTCTCGTACCCCTCCCGGGCCAGCAGGCGCAGGGGGGCGGCGTACACACCGGCGCCGGCCGCGGCGAGGGCCGCCAGCGCAGCATGGGACTTGCCGCTGTTGGTCGGACCGAGGTGGGCGACCACCACCTCGGGCTCGAACGCCCGAGCGGGCGACCACGGCTGACGCATCCGCCCGACGCTACCGGCCGGCTACCGGCCGGCTGCGCTCAGCCGCTCTCAACCTGGGGGCTGCGCCCCCAGACCCCATCCACGCCCGGCTCGCTGGCGCTCGCACGGTCGTGCCGGCTTCGCTGCGCTCAGCCGGTGAACCAGCCGCCGTCGGGGTGGATCAGCTCACCGGTCACATAGCTCGCCTCGTCGGTGGCCAGGAACAGCGCCAGGTTCGCCACCTCCTCGGGCCGGCCCTTGCGCCGCATCGGCGTCTGGGCCAGCACCAGGTTGCGCATCGGCTCGAGCTCGTCGAGCACCGAGGTCATGTTCGTCTCGATGAAGCCGGGGCCGATGGCGTTGACCCGCACGCCGGCGCCGGCCAGTGAACGGGCGGCGGCCTTGGTCAGCATCCACACCCCGGCCTTGGACACCGGATAGGCGGGGTCCCCGAAGAGCGGGTCGACCGCGGCGATCGAGGCGATCGTCACGATGCTGCCGCCCCCGGCCGCCACCATGTGCGCCGCCGCCGCCCGCACGGCCAACAGCGTGCCGATGAGGTTGATCTCGAGCACCTCGCGGAAGTTGTCGAGGTCGAGCTCGGTGATGGCCAGCGCCGGATCCGGGCGCTCCAGCCGCTCCCGCATGGCCTTCAGCGAGGCCTCGTGGTCGCCGCTCACGTAGCCGCCCCGGCTCACCCCGGCTGCGGTGACCAGCACGTGCAGGCCCCCGAACCGGTCGACCGCCAGCGCCATCGCCTCCTCGTTGGCGGCGGCGCTGGCTGCGTCGAGGCGCACGAACGCCGCCCGGCCGCCGGCCTCCTCGATGCTGGAGACCACCGCGGCGCCGGGCGCCTCCTGCACGTCGGCCACCACCACCGCTGCGCCCTCCGCCGCGAAGCGGGTCGCGCAGGCCCGGCCGATCCCGTTGCTGGCGCCAGTGACCACCGCCACCTTGCCCTCGAGCCGTCCCGTCATGAGCGCCCCTCCCCTACGATGCCGCGCACCGACGCGCGACCCTGGGGGAAAGCATGGATCAGCTGCAGCAGCTCGTGGAGCGGCAAGCGATCGCCGACGTGATGCACGCCTATTGCCGGCTCATCGACGCCCGCGACACCGCCGCCTTCGTGGAGCTGTTCACCGAGGACTGCGTGGCCAACTACACCCGGGACGACCTGCGCGGAAAGGCCGAGATCCACGCCTTTGTCGACAAGTTCATCCAGGGTTTGATGCAGGCCACCCAGCATCAGGTGTCGAACTTCGAGATCGAGCTCACCGGCGACGCCGAGGCGCGCTCGGTGAGCTACGTGTCGGCGTGGCACCGCTTCAAGAAGGATCGGCCCGACTACCTCGTGCACGGCCAGTACCACGACCGCTGGCGCAAGGAGGCCGGCACGTGGCGCATCGCCGAGCGACGCATCGTGGTGCTGGGCGAGGTCGATCAGCCGAAGCTGTAGAGCGCCGCGCTCAGCCGGTGCACAGGTCTTTGCCCTCGCCGGGCAGCACGCCGCCTGCGGGCTCGGCCTCCCAGTGGGAGCCGGCCCGGCGGGGTTCGGCGAGCACGGTAACGCCGTCGAGGCCGACCGTGAGCTCCACGCCGGACCCGGGCAGCCGGGCCGAGGTCAGCACCGGCTCCACGCTCAGCCAGCGGGCCAGCAGCTCGGCCCGGTAGCGGCTGCCCGCCGCGTACCGGATCGTGGTGCGCGCCGGCGCAGCGGCGGGCGAGGCAGCAACGGCCGGGAAGCCGGCGGCGCTCAGGGCGGCGGCCAGCGCGTCGCCGCCCCGCACGGTCACCGGGACCGCGGCCGGGCTGTCGGGGTTCACGCCCCGGAAGATGTCGAGCGTCGGCGCCGCCTCCTCGGGGAGCAGGCGCAGGATCTGGGCGCCGCCGGAGGTGGTGTCGGCCCGGGTCGGCAGCGAGTAGGTCAGCAGCTGCTCGGGGTCGAGCGAACGGAACCGGCGGGCCAGCGCCAGGATCTCGGCCACCGAGAACGACTCGTCGATCGTCACGCTGTCGAGACCGACGTCGATCAGGCGGTTGGCGGTGACCGGATTGGCGAGGCCCTTCGCCCGGGCCTGCTGGAGCGAACGGCGCACGAAGTCCTGCTGGCGGCGGATGCGCGAGAGATCCGACAGCGGGTCCGCCTGCCAGCGTCCGCCGTCGTAGACCTGCAGGTGACGAGCCCGCACGTAGTCGAGGGCGGTGTCGCCGTCGAGCACGACGCAGCCGGCCTCGCCCACCCACAGCCCGCTCCAGTCGTCTCGCACCGGACGGTCGAACGGCATCGGGATCCCGCCGACCGCGTCGACCAGCCGGCCGAACTGGGCGAAGTCGATCTCCACGTAATGGTGGACGTCGAGGGCGAAGTTGGCCCGGATCGTCTCGATCAAGAGGTCGGGCCCGCCGAGGGGCAGCGCGGTGTTGATGCGGCTCTGCGGTCCGCCCTCCCCGATGCGCAGCCAGAGGTCGCGGGGGAAGCTGAGCAGGGCGGCGAGCCCGCTGGCCGGGTCGAGGCGCAGGAGCATGATCGTGTCGGAATGGAGCTGCGCCTCCCGGCGGCGGCGGTCGCCGGGGGCGAGGCCGGCCGCGTTGTCGATGCCCACCACCAGCACGTTGACCGGCGCGGCGGCGTCGCCCCCGGCCTCGCCGGCGGGGCGCGACGGCGCCGGCAGCTCCACCCCCAGGGCGACCCGCTGGATCTGCGCGGTCTTCGCGCCGACCAGGCCGAGGCCGGCCGCCGCGGCGAGACCGGTGAGCGCCGAGACCGCGCCGGCGGCGAGCACGAGGCGCTGCGGCCAGGTGCGAGCCAACCGGCGCGGCTCGGCCGGGAGCGGGGCCGGCTCGGCCGGAAGTGGGGCCGGCTCGGCGCCTGCCACGCGCTCGGCCAGCAGCACGACGAACCGGCTCGGTTCCCGCCGGCGGCGCAGCTTCGCCCGCAGCGGCCGCAGCGCCCAGCGCCAGCCGTACCACGGCCGGGACCGGCGCCACACGAGGCCGAGCTCGTCGGCCAGGCGGACGAGCATGCCCTCGGTCAGGTACTCGACCGCGGGCGCCGAATCCGAGCGCACCCCGAAGCGGGCCTCGAACTCGGCGTGGCGCTCAGCCACCATCTGGCGCCCCGAGGCCGAGCGCCGGTAGAGCGGGCTGTCGAGCACGAGGAGGCGCCCGTTCGGGCGCAGCACGCGCAGCGCCTCGGCCAGCGTCACCCGGTAGTCGGTGCTGTAGTGGAGGCTGGCGTTGAAGATCACCAGGTCGGCGCAGGCGTCGGGCAGGGGCAGCAGGTCGAACTCGGCCTGCACCACCGGCCAACCTCCGCTGTAGCGGGCGATGGCGCCGAGCCCGTCGAGCGGGTCGTCGGAGAGGTCGACGGCGAGCGGCGCGAAGCCGAGCTCGCCGAGGCGGTGCGAGAGCCAGCCCACCCCGGCGCCGAGGTCGACGACCCGACTGCCCGGCGCCAGCTCGGGCAGGATTCGGCGGCGGACGTGGGACCACGTGCGGGCCCGCAGCGCCCACTGCCACGCCAGCGGATCGTCGGGAGCGGGCTCGGGGAGGCGGCGGTAGTACGCCGGGTCCTCGCTGCCCCGCCCCTCGGCGCGGCGCACGGTGTGATAGTCGGCGAGGAAGCGCTCGAGGGGCGCCGTGCGGTCGGGGGTGAGGAACCGCCACACGCCGTCCCGGTGGGCGAAGCTCAGCTCGCAGGACTCGCAGCGCAGCGCCGCCGCGCTCGCCTCGAAGGGCCCGAGCGGGTGCAGGCACTGCGGGCAGGCCGCCTCCCAGCCGGGCCCCTCACCGCCCACGGCCGCCCCTCACCGCCGCGAGAGCTCGACCACGTAGTGGTCGGCCAGCCATGCCAGGCCGGGGGCCGCCTCGACCCGACGCTCCAGGCGGTCGAGGCGCTCCACCAGCGCCGGCCGGCGCGCCGCCCACGCCTCGGCGCAGGGCGGGGGCAGCAGCGCGCCCAGCGCCCACACCCGATCGCAGCGGAACTGCGGCCGGAACACCCGCCGGAGCGCGCCGACCGACGGGTAGCGCACCGGCAGCCCGCGCCAGGTGAGGCCCTTGCGCAGCCGCCGGAACGGGTCCCGATGGGGCGGATGCGCCAGCCGCCACGCCCACTCCCACGGACACGTCGGGCCCATCACGCACAGTATGGCCGGGGCGCCGGGGCGCAGCGCCGCAGCCAGCCCCGCCGCTACGCCCGCCAGCTCGGCGGTGCAGTTGAGCCCGCCGAAGTTCGACAGCGCCCCGTCGAAGCGCCCCAGGTCGGCCGCCGCGCCGGCCAGCTCCTCGAGGCTCAGCCGGCGCAGCTCCACCCGGCCGGCGGCCTGCGCGCCCGCCCCGGCCAGCTTGGCGCGCGCCTCGGCCAGCATCGCCTCCGATGCGTCGGTGGCGAGCACGCTCACACCCCGCCTCGCCAGCGCCAGCGCGTCCTCGCCGGTGCCGCAGTTGAGCTCCAGCACCCGCCCCCCGGGCGCAAAGCGCAGCTCCATCCGCCGCTGCACGGCCCGACGGTACCGCCGCCCGAGCTCGGTGTGGGTGAACGACGCGTCGTACCCGGCCGCCAACTCGTCGAAGGGGCTGGCGCTCACCCCCGGCAGGCGCTCGCTCCTCCCCCCCCCTGGGGGCTGCGCCCCCAGACCCCACCCCCGGGCGGCTCGCTGGCGCTCGCGCGCCCGGAGGCGCTCGCTCCGCAAGCTCCGCTCACGCCTCGACCTCGTGGGCGGCGGCGAGCAGCTCGGCGCGGGCGGCGGCGCCGGCGGCGCGGCGGCGGGCGGCCTCGGCGGGGTTGTCCGCCTCGAGCCGGAACGCGTCGACCTCGGCGTGGAGCCACTCGTCGGCGGCCCGGTAATAGCGGCGCGAACGGCGGCCGGTTATGCGGAAATCTCGGTCGGTACGCTGCGCCCACTCCGCGGTGACGGCGAGCCGGTTGGCGACCTTGTCGTAGTACGGGGTGCCTTTGATCGGGTAGGAAACCGTGGTGAAGAACACGTCGGGATTGGCCGCTTTCACGTGCTCGATCGTGGCCTCGATGTCCTCGAGCTCCTCGCCCTCGTAGCCCCACATGAGGAACATGCCGACCTCGATGCCGTGGCGCTGCGCGGCCTTGGTGGCCCACTGCACCTCCTCGACCTTCACGCCGCGCTGCATTGCGTCGAGGATGCGCTGGCTGCCGCTCTCCGAGCCGATCCAGATCCGGTAGCAGCCCATCGCCGCCAGGGCGGCCATGACGTCGTCCTTCTTCAGCCGGTCGGCCCGCGAGATCGTCTCGAACGGCACGCGGATGCCCCGCCGGGCCAGCTCGTCGGCGTACTCGAAGAGCCACTTGTGGCTGATCGTGAACACGTCGTCGGCGTACCAGACCTGGTCGGGAGCGAAGCGTTCGAGGATGTGGGCGACCTCGTCGGCGCAGTCCGCCGGGCGGCGGCGGCGGTGGCTGTGCCCGAAGGTGGCGTGGCTGCACCAGTTGCACTTGTACGGGCAGCCCCGAGCGGTGATGAGGTTGACCGAGCCCATGCCGTGGTGGGTGCGCCACACGTCCACGTAGCGGGCGAGGTCGATCGCCTCCCGGTCAGGCCAGGGCAGCGAGTCGAGGTCGCGCACCTGGGGCCGGGCCGGGTTGTGCACCAGCCGGCCCAGCTCGTCGCGGAAGACCACGCCGGCCACGGCCTCCAGCCGGTGCTTGCCCACCGCCGCCAACGCCGGCAGCAGCTCCGCGAGGGTCTCCTCGCCTTCGCCGACCACCACCACGTCGGCCCCGTTCGCCAGGTACTCCGCCGGGTAGCTCGCGCTCTCGGGGCCGCCGACCACCACCGTCCAGCCATGGCGGCGGGCCTCGCCCATCAGCGCCACCACGTTGGCCCGGGTCATGAGGTTGGTGTAGAGCCCGACCACGCCGCCCGGGCTGGCCGCGAACCGGGCCGTCAGCTCGGCCCGGTCTGCGAACGTGGTGTCGAACACCTCGACCGCGAAGCCGGCCCGCTTCAGGTACGCCGACAGGTACAGCAGCCCGAGCGGAGGATAGGGCTTCATGATCTCCCGCTCGTTGTCGTCTTCCCAGAGGAAGTAGCCGTGCGTGAGCAGGAGGTCGGGCATCGGGCGGCAGGCTATCTCGGCGTCCGAGCCCGCTGCTGTTCAACGTTGAACGAGGTCGAACACCAGCGACGCCTCGAACCAGGCCAGCCGGCGGGCCCGCAGCGTGAGCCGCCACCCGTGGGCGGCGGCGTGGCCCTCGATGGCGGCCAGGTCGCAGTCCTCGCTCAGCACCATCAGCCCGGCGGGCAGGCCGGGCGGCGGGGCCAGGCCCGCACTGCCGAGGTGGGTGGCGGGAGGAGCGGCGACATGGCTGGTGAGCCCGGCGAAGAAGCGGTCGAACCACTCGAGCCCGGCGCCGGCGTGCCAGGCCGCTCCGGCGGCGTCGGCCGGCTCGCCCCGGTAGTACGGCGGATTGACCGCCACGAGGTCGAAGCGGCGGCCGCCCAGCGCGTCGAACAGGTCCGACTCGAGCACCTCGACGGTGAGGTCGTTGGCGGCGGCGTTGGCCCGGGCGGCGGCGGCAGCGGCGGGGTTCAGGTCGACTGCGGTGACGTGCGCGCCGCGCCGGGCGGCCACGAGGCCGACCGCGCCCGAGCCGCAGCCCAGGTCGAGGACCCGGCGACCGCCGAGCGGGAGCCGGGTGAGCTCGGCGCACAGGGCCCGCGTGGAGCAGAACAGGCCCGGGTGGAACACCCCGGCGGGCACCGAGAGCCGCAGGCCCTGCACCCGGGACGTGCGGTCCCCGGCGATGAGCCGAAGCGCCACCGGCTGGTACGCCCGGAACGCGGCCGCTTTCGCCCGGCGGCGCAGCCGGCCGGGAAGGGTCGCAGCGAACGCCCGGGGCACGTCCCCTACGATGCCACGCCGTATGCCCACCCTCCTGCGGCGCACGCTGCGCCCCTTCGGGGCCACGCTCGTGCTCGAGGCCGACGACCGCCGGGTGCTCGACGCCGCCGACGCCGCGCTGGCCCGCTACCCCCGCTCCGCGGGCGTGCAGGCCAGCTGCTCGGTCACGGCCCGCACCGGCGCCGACGCCGAGGGGGACCCGGCGTGGCCGGTGACCAGCGTGCGCTTCAGCGACGGGCGCCTGGAGCTGCGCTGCGGCAGCGGCGTGCTCGACGCCGACGGCCGCGCCGGGGTGGCCACGCTGACGCTCCCGCCGGCGCTGCTGGCCGTGCCCGACGCGGTGCGGATGTTCGTGGAAGGCGCCGCCTCGGTGCTGCTCATCAACGGCGGGCAGCTGCACGCCGTGCACGCCGGGCTGGTGGAGCGGGCAGGGCGGGCGGTGCTCCTGCGGGGGCCCTCGGGCGCCGGGAAGTCCACGCTCACCTACTCGTGCCTGCGGCGCGGCTGGCGGGTCGCCTCCGACGACTGGGTGTACGGCGTGGCCGGCCAGCCGCCCGACCGGTTGTGGGGCTACCCGTGGCGGGTGTTCCTCGTGCCCGAGGCGACGGCCCGCTTCCCCGAGCTCGCCGGCCGCGACGCGGTGCTGCACCCGGGCGCGGACCGGCTCAAGGTGCCGATCGAGCCGCCGGTGGCGCAGCGGCGGCGCTCGGCGGAGGTCCACTGCGTGGTGTTCCTCGACCCCGGCGCCGAGCTGAGCCTCACCGCCATCGACCCGGACGAGGCCCAGCGCCGGTTCTGGGGCCCGGCGCTTCCCACCGAACGCAGCGACCTGCCGCCGGCGTGGGTCGAACGCCTCCTCGACCGGCCCTGCTACGTGCTGGCCCGGGGCGGCGAGCCCGACGAGGCCGCCGCGCTGCTGGAGCGCTTGACGCTCAGCTCGGCGTAGAGGCGGGTGAGCGCGGCCGCCCCCGCCCTGGCGTCGTGCGCCTCGGCCCAGGCCGCCGCGGCGTCGGCGAGGCGCGCCCGGCGAGGCGGGTCTCGCAGCACGTCGAGCAGCGCGGCGGCGAGCGCCTCGGGATCGCCCGGCGCCACCGCCACCGCCGCCGGCTCGGCCAGCGAGGCGAGGTCGGCCCCGTGGCCGACCCGGGTCCCCACGGTGGGGGCGCCGCAGGCGGCGGCCTCGAGGACCGCGATCGGCCCGGCGTCGTGACGGGAGCTGATCACGTGCACCGCCGCCCGGCGCAGGTGCGGGGCGAGCTGATCGGAGGGCACGAACCCGCAGAACCGCACGCAGCCGCCGAGGTCGAGCTCCTCGGCCTGGCGCTGGAGGCGCCCGCCCAGCGTGTCGACGCCGAACACGTCGAGCGTGAAGGCCGGCAACGCGGCCCGCACGATCGCCGCCGCCTGGAGCAGCGTGCGCTGGTCCTTCACCGGGTTGAGGTCGGCCACCTGCACGGCGTGGTGCGGCGCCGGGGGGACGTGCCCCCGGGAGAAGCGGCGCAGGTCCACCCCGAGGGGGATCACCGCGTGCACGCGGTGGCCCCGGGCGCGCACGTGGTCGGCCATCCACTCGCTCGGCGCCGTCACGCGGTCGGCGCCGCGCAGGGCGGCGGCGGCGATCAGGCGCCCGCCCCGGCCGAGCGCCCCGCCGTAG
Source organism: Acidimicrobiales bacterium (assembly GCA_046153015.1). Lineage (GTDB taxonomy): Bacteria > Actinomycetota > Acidimicrobiia > Acidimicrobiales > CAIXPF01 > JBJXGF01. Next base: position 1,305 of record JBJXGF010000235.1, on the reverse strand, counting down.
CCCAGCTCGGGGAAGGCCACCAGCTCGCCGCCGGCCACGTGCACGACCGAGGGCCGGCGCAGCCGGCGGGCCGCAGCCACCGCCACCAGGCCGCTCACGCTGGCCCAGAAGCCGTGCACCACGTCGGGCCGGCCCGGCGCGCCGACGGCGCGCACGCCGCGGGTCACCATGCGGGCGAGCCGGTGCGGGCCGCGGGCCTCGGCCGGCACGTTCAGCACCTCGGCGCCGGCCAGGCGCCAGCGCCCGGCGGCCGCCTCCTGGCCGAGGGCCACCACCGTCACCCGGTGCTCGGCGCTGAGCGCCTCGATCAGCCACAGCAGCGCGGGGATCACCCGGGTGCGGCCGGAGCGGTCGACGCCGCCGGGGACGACGAGCGCCACGTGCACGGCCAGAGGGTACCGTGACCGCCATGGCCCCCGGTCCATCGCAGCTGCGCGCCGACCAGCTCGCCCTGCTGCGCTGGACGCTCGCCGGGCTGGCCGGGCTCGACTCGCCGGAGGTGGGGCGGTTCGATCCGCTCGGGCCGGCCCCGGCGCTGCCCCTCGACCGGTTCGCGGCGGCGGGGCTCGCCACCGGCCTCACCGCGGCGTTGGCCGCGCTGGCGGGCGACCGCCTGCCCAGCGGCTGGGCCGCCCGCGCGAACGAGCAGCGAGCCGAGGTGGCGGCCCGGCAACGCCGCTTCGCGGAGCTCACGCCGAGGGTGCTCTGGGCGCTGCACGACGCCGGCGTGGACGCCGTGCCGGTGAAAGGCGCCGTGCTCGCCGGGGAGGTGTGGCCCGCGCCCGAGGCCCGGCCGATGGCGGACATCGACGTGGTGATCCCCCCGGGTCAACGGGCCGCCGCCGGCGCCGCGCTCAGCGCCGCAGGGCTGCGCCCCGCCGGGACCAACCCGTGGGAGGACACGTTCCTGGCCTGGGGCGACGGCGCCGTCGGGCGCACCGACGGCGAATCGGCCGACCACAACGGCAAGGTCGAGCTGCACCCGGGCTGGGTGGAGCGCCTGCACAACTACCTCGTGGGGGACCGCGATCGGGTGATCGGCGAGGCGGCGCCGGGCGAGCTGGCCGGCGCCCCGTGCCGGCGGCTTCCTCCCGGCGCGCTGGCGGCGCAAGTGGTGGGCCACCTCTCGGCGTCGGTCGTGCGGGCCGAGGTCCGGGCCCTCAACGTGGTCGACGCGGTGCTGGCGCTGCGCGGCCTCGAACCCGCCGAGCGCCGCCGGTTCGACGCGCTCGTGGGCGGGCTCGACGCCCGCCTCGCCGGCCCCGGGCTGTGGCTGGTGGGCGCGCTGGCGCCCGCCGCCGCGCC
>JBJXGF010000227.1:0-26624 GCA_046153015.1 Acidimicrobiales bacterium | reverse complement strand
CCGTGCCCCGAGTCGGCGGCGCCGTGCCCGTGGGCTGCGGCGCCGGCGGGGAGCCCGCGGTGACGCAGCAGCTCGGCGAGATTGGCGTCGGCCGCCTCGGCCCGGCGCAGCGCCTCGACGGCCACGGCCAGGGACGTGTCGTCGGTGGCGCCGCCCTTGGAGCAGGCGGCGGCGACTGTCGCCAGCAGCAGGGCAGCGGCGACCGAACGGCGGCGAGCGGAGCGACCCGATGCGGCAGGCACGGACCTGTCATCGGCGGCCGCGGCGGGCAACTGCAGCGCGAGCGCGCCGATTGACCCTACGCTCGGCGCCCATGGCCGAGCCCGCGCCCGAACCCCGCTCGCCGCTCCAGTCGCTGCAGCTGCTCGCCGCCCAGGAGAAGGCGATCGGACCGGGCCTGCGCCACCTCGAGCTCTACGAGATGGACGGGCTGCTGAGCCTGATGTGGCACGGCCCCGCGGCCGCCGAACGGGTGGTGCTGTGCTGCGGCGGCGCCCTCGGCGGGCTGCTCGGCCCGGCGGAGGGGCTCTTCCACGACCTCGGCGTCAGCCTCGCCGAGCAGGGCATCGGCGTGGTGCGGGTGAGCTACCGGCTGCCCAACCGGCTCGACGCGTGCGTGCACGACGTGCTGGCCGCGGCGGAGCTGGCGGCCCGGGCCGGCGCCCAGCGCTTCGTGACCGTGGGCCACTCCTTCGGCGGGGCGGTGGCGCTCCAGGCGGGCGTGATCCTCGGCGAGCACACGGCCGGCGTGGTGACCCTGGCCACCCAGTCGGCCGGCTGCGAGATCGGCGAGGAGCTCGGCCCCACGCCGATCCTGCTCATCCACGGCGACGCCGACCAGATCCTGCCGCCGATGGCGAGCGAGATGGTGCGCCTGATCGTCGGCCATGGCGAGCTCGTGATCCTGCCCGGCGTCGATCACCGGATGGCCGGCGCGGCCGACGAGCTGCGGGAGCGCCTCGGCGCCTGGATCCCCGCTCAGTTCGCGGCCTGACCCCTCGTACGCTCGGCCGGCGCTACAGCGTGGCGAGGCGGGCGAGCGCCTTGTCGAGCGGGACCGAGCCGTTCCAGCGCGCGATGATCTCGCCGTCGCCCCGGGTGAGCACCAGCGAGGGTTGGCTGCGCACCCCGACCGCCGCCCACGCCTTGCCGCTGCGCTCCCAGTACATCGGCATCGACTTGCCGCCGTAACGCTCGAGGAACTGCTGGGCCTGCTCGAAGGTGTCGCTGGCGCCGACGCCCACGACCCGCACCTTGTCTGCGTGCTCTCGAGCGAACTGCTCGACGGCGGGCGCCTCGGCCCGACACGTGGGTCAATGCGGCGCCCAGGTCCACAGCAGCAGCGGCCGATCGGAGGGGGCGAGGTCGGCGAACTCCACGCCGGCCCCGGTGGCGACGTCGCGCATGGAGACCGCGGCCAGCTTCGACTCGCCGGCGGCCACGGCCGGGGCGGAGCTGGTCGGCGTCGGGGCCGCCGTGCTGCCGGACACGGCCGCGGCGGCGGTGCTGCTGGTGGCCGTGCTGCTGGTGGCAGCGGCGGCGGGGGCGGCCTTCTCGGCGCCGGAGGAGCCGCAGCCGACCGCGGCGAGCGTGGCCGCGGCGGCGAGGGCGGCCCACGCCGCCCGCGCGATGGGGGATGACCTCGTGCGGGGCACGGCCCCCACCGTATCGGGGCGGGTGAGCGCGCCGGGCGGCGCCGGCGCCGGCGTTTCGCGGTTCGTAAGATGCGCCGATGCCAGGGCCCGCCGCCGGTTCCCGGGCGCCCACTCCGGCGGGCCTCGCCGACGTGAGCGCCGCGTGGCTCACCGCCGCGCTGCGCGAGGGCGGCGCGGCGAAGGATCTCGAGGTGGCGGCGGTGCGCGTCGAGCCGCTCGGCGAGGGGGTCGGCTTCCTCGGCCAGCTCGCCCGCCTCCACGTGGCGTACGGCCTGTCCTCCGGCGGCGGGGACGGCCCGGCCACGCTCATCCTGAAGCTGCCCACCGACGACGCCGGCGGCCGAGAGGTGGGGCGCATGCTCGGCGTGTGGGCCCGGGAGTCCCGCTTCTTCAGCCACGTGGCCCCCGAGCTGGCCGGGGTGGCCAAGACCCCGCGCTGCTACTACAACGGCGCCGACCACGAGGCCGAGCGGTACGCGCTGCTGCTCGAGGACCTCACCCCGCCGAGCCGCGCCGACCAGCTCGTCGGCGCCGACGCGGCGCAGGCCGCGGCCGCGGTCGAAGCGATCGGCCGGGTGCATGCCCGCTGGTGGGGCACGGCGCACGACGCGTTCACCTGGATGCCGGGGTTCCACCTGCCCGGGGTGCGGGCCCTCCAGCACGCGATCGAGGCGGCGCTGCCGGCCTTCGCCGAGCAGTACGCGGGCCGCGTGGCGCCCGAGACCGTCGAGTGGTTGGCCCGCTTCGCCCCCACCCTGTCGGCCTGGATCGAACGCAAGGCCGCCGAGCCGCTCACGCTGGTGCACGCCGATTACCGGCTCGACAACCTGCTCTTCGCCGCCACCGGGGAGGTGGCGATCCTCGACTGGCAGACGGCGCTGTGCGGGCCCGGCGCCATGGACCTCGCCAGCTTCTGCGTGACCAGCCTCACGACGGCCGACCGCCGCCAGCTCGAGCCCGAGCTGTTCGAGCGGTACCGGCGGGCGCTGCGCGCCGGCGGCGTCGAGCTCGACGCGGCCACCCTCACCCGCTCCTACCGGGAGCACCTGCTGTGGTGGATGGGGATCTTCGCCAACAACCTGAGCCGCATCCGCCCCGTCGACGAACGGGGCCGGGCGCCTTTCGACCAGACGATCGAGCGGACCTTCGCCGCCGCGGCCGACCACGCCGTGGGCGAGTTGCTGCCGCTCGCATGAAGGGACACGAGTGAACCATCACGACGGAAACCAGCTGTGCGCACCGGCCTGATCACCGGCGCCCGCCGCTTCGAGCTGGTCGACGCGCCCGAGCCGACCCCGGGGCCGGGGGTGGCGGTGGTGGAGATCGACCTCTGCGGGATCTGCGGCTCCGACGTGCACGCCTACCAGTCGGGCGGCCCCTACTCCCCCACCCTCTGCGGGCACGAGTGGACCGGCGTGGTCGCCGCGGTCGGCGCCGAGGTGAGCAACGTCGGCGAGGGTGACCGCGTGGTGGGCGGCGCCGCGCCGGCGTGCGGGCGCTGCTCGTTCTGCCAGCGGGGCAAGACCTCCTGGTGCTCCGCCGCGCTGGCCGGGCTGATGGGACGCGACGGCGTGTCGCCCCATTCCGGCGGCTTCGCGCCCCGTCAGGCCGTCGACGCCCGTCGGCTCACCCGCGCCCCCGCCTCGCTCTCGGCGGCGGAGGCCGCGCTGGTCGAGCCGACCACGGTGGCCGTCCACGCCGTGCGCCGCAGCCGGATCCGGCTCGGCGATGTGGCGGTGGTGATCGGCGCCGGGCCCATCGGGCTGCTCACCGCGCAGGCGGTGCGGGCAGCAGGGGCCGGGCTGGTGGTGGTGGCCGAACCCGACGACGCCCGCCGCGCCCTGGCCCTCGAGCTCGGCGCCGACGCCGCCTACGCCCCGGGCGCCGAGCTGGACGAGGCGGTGCGGGTTGCCACGATGGGCGTGGGGCCCGACCACGTGTTCGAATGCGCGGGCGTGGCCGCCACCGTGCAGGCCGCCGCCCGGCTGGCCCGGCGCGGGGGCGCGTTGTGCCTGGTCGGCGTGGCGGTCGACAAGGCGACGATCGATCCGGCGATGTGGGTGGTGAAAGAGCTCTCGGTCGACGCGTCGTTGGCGTACGGGCACGAGGACACTGCGATCGCCGCCGGGCTGATCGCTGACGGGCGCATCTCGGCGGCGCCGTTGCACTCGGCCACGATCGGCCTGGACGAGCTGCCCGAGACCTTCGAGGAGCTGGCGTCGGGCCCCTCGGCCAAGATCAAGGTGCTGGTCGACCCCCGGGCCTGAGCGACCGGGCAGCCGAGCCGGGTTCAGGCCAACGCGGCGCGCACCGCGGCGGCGGCCTCGGCCGGGCAGCCCTCGTGGGCGGCCGTGGCCTGCCACGCCTCGACGGCGCTGCCGTAGGGCTCGTAGCGCAGCGCCGCCTCCACGTCGACGGCGGTGAGCTCCTCGAGCTCGACCCAGTCGACCCGGGCCACGCCGAAGCCGTCGAGCGGGTCGACGCCGCCTACGTCGTAGCGGGCGCCGCGGCGCCCGTCGGGGCCCGCGGCCAGCGGGGTGACGAGGGTCAGCTCCCGTTCCGGCCCGGCGCCGCGCTCGGGGGCCACCCGCCAGGCCAAGCGCACCAGCAGATCCTCCGGCACGTCGCCGCCGGCGGACACCGAGAGCACCAACCGGCCCTCCTCGGTCTCGGCCAGCTCCACGGCCAGGTCGACCTCGGCCGCCTGCCACCGATGGATGGTGAGCGAACGCCCGCCGAGCGCGGCCGGCGCCAACGCCCGCAGCGCCAACCGCTCGCCCGACGCCGGCGCGCCGGACAGCGGCGGACGCCGCCGCGCCGGGCGCAGCACGCCGAGCCGCCAACGCCCGCCGGGGAGGTTGCGGAACCAGGCCTGGCCTCGCCCGTTGAGCCGGGCGACGGCCACGGCCGGGCCCCGCAGGGTGAGCGCCGCGCCCTCCAAGGCGCGGGGATGCCCGCCGCTCGGGCGCACGCTCACCACGAGGTCGACCCCGTCGCCCTCTGCGGGGTCGTCGGGGTGGGCGAGCACGATCACCTCGTCGGACTCGGCGAAGAGCCCCACCTCCACGTCGAACTCGCCGTACGCGGCCAGCAGCCGATCGGCGGCGGAGAGAACGGTGGGCGCCTCGGGCGGCATCGACGCTGGCGTCATGACCCCTCATAGGGGTCGCCAGCCCAGGCCGGGTCGGCGATCGTACCGAGGCGCCACACCGAGACCGACTGCTGGGGTCCCTCGGGCGCAGCGCGACAGCGCGGGCAGGGCCCGTCGTGGGTCTCGGCCCGGCTGCGCCGGCCCTCGCCGTAGAGGTGACCGCAGGCCCGGTTGGGGCAACGCCACCGCTGGCCCTCACGGTGGGTGCCGCCCGGCGAGGGGATCGGCACGAAGAGCCGGTTGCTGAGCTCGCGGCGCAGCGGCGGCGGCTCGGCCGGCGGCCGGCAGCCGGGCGTGCGGCACTGCGGGCCCTCGTAGTCCTCGCCGCACACCGGGCAGCGCAGCGCCTCCACGCCCCGGCACAGCACCCGGCCCTCGGGCTCGAGGGAGCGGTACAGCATGCTCTCGGCGAACGCGCCGCCGAGGATGCGGCGCTGGGCGGTGCCCCGCACCGCCTGGTCCACGAACGGGCGCAGGTACACCGTGCCCGGCGACCAGGCGGCCAGGTCGTGATCCTCGAAGCAGCAGGTGCGCCCGCAGGCCTGCTTGCAGCCCCGCCGATGGTGGCCGCAGAAGCAGCCGCCGAGCATCGACACGGCGAAGTCCCCGGCCATGCTGGCCCGCTCCCCCGGCTCGAGCAGCGCCAGGCCGAGCTGGCTCTGGAGCAGGTCGTCGGCCTCGCGCACGGCGGCGGCGGTCTGCTCGACGAGGGCGAGCACGGCGTTGGGCCAGCGCCCCGCCCAGCCGGGCTGGGGGCCGCGGCGGGCGTCGCGGCCCCACCCGGCGCCGTAGGCGATGGCCAGGTCGAACGGGTTGCGACGCGGCTGGGGCAGCGCCAGGCAGCATTCGACGAAGCGCTCCCACAGGCCAGGCGGGGGCGGGCCGAAGGGGTCGGGCCCGAGCAGCGAGAACGCGGCGGCGGCGCGGCCCTCGAACTCGTCGGCGTCGACGAGGCCCTCCGCGGCGGCGGCCTCCACGTGCGCCCCGAGCCGCTGGTCCCACCGACGCCGCAAAGCCGGGCGGTGATGAGCGCGCTGCTCTCGGCGGCGGAGGCGGCCTAGCGCCTCCCAATCGGGTCGGGAGCTGCCCATCGCCGAGAGAACTTAGACGGGCAGGCCGGCCTGCGACACCGCCGACGCCGGCTACCGCACCGCGACCGGCGTGAAGTCGAACGGCCCGCGGCGGGGAGCGCGCAGCCCGCCTTGCTGGTAGTTGCGCAGCACGCGGCGCATCAGCGGATCGGTCACGAGCCGCATCGGCGCGAAGCGGTACAGGGGCGACAGCGCCCGGTTGGCCGCGGCGGCCACGTCGAGCGCCAGCTCGAAGATCGGCGCGTCGCGGATGTCGAGCATGTCGGCGGTCTTGGGTCCGGCGAGGCGGCGGATCAGGGCCGGGGCCAGCCCGGCCAGCGGGAGCGGCAACGTGCGGCGCATCTCGGCCAGGAGGGCGTCGGCCAGCTCGGCGCCGGCCCGGGAGGGCAGCTGATGGCGGCGGCGGATGAGCTGGTGCACGTGGTGGGCGTCGCGGCCCTCGAGGGGCAAGAGGTCGGGCCGGACCCCGAGCAAATGGCCGGCCGCGCTCCACAGGTGCAGGTAGCCGGCCGCGCCCCGCCGGTCGTAGCGGATGCCCATCTCCTCCAGCGCTTCGAGCACCGCGGGGCCGAAGGTGAGCAGCGTGCCGATCAGGTCCTCCTGGTTGATCGGCTCGCCGAGGGGCAGCCCGAGCTGGCGTTCGGCGCTGGCCCAGCCGGCCACGCCGTCGGGGTCACGGCGCACGAAGCAGCGCACCGCGGCGTGGAAGAGGCGCACGTTGCGGCAGGTGGCGAGGCCCCGGGATCCGGGCGCCAGCGGGTGGGGCGCGTCGGACGCGGCGGCCGCGCCGACCTCGGCCACGTCGAAGACCATCTGGGTGGTCTCGGCCAGACGGCGCCGGGCGTCGGACATCAGCTCGGTGGTCACGAGCAGCACCTGGCTGCCCCGAGCCGCCGAGTACGCGATCGGCAGCGACGCGCAGAGCAGCGCCGCGCAGATCGGCAGCGAGTACTCGTTGAAGAAGTCGCCGCCGCGTCGCAGCTCGTCGACGCTCACCCACTCGGGCAGGGCGGGCGCGTCGGCGCGGTACTCGTCGAGCAGGGTGTTGGCCGCCGCCTCCGGGGAATGGAGCCAGCCGATCAGCGTGCCGAGCAGCGTGCGGGCCGACGCCTGGTCCACGCTCACGTGCCCCTCGGCCACAAGCCAGGCGAGGAGCTGCTCGATCAGCGAGTCGACCTCGGGGTCGCACTCGCCGCGCAGCGCGTCGAGGGCGTCGTCGCTCCAGTCGAACATCACGCGGCGCCTCGCTCGCAACGCCACGGCGCCGCCGGGCCGGGCGGCTCGGGGATCACGAGCGGCGACGGCGTCGCCCGCACCGCCGCCTCGGCCTGCGCGGACAGCGGGTTCTCGAACAGCTCGGGCCGGCGCTGCCAAGCGCGGTACAGCCCGGCCACGAAGCTCATCCGGTCGGCGAACACCGACCAGTCCGCCACCCGGCAGCGCCGCGGGTCGCCGGCCGTGGCGTCGTACGCGGCCAGCGCCCGCCGGGCCTCGGGTGTGGTGAGCAGCGCCAGCTCGGCGGGGTGCCGGGCCTGCCCCGCCGGGGCCGGGGGCAGCCCGTCGGCGGGGGCGATGACGCAGCCCGGCAGCACCAACGCCACCGTGAGGCGGGTGAGCAGCGGCGCGGCCAGCTCCCCCACCATCATGCGCAGCGCGGACAGCGGCGAGGTGACCGGCGCCGGGGTGCGCAGGAACGCCAGGTCCACGTCGGGCTGCAGGAAGCTCTGCTCGAAATCGGAGATGAACAGGCTGCCGGCGAAGATCAGCTCGGCCCGCGCCTTGTCGACGCCGGCGCCGGGGGGGAGCGCCGCCGCCTTCAGGTAGCAGCGCAGGCCGCGGCGCAGCACGTCGCGCTTGGCGGCGGCGAGGGGCCGGGCGCCGTCCCCCGTGGCCAGGCCGGCGAGGACGCGCTCCTGCTCCGCTTCGTCGGCGTCGGCGTCGAGGAGGTCGCAGAGCTGGCCGAAGAACCCGGCGCTCATGGTGAACAGGGCCTGGTTGCCCGCCGCCAGCATCGACGCCCGGTGGGCCGCCGGCCCGCCGACGAGGGAGAGCAGCACGTCGAGCACGACCTCCACGAGGGGCCGGGGCAGGCCCATGGCCACGAGCCGCTGCCGGACGAGCAGCGGCGGCTCCTCCAGGTCGAGGGCGTGGCCGACGCTGCGCGACGCGTGCGCGGCCCACGTGCACCAGTTGGCGTCGGCCCGACCGAGGCGGCGGGCCAGCCGCTCCGAGAGGTCGTAGTAGCCGAGCGTGATGTGGTGGTTGGCCAACAGGTTGCGGTCGGCCAGCGTGGTGGGCTCGGTGGGCACTCGCGTGGCCTGCGTGGCCACTGGCCGCGGTTTCGGCCCAGTCGTCGGCCCAGTCGTTGGCGGTGTAGTCGGCACAGCCGGATCCCTTCCTCGCCCCAGGCGGGCTGCTCGACGGCGTTCGCCCCGCGAGCGGGACGCGCCGGCCGGGCATCAGTTCGTAGAGAGCGATCCCGCCGCGTTCCGAATACGCGCCAACGCCGAATCGGCCTCGGCGGCGAGCCCGGACGCCCGGTGCGCGGCGGCCGCCTCACGCGCCTCGGCCGCCAACGCCAACGCCCGCTTGGACTGCGGCGGATCGAGGACGCTCAGTGTACGCGCCCATTCGAGGACGGTTTCGGCTGCGAACAGCGGAGCGGGCGCGGCGCGATGCAGCGCCAGCGCCTGCTCATACCAGCCGACGGCCTCCTCGAGGCGGCCGAGGCGACCGCACAGCATGCCGAGGCTGTGGGCGGCGCAGGGCCGCACGACGGTGGTGATCGGGAACAGGTGCGCGTAGGGGGCGAGGCGCTCGACGAGCTGGGCCGACACCGCCAGGTCCCCGAGGCGCACGGCGAGGAACGCCAGATTGGTGAGCGCGGTGAGCTCGGTGAGGTTGGGGCGCACGTGCTCGAGCCCGAGCGCCACCGCCGCCTCGTAGTTGCGGGTGGCGCGCGTCGCGTGCTCACCGCCGGCCTCGAAGAGGCAGCGGCTCGGGATGTAGCCGAGCATGGCGTCGGCCCCGGGGAAGGCCAGCACCGACTCGATGTGCTCGGCCACCTCGTGCAGGCGGCCCTGGCTGCGCCGGATCCACCACGTCTGCTCACCCCAGAACAGCCACGCGTCCAGCTTGTGGCCGGCGCGGTCGCCCCGCTCGTACGCCGCTCGCGAGGCCTCCTCGGCCTCCTCGAGGCGCCCGACGGCGAGCAGGAAGCTGGCCTGGGCCACCTCGGCGGTCCAGCGGGGCACCGCCTGGCGTACTCGCAGACCGATCTCCGCAGCGGCGGCGATCGCCTCCTGGCCCTCCCCCAGCCGGCCGCGGCTGGCGGCCACCAACGCCCGGTTGGCGAGGGCATAGAAGAGGTGCAGGTCCTCGCCGAGCGCCTCGGCCACCTCGCACAGCTCGGCGCTGTTGGCCTGCTGCTCGTCGGCGCTGGCGGCGCACGAGATCGTCTGGTGACGCACGTAGAGCACCCGGGCGAGGCTGTGCGCCGAGCCCGACGCGCGGGCGCCGGCGAGGGCTTCGTCGGCCAGCGCGAAGCGCCGGGCGGCGTCGGGCGCCCACACGAGCTCGGAGGCGAGCACCGAGAGCAGCTCTGCCCGCTCGGGGGAGGGCCCCTCGGGGAGGGAGGAAAGCGCCTGCTCCAGGACCTCCACCCATTTCCCGTCGACCTCGGCGGTGCGGGCGAACCAGCCCCGGTTGGCGGCCAGCGCCGCCTCGGTGAGCAGCGCCCGGTCGCCCTGGGCGATGGCCTCGAGGGCCGCATGGTAGAGCGTGTCTCGTGCTCCGGCGTCGCCGCCGCGTTGGCTGGCCCGGCCGCACGCCACCAGCGCCTCGAGCCGGTCGTGGGCCCGCTCGGGCCGGCCCTCGAGCGCGTCGGCGGCCTGCCGGTACCAGCGGGCGGCCTCGGCGTAGGCCAGGCGCTCGCTGGCCTCGGCGCCGGCCCGCAGCGCCCACGCCGCCGCCTTGTCGGCGTAGCCGGGGATCGTGGCGCAGCGGCCGTAGTGCACGGCCAGGCGCGCCGCCTTGTCGGGGTCGCCGTCGGCCACCAGCCGCTCGATGGCGTCGGCGGCTCGGCGGTGCCAGCGGCTGCGGGCGGGGGCGGGCAGGGCCTCGTAGAGCGCGGTGCGCAGCAGGGCGTGGGCGAAGCGGTAGTCGGCGGCGCGGCCGCTCACGTCGTCGACCACGTGACCCTCGACCGCTTCGGCCAGCCGGTCGAGCAGGGCGTCGTCGTCGAGGCCGAGCGCGTCGGCCGCCACCTCGCGCAGCACGAGGTAGTCGAAGCCCTCGCCGAGCACCGACGCGGCGCGCAGGAGCTCCACGCACTGCGGCGAGAGGTGCGCCTCGATGCGGCCGAGCGCGATCTCCATGACCGTGCTCGGCAACGGCGCCCCCGAGCGCAGCCGTTCGAGGAGACGGGCGGCGGGATGGCCGACGGCGCCGGCCGGCGCTCGGGCGTACTGACCGGCGAGGTCCCGGACGATCTCGCTGACGAACAGGGCGTTGCCGCCGGTCTCGCGCTGCACGATCTCGGCGATCTCGGCGATCGTGCGGGGCCGGGCGTCGGAGGGGAGGCTGGCGGCCACGATGTCGGCCACCGCGTCAGCGTCGAGCCCGGCCAGGTCGATCCTGGCCACCGGCGCGGCGAACTGGTGGGGCTCGGCGAGCACGCGGCGCAGCCCGGCGCTGTCGCCCTCGCTCACCCGGAACGTGCCCACCAGCAGGAAGCGGGTGAGGGCGCGGGTGCGCAGCAGGGCCCGCAGCAGCCGGACCGTCTGCGCGGTGGCCCAGTGCAGGTCCTCCACGATCAGCAGCACCGGCGCTGCGTCGCCCACCGCAGCCAGGGCGCCGGCCACGGCGTCGAAGAGCCGGCCCTCCGCCGCCGAGCTGTCCTCCGCGGGGCCGGCCGGGGCGGCGGCGCCCGTCTCGGCGCCGAGCAGCGGCGCGAGGTCGGCCCGCCACGGCGCGAGCAGCGGCCCCGCCTCCTCGGAGCGGGCCAGCAGCGCCCGGAGCGCTTCGGCGAAGGGCTGGTAGGGCACCGGCACCAGCTCGTCGCAGCGGCCGTGGAGCACGATGGCGCCGCGGTCGCGAGCGGCGCGGCCGAGCTCGCGCACGAGGCGGGACTTGCCGGACCCGGCCTCCCCGCTGAGCAGCGCAGCCTGGGCCCGACCGGCGGCGGCGTCGGCCCACAAGGCGCTCAGGCGGGCCAGCTCGTCGCCCCGGCCCGACAGGGGGAAGGACTCGTCGCCCTCGAGGGCGGGGGGCAGGGCGAAGAGCCCCGCGCCGGCCCGGGTGAGCGCCGCCACCTCGCGCAGGTCGGCGGCGCCGTGCAGGGTCACGCCGGCGGCCGCCGCGGCCGAGGCCAGCTCGGCGACGTCGGCGGCGGGGGCCACCACCGTGCGGCCCGACGCGGCCCGCAGCTTGTTGCGGTAGCCGGCGAGGTCGCCGCCCGGCTCCAGCAGGGCGCCGAGGCGGCCGTCCTGCGTGATCGCGCCGGTGAAGGCCCAGCGGGGCGGCGCGAACAGCTCGTGGCCCGCCAGCAGCGTGCGCAGGGCCACCGCCGCGGCCAGGCCCACCGAGGGGCCGGTGATGAGCTCGTGGGGCCGGTCGCTGCGAGAGGAGTACGAGCTCCAGCGCACGCCGGCGCGGGCGTCGCCGAAGCCGGCCCAGGCGGTGGCCAGGGCCTCGGCGAACGCCGCGTCGACCCGCGTGAACGGCGCGGCGAGCGCGTCGAGGGTGAGGCCGTGCCCGTTGCGCAGGCGCAGGCCGAGCTGCGCCAGGTCGCCGGAGTCGCGGAAGCTGGTGAGAAAGGCCACCCGCGCCTGGCGCTCCTGGCCGAGCGCGGCGCCCGGGCGTTCGGCGCCGGCGCACCAGGCCACGAGGTCCGCGGCGATGGTCAGCGCCGGGTGCGGGGCCGCCGCGGCCATCGCCTCGATCACCGCCAGCGCCGCCGGGCCCACCGTCTGCTGGCGCGCCGCCGCACGCGGGAGCGCGGTGGGAGGGGGCCGCCAGGGCCCGGGGGCCACGTCGGCGAAGCCGGCGGCCACTGCGGCGAGCAGCTCGAGCAGGGCGGAGTCGTCGGGCCCGCTCCAGCAGGCGGCCCGGGCCGCGGCCAGCAGCGCCGCGCCGCGCAGGCCCGGACCGGGCGAGTGGCGGCCTCGGCGCTCCCAGTCGAGCCAGTCGAGGATCCCGCCCTTCTCGATCTCGTCGAGACGCGCGGGCGCCCCGGCCAGGATCGCCTCGCGGCAGGCGAGCAGCAGACCTTCGGGGCCGACGAGGGCGAGGCGGCGAGGCTCGTCGCGCTGGCCGTCGAGCACCTCCCCGATCAATTCCCAACCGACTGCGGCCATGTGACGTCCCCGACTCCGGCGCGCGGCCACGATGGCGCGCCCGGCCATGATGGCGCGCCCGGCCCGCCTCCGCTCGCCCCGGCCGCGGACGCCCGGCGGGCAGGCCAATCGGTTCGGCCCGATCCCCTGACGCGTGGTTGACTGGAGACGGATGACCGACAACGAGGTCCGCTCGGGCGCACGAGCACGGCCAGCCGGACGCGCCGGCGGCACGCGCCGCGCCGGCGCCGGCGCCGCGGTCCGGGCCTACCTGCAGGCCCTGGAGGCGCAACGCCCGCGTCGGGGCCGCAAGCGGACGCTCGAATCGATCGAGCGCCGCCTGGCGGCGGTCGAGGCGCAGCTCGCCGGCGGGGTCGACGTGATCACCCGCCTGAACCTCACCCAGGAGCGCCTCGACCTGCGCCACGAGCTGGAGGAGCTGGGCCGGCGGGCCAACTTGGCGGAGCTCGAGGACCAGTTCGTCGCGGTCGCCGCCGAGTACGCCGCCCAGCGCCGCATCGGCTACGCAGCGTGGCGCGAGCTGGGCGTGCCCAGCGCCGTGCTCGCCCGCGCCGGGATCGCCCGCGGCCTCGGCGCCGATGCCCCCGAGCCGGCCGAGCTCGAGCCGGACCGACCCGACCCGACAGACCTCGACCCGGTAGACCTCGAGCCGGCAGAGCCCGAGCCGGCCCAGCCCGAGCCAGCCCAGCCCGAGCCGGCCCAGCCCGAGCAGGCCGAGCCCGCCGCTGACCTGCCGCCCGACCCGCCGGACGCAGACGCACCACCAGAGCAGACAGACTCGGCCTGAGACCGTCCAGCCGGACAGCGGCGGACCGGCGCCGTCTGGCTCGCTGGTTCGCTGTCTGCGAGTCTCAGAGCCGGTCGAGCAGCTCCTCGAGCGGGCGCGGCCGTTCGATGCCGTAGCCCTGCGCGTAGTCCACGCCGATGTCGTGCAGCCGGGCGAGGATGACCTGGTCCTCCACGAACTCGGCGATCGTCTGCAGCCCCATGGCGTCGGCCAGGTCGTGGATGGCGCGGACCATCGCCCGGTCCACGGGGTCGGCCGCGATGTCGCGCACCAGCGCGCCGTCGATCTTGATGAAGTCGACCGGCAGGTGCTTCAGGTGGCTGAACGTGGAGAACCCGCTGCCGAAGTCGTCGAGCGCGAACCGACAGCCGAGCGCGGCGACGGCCTCGATGAACCGGCTGGCCTGCGCGATCTGGGCCATCGCTGCGGTCTCGGTGATCTCGAAGGTCACCCGGTCGGCGTGCACGGCGGAGCCGCGCAGCTCGCTGAGGACGAACTCGAGGAAGGCCTCGTCCTCCACCGAGCGGGCCGACAGGTTCACCGTGCACAGGTCGAGCCGCTCCAGCTTGGCCTTTCGCCGGGCGAGCTGGGCGAGCACGTTGCGCACCACCCACTGGTCGATCTGGCCGATCAGGCCGTAGCGCTCGGCGGCGGGGATGAACGCGCCGGGGGGAACCGGCCGGCCGTCCTCGTCGAGCATGCGCACGAGCACCTCGAGGCGGAGGCGTTCGTCGGTCCAGCGGACCGGGGTGATCAGCTGCCCGTGGAGCACGAGGCGGTCCTCGGCCAGCGCGGCGCGGGCGCGGGTCACCCACTCGGCCTCCGAGCGGCGCTGGCGGGTCACCTCGTCGTCGGGACGGGCGATCGAGATCCGGTTGCGGCCCTGCGCCTTGGCCGCGTAGCAGGCGGCGTCGGCGTCGGCCAGCACCAGCGCGGTGTCGGCCGTGTCGGCGTCGACCGCCACCACGCCGCCGCTGAGCGAGACGCCGAACGGCTTGCCGTCCCAGCGGAACGCCAGCCCTTCCACCGCGGTCCGCAGACGTTCGGCCACCCGCAGCCCGTCGGGCAGCGTGCAGGCTTCGAGCAGCAGCGCGAACTCGTCGCCGCCGATCCGGGCGAGCGTGTCCCGGGCGGCGAGCTTGCCGGTCAGCACGGTCACGAGGTCGCACAGCAGCGCGTCGCCGGCCCGGTGCCCGCACGTGTCGTTCACGATCTTGAAGTGGTCCAGGTCGAAGAAGCACACGCACGCCCGCTCGCCGTGGTCCCGGGCTCGGGCCAGCGCGGCGTCGAGCCGGCGGCTGAACTCGCGCCGGTTGGGCAGGCCCGTGAGCGGATCGTGGCTGGCCTGGTGCTCGAGCTGCTGCGCCAGCTTGCGCACCTCGCTCACGTCCTCGCAGACCACGAGCAGGCGCGGCGCGCCGTCGAGGGCGCGGACCACTCGGGCGGACTGGCGGGCCCACACCACCTGGCCGTCGCGGCGCACCATGCGGGCCTCGAAGCTGCGCACCTCGTCCTCCAGGCCGGCCAGCTCGGCCAGCCGGTCGGCGAGGAGGGCCCGGTCCTCGGCGGGGTGCAGCTCGGCGAAGGGAAGGCCCACCAGCTCCTCGGGCTCGTAGCCGAGCTGACCGGCGCCGAACCGCGACACCTGGCTGATCTGGCCGTCCGCGGTGAGCGAGGCCAGCATCATCGGGCTGTCGTCGATGAGCGCCCGAGCCCTGCGCTCGGAGGCGGCCACCTCCTCCTGCGCGTGGATCCGCTCCATCGTGGCGCCGAGCAGGCGGGTGAAGGTGGCCAGCGTGGCGACGGCGTCGGCGTCGAAGGCGTCCCGCTCGACGCTGCCCACGTTGAGCACGCCGCGGACTGCGCCGTGGATCCGCACCGGCGCCGAGGCCGCCGAGCGCAGCCCCGCCTCCACCAGCCGCTGGTGCTCGGGGTGGGGGGAGCGGGCGAGGTCCGGGTGCGCCCTCGGCTCGCCGGTGGTGAAGGCGAGCCCGAGCGCGCTGCCGACGAGGGGAACGGTGGCGCCCGCGGACAACCCGGTCGGGCCGGCGCGCCGGGCGCCTAGGCCCAGCACCTGGAGCGACTCGCCGTCCGCACCGCGTAGCTGAGGCGGTCGTGGGGCAGGAGGCGGGGCACGCCGAGCTCGACCGCCCGGAGCACCTGGGGCATGGTCATGACCGTGGAGAGCTCCTGGGCGAGCTCGGCCCGCAGCGCTTCGAGCTGCGAGGCGGTCCCCGCATCGGCGACGCCGCCCGGTGCTTCGCTCACCACCCTCGTCACGCCCGCCTCCGCCTCGTCGGTTCGGCCCGGCGACGCATCGCTCGCCCGGCCCGCTCACGCCCATCGGGCGCGCCCCGGCCGCCGCTTGAGGCGGTTCCCGCGCCATGACTAGGCCCTCGCCTCTCAACGTGGCGCTTCGATCACTATTGGAAGCGCGCCGGTACAGTGGGATCAGGTCCGCTCGTGAACGGGAGGGCGGCGGGGTGAAGGTTGCTCGGCGATGTCGATCCGACGCAGGTTGGTGCTCACCTCGGCGGCGGGGATCGTGCCGCTCTTCGCGGCCGGCGTGCTGGTGGTGGCGTTGGCCCGGGACGCGATGCGCGACGAGGTGCGCCGAGGGCTGGCCAGCGCCGCCGACCTCGAGGCGGCGAGGGTGGCCGACGCCGTCGCCGCGATGGACGAACGGCTCAGCCAGCTCGCCAGCGTGAAGGGCATCGCCCAGGCCGTGGTGGAGGCGCAGCAGCCGGGCGGGGCGCCGCTCGAGCTGGCCCGCTTCATGACCGCGGACGCGGCGGGCCCCCCGGCGGTGTCGGTCTACGGCCGCGACGGGCGCCTGCTCGACGCGTTCGCCCGCGACGACGGGCCGATCCGCCCGGTGAACGCCCGTCTCGTGGAGCGCGGCCGACAGGGCGCAGCGGTCGGGGCGGCGTTCCGCGTGGGGGGCGAGTTCCGATACCAGCACGCGCACCCGATCGAGCGCGACGGCGCGTGGGCCGGCGTGGTGGTCGCCGAATGCCCGCTGGCCGGCGTGGTCGGCGTGCTGCTCGACAACGCCGCCCTCGGCGAGACCGCCGACGTGCACGTGGTGCAGAGGCTGGCGAACGGCGACGCCGAGTTCGTCACCGGCCCCCGCTTCGCCCGCGACCGCCAGCTCGGCCCCCCCGTGCCCGCCTCCGCGCAGCGCTCGCCGGCGCAGCAGGCGCTGAGGGGCCCGGACCGCATCGAGGAGGGCCTGCGCGACTACCGCGGCAAGGAGGTGATCGCCGCCTTCCGCCAGATCCGTCACACCCCCTGGACCCTGGTGGTCAAGGTCGACACCCAAGAGGCGTACGGGTCGGTCTCCAACATGGCCCGCACGATCATGCTGGCGCTGCTCGTGGCGCTGGGCTCGGCCACGCTGGCGTCGAGCCTGCTGGCCGGTTCGGTGATCCGCCGGCTCCGGG
Source organism: Acidimicrobiales bacterium (assembly GCA_046153015.1). GTDB lineage: Bacteria > Actinomycetota > Acidimicrobiia > Acidimicrobiales > CAIXPF01 > JBJXGF01. Next base: position 10,141 of record JBJXGF010000227.1, on the reverse strand, counting down.
CCGTCACCGCGGTGGCGTCGGCGGTGCGCAACGGCGAGCTCAACCGCCGGGTCGAGGACCCGCGGGGCGACGAGGTCGGTCGCCTGGCCGACGCGTTCGACACGATGACCGACCACCTCGTGCTCGACATCCGCCAGCGAGAGCAGAGCGAGGCGCGTCTCGCGCAACGGGCCCGGTTCGACGCGCTCACCGACCTGCCGGCGCGCTGGGTGGCGCTGGACTTCCTGCGCGACGCGCTGGCCAAGGCGGGCCCCCACGAGGTCGGCGTGCTGTTCTGCGACCTCGACCGGTTCAAGACCGTGAACGACGAGCTCGGCCACGAGATCGGCGACCGGGTGCTGCAGATCGTGGCCGGCCGCCTGCACGCCGCCGCGGTCGAGCCCGACCTGGCCGCCCGCTACGGCGGCGACGAGTTCCTCGTGATCTGCCCCCGCCTCGCCGGCCCCGAGGCCCTCGACGCGGCGGCGGACCGGGTGCGGCGGGCGTTCTCGACGCCGGTGCACGTCGACGGCCTCGAGCTGACGATGACGATCAGCATGGGCTGCGCCCACAGCGCAGACCCCGCCGCCGACCCGGCCACGCTGATCCGCCACGCCGACCGGGCCATGTACCAGGCCAAGCGGCTGGGGCGGGACCGGTACGTGGTGGAGCGGGCCGACGCCTCGGGCCGCGGGCTCGCGGTGAGCGGGGAGGAGCTCGCCGCCGCCATCCGGGCCGACGGGCTGCGGCTCGTGTACCAACCGATCGTCGACCTCACCGACGGCGCGGTGCTCGGCTACGAGGCCTTCGTCCGCTGGCCGCACCCCACGCTCGGGCCGCTCCAACCGGCCGAGTTCTTGGCGGCGGCCGACCACGGGGGCACGGCCGCCGCGCTCGACCGGTGGGTCGCCGGGGCGGTGTGCCGCCAGCTCGGGGAATGGCAGCGCGACCCGTCCACCGCCGCCGCGCTCGGCGGGCTGCGGGTGGCGCTCAACCTCACCGACGCCTCGCTGGCCGACCCCGGCTTCGCCCGCCTCCTCGCCGCGGAGATGGCCGAGCAGGGGGTGTCGCCCGACCGGCTGTGCCTGGAGCTGAGCGAGCGCAGCCTGGGCCAGCATCCCGACCACTGCGCCCGTGCGCTCGGCGCGCTGCGGGCCCTCGGTGTGCGGGTGGCGATCGACGACTACGGCGCCGGCTGCTCGAGCCTCGAGCGGCTGCGGCGGCTGCCCTTCGACGTGCTGAAGATCGACCGCTCGTTCGTGCACGACCTCGGCCGGGACCCCGCCGCCCGCAGCATCGCCGACGCGGTGATCCGCCTCGGCGCCGCGCTCGAGGTGACGATCGTGGCCGAAGGCGTCGAGCGGGCCGAGCAGTGCCGGGTGCTGCGCGCCCTCGGCTGCGACGCCGCCCAGGGCTTCTACCTCGCCCCGCCGGTCAGCTCGGCCCGGCTCCTCGAGCGGGGCTGGCCCCGCCGTTGGAGCCCCCTCGAGCCGGCGGCGCGCTGACGGGCCCGGCCCCGAGCGGCGATCGCCGGCCGGCGGCGCGGCCGGTACGGTGGGCGCCATGACCGACACCACCGCCGCCGTGCGGTTCTACTGGCGGCCCGGCTGCGGGTTCTGCAGCGCCCTCGCGTACGAGCTCGACCGGATCGGGCTGGAGTACGAGCCGCTGAACATCTGGGAGGATCCCGACGCGGCGGGCTTCGTGCGCTCGGTGGCCGGCGGCAACGAGACCGTGCCGACCATCGCCGTGGGGGCCAAGGCGCTGGTCAACCCGGCGCCGAGCCAGGTGCTCGCCGCCGTGGCCGCGGAAGCCCCCCACCTGCTGCCGAGCTAGCTGCGCGGGTTGCTGGCCCGGCGGCGGTGCGCCTTCGGCCCACCACCGGCCGAGGGCGCACGGGCCGTCACGTCAGCTTCACTTCAGCTTGATGTCCTCGTACGGGTAGGCGTACGGGTACTGGGGGATCGAGTACCAGATCTCCTGCCACGGGTTGGCGATGCGGGGGCCGTGGGCCATGGTGAGGCCCACGTTGTACACGTACGGGAAGATCCACTGGTCGCCGATGATCTGCTGGGCTTCTTTCACCAGCTTCTGCCGCTCGGCCAGGTTGATCGAGGCGTCATAGGCCGCCATCTTGGCGTCGATCTCGGGCACGCAGGTGCGTGAGCTCACGCCTTTGCAGGTGGCGAAGGCCCGCACCACGCCCGCGCTGTCGCCGTTGAGGCCGGTGACGTTGAGCACGATGCCCGGCAGCGCGTCCTGCCCCTTGTTGATCGCCTCGAGGAACGCGGCGCGGTCCATCTTGTTGAGCTTGGTCTTGATCCCGATCTCGCCGAGCTGGGTGATGACCCGTTCGGCGAGCGAGTTGTACGGCGGCAGCGGCGTGAGCTGGCTCACCTCGAAGCCGTTGGGGAAGCCGGCCTCGGCCATGAGCTGCTTGGCCTTGGTCAAATTGAACTCGGACCACTCGGGCTTCACCGACTCCTTGGGCAGGGCGTCGATCCGGGCCTCTTCCATCCAATAGCCGCGATCGATCTTGCTGAAGCCGCCGGTCTCGGCGTCGTTGATCGCCTTGCGGTCGAGAGCCAAGCTGATGGCCTGGCGGACCTTCACGTTGTTGAACGGGCTGTCGGGCTTCTCCCAGCCGACCAGCTCGAGCCAGAACGGGGCGGTGGAGAACTGCGCCAGCGTCACGCCCGGCGTCTTCTTCGCCGTCTCGAGCAGGCCGCCGCTCACCACGGTCATCATGTCGGCCTCGCCGGTGGCCAAGGCGGCAAAGCGGGTCGCCTCGTCGGTCACGTGCTTGACGACGATCGTCTTCACGTTCGGCGATTTCCGCCAGTAGTCGGCGACGGCCTCGAACTCGAACTCGCTGTTGGAGGTGCCGCGGACGAACTTGTAGGGCCCGGCCCCGACGGGCTTGGCCTTGAAGCCGTCGGCGCCGACCTCGGTGTAGTACTTCTTGGGCACGATCCAGCCGGCGCCGCTGGCCGGCGTGCCGTAGATGGTCAAGAAGTCGAGGAACGGCGACTTGAACGTGAAGTTGACCGTCTTCGGGTCGGGCGTCTCGATCTTCTCGGTCATGTCCTTCAGGACCTTCGAGTTGACGCCCTTGTAGTTCTCGAAGCTGAACTTCACGTCCTCGGCCGTGATCGGTTCGCCGTTGTGGAACTTGATGCCGTCGCGCAACGTGAAAGTGGCGCTCTTGTAGTCCTCGGCCACCTTGTACGACACGGCCAGGCTCGGCGCGAGCTGCTGGCCGGGGAAGTGCTTCACGAGCGAGTCGTGCAGCATGTAATAGAAGGCGTAGTTGGTCACGCCGGTCGGCGCTTCCTGGGGGTCGAACTGCACCGGCGAGTACCCGAGGTGCCAGACCATCGTGATCTTGCCGGCGGGCTCGGAGCGGGGCGGGATCGTGGTGCTCGCCCCGCCGGCGCTCGACTGCAGGGTCTGCTCCTGCTTGACCGTGCCGCCGCTGCCACCGCCGGACGAGCCGCCGCCCTCGGTGGTGCTGCTGCTCGCGCACGCGGCCAAGCCGCAGAGCGAGAGCGCCAGCGACACCCTCACGAGCGTCGTGAACCTTCTCATCGTTGACGTTCCCCTTCCCCCTCGCCGACGACCACGGTGGGCGCCGCACCCGAACCAGCCTCGGGGGTCCCCACCGCCGACGCCGATCCGCCTCAAGTGCGGCGAAATCTACGTCCGGCCGAACGGGCATACAAGGCGCCCACGTGACCGCCGCCACACCCTGGTGTGCGGCAGGCCGCGTGCGCGCTGGGGAGGGGGTGGGAGCCAACGACGAGCTCAGCCGGCGGTCGTGCCGGCCGAGTTCGGGATGCTCTCCGGGACCTCGGAGGAGAACGTTGGCCGGGCGTCGGTGGGCGACTCGGCGCGAGCGGCGCTGGCCGCCGCGCCGTCCGAACCCTGGCGGGTCTCGGGGGCGGGGGCGCTCGGCGCGCTGGGTGTGCGCTTGGTGAGCCGGCTGAGCTGCTCTTTCGCCTTGGCCCGCCGGGCGGCGCCGCGGTCGCCGTCGAGGAAGTAGCCGGCCACCAGCGGGCCGGCGAGCGTGATCAGGCGGCGCAGCTTCATCGATCCTCCAGTCGGGCGCCGGCTCGGCGCATTCCGTTGAGGTGTTGCCGGCAGGCCCCGGCTTCAAACCGCCGTCAAACCGGGTTTGGCCGCCGTCGCCGGGGTGAACACGCATCGCTCGGACCGACCGAGCGACAACGCGGAGGAGACAGCGATGACCGAGCACGAGGAGCGCAGCCGCCCCAGCGAGACCGGCGCGGGTGAGGCAGCCCCGGCGAGCAGGATCTCGCCCGAAACTCGGGAGCACGAGCAGCGCGCCGAGCACCACAAGGAGCACGAGCCGGGGCGGGCGCCGAGCGAGGCGGAGGCCGCCACCGCCGATCGGCTGGCCGAGGACCAGCCCGACGTGGCGGAGGACTACCGGGAGATGACCGAGCTCGGAGCGCAGGCCAAGGGTGAAGGACGGGTCTAGATGGCCGCTCAGACCAACCCGACCGTCGAGGGGTTGCCCACCGACGCCGGCTCGCTGGCCGAGGTCCTCGACGCGTACGCGTCGGCGGGCTACGGCGAGCACCACTGGGCCACCGAGGACGGCGAGTTCCGCTGCGGCCGGTGCGGGCGCACGGCCCGGCCCGAGACCGTCCGCCTCGAGTCGCTGCGGCGCCTGGAGGGCGTGTCGGACCCCGACGACATGGTCGCCGTGGTGGCCGCCGAGTGCCCGCACTGCGCCGCCCGGGGCACGCTCACGCTCACCTACGGGCCGATGGCTTCGCCCGGCGACTCTGCGCTGCTCACGGCCGCCTCTGACCAGCGGGGCCAGGGCGGTCTGCCCCGGGCGATGGCCCCGGGGGAGGACACCCCGGCCGGGCGCCGCCCCGCGGCCGCCTCCGAGGGGGCCGACGCCCCGATCGGCGAGCAGGCCGGCCTGACCGTGCTGGTGGCCCTGGACGAGAGCGAGGCCTCGCAGCGGGCGGCGGCGGTGGCGCGGCGGTTGTTTCCCCAGCCCGAGACCCGCTTCGTGGCGCTGAACGTGGCCCAGCTCCCGATCCCGTGGATGGGCGCCGGCGCGGGCTTCGGGGCCGGGCTGGTGATGACGCCGGAGACGTGGGCGGCCTTCGACCGCGACATGCCGGCCGAGCAGGTGGCCGACCTGGCCGAGGCCGGCGGCCTGGCCGACGCCGAGACGGTGAGCGAGGCCGGCGACCCGGTGGAGCGCATCTGCCAGGTGGCCGACGAGCACGACGCCGACGTGATCGTGGTCGGCTCACGTGAGCGCGGCTGGCTGGACCGGCTCTTCGAGCGGTCGGTCTCGGCGGGCGTGGTGAAGGAGAGCCGCCGCCCGGTGCTGGTCGCGCCGCACGACACCGCGCAGGACACCGCGCACGACACCGCGCAGGACGGCGACGGGGACGGTGACCGGCGCCGTGCGTGAGCTGCCCGGCGGCGACCCGCTGGCCCGGCGGCCGGCGGGGGTCAGCGACGCCACCGTCGAGGCCCTCGGCAAGCTGAGCGAGGCGGTGGAATGGGTGGAGCGGGCGCGGGGCCGGCTGTACGACTTCCACCAGCTGAGCGGCCGGGCCGACTTCCTCCTCGGCGAGGCCGCCGACCTTCTCGAGGGGGCCGGCCACGCCAGCTCGCGAAACAGCTCCGCCGAGAGGTCGTGGGTCGCAACGTGGTGGAGGGCCGCTAAAGCTTCCAGCTCGTCGAGGAGTACGACGCCGGCTACTGGAGGGCGGCCCGCCAGGCGCGCCGGGCGGTCGAGGAGGCGCTGGTCGGGGGCATGCCGCACCGCACGTGTTCGAGGCGGAGCTGAAGGCGGCCCGCATCACCCCCGGCCACCCCGCGCACCGCCCGGCGCCGTAACGCGGCCGGCGCCGCGCCCGCACCCTCAGACCCAGCCTGCGCCCAGCAGCGCCAGGGCGGCCAGCGCCACCGCGATCCGGTACCAGCCGAACACGGCCAGGCTGCGCGACTGCAAGTAGGAGACCATCCAGCGCACGGCCACCGCGGCCGACGCCAGCGCCATCAGGAACCCGAGCAGCGGGTTGAGCACGCCGAACTGCTCCACGATCAGCCCGCCGCTCTGGGCGGCCTCGTAGACCGTGGCCGCCCCGAGGGTGAGCAGGCCGAGGAGGAAGCTGAACTCCACCGCCGCGCTCAGCGACAGGCCGACCGCCACCGCGGCGAGGATCGTGACCAGGCTGCGGCTGACGCCGGGCCACAACGAGAGCATCTGCCCGAACCCGATGAGCAGCCCGTCGCGGGCGGCGATCTGCTCGAGGGCGCGCCCCGCGGCGCCCGCCGCGACGCGCGGGGCGACCACGAGCAGCACCGCCCCGCCCACCAGCCACGCGGCCACCACCGGCCCGACGCCGAAGAGGCGCTCCTTCACCGCGTCGCCGAGCAGCGCGCCGGCCGCGGCGGCGGGGAGGAAGCCGGCGATCAGCGCCGCGGCGAGCGGCAGGCTCTCACGTCGGCGGGCGAGCACGCCGAGCACCACGCCGCTGATCCGCTCCCGGTAGAGGCCGAGCACGGCCACGATCGCGCCGGCCTGGATGCAGATCGCGTACGCGTCGACGGCGCCCTTGGTGCCGTGCTCGCCCAGGCCGAGCAGGCGCTGCGTGACGGTGAGGTGGCCGGTGGAGCTGACCGGCAGGTACTCGGTGATCCCCTCGACCACGCCGAGGAGCAGGGCTTCGGGGGCGCTGAGCGCGTCGTCGCCGGCCTGGCCGGCCGCCAGCGCAACGAGGGCGGCCAGCGCCAGCACCGCGGCCGCCGCCGCCGGCGCCGCCGAGACGCGCCGCGAGGCAGCGGGGTCGATGGGCACAGGGTCGATGGGCACGGGCTCCATCATGGGCCCGAGCCGGCGCGATCACGACCTGCGGCGCCGCGCGAGACTGCAGCCGCGATGGACGGGCCTCACGATCTGGGCGGGCGGCTCGGCTTCGGCCCGGTGCCGACCGCAGCCGATCAGCCCTTCACCGCCCGCTGGCAGCTGCGGGCGCAGGCCCTCGCCTCGGTCGCGGCCCGGGTGGGCGACATCAACGCCGACGCGCTGCGTCACGTCCTCGAGCGGATCCCGCCCGAGGAGTACGCCGCCCTGGGCGCCGGCGGGCGTTGGCTGCGGGCGGCGCAGATGTGCGCCGAGGAGGCGGGGCTCGTGCCCGTGGGCGAGCTCGACGATCGAGCCGAGCGCCTGGCCGCGGGCCTCGAGCCGCCCGACCCGGCCGACTACCCCGAGCCGGTGCGCACCACCGACTCGCTGGCGCCGAGCACCTATCACAGCAAGCGCACCCCGCAGGGCGAGCCGCGCTGGCGGGTGGGCGACCGGGTGCGCACCGCCGCCGGGCCGACGCCGGGCCACACCCGGCTGCCGGCCTACGCCCGGGCCAAGGTGGGCGAGGTGGTGCTGGTCAACGGGTTCTGGGTGTTCCCCGACGCCCACGCCCACGGCCGGGGCGAAGCGCCCACCTGGGTCTACGCAGTACGCTTCGCCGCCTCGCAGCTGTGGCCCGACGCCGGGCCGCACGCCGTGCACCTCGACCTGTTCGAGCCCTACCTGGAGCCCGTCGATGGCTGACCCCCACCACCCTGGCGTTCACCCCGAGCATCACGCGCGTGCACTGGAAGACGCGCTGGTCGACCGCGGCGTGCTGCTCCCCGGCGCGGTCGACGCCGCGGTGGCCCGCTTCGACGCGGATGGCCCGCTCAACGGCGCGGTCGTGGTGGCCCGCGCCTGGACCGACCCGGCGTATCGGGCCCGGCTGTTCGAAGACGCGACGCTGGCCGCGGCGGCGCTGGGCTTCGGCGGCGGCCACGGCGAGCGGCTCGTGGCGCTCGAGAACACCGCCTCGGTGCACAACGTGATCGTGTGCACGCTGTGCTCGTGCTACCCGACCTCGCTGCTCGGGCCTCCCCCGGAGTGGTACAAGTCGGCCGAGTACCGCTCACGGGTGGTGCGCGACCCTCGCGGGGTGCTGGCGGAGTTCGGCACGGTGCTGCCCGCCGAGGTCGAGGTGCGGGTGTGGGACTCCACGGCCGAGGTCCGCTACCTCGTGGTGCCGGAGCGCCCCGCCGGCGCCGAGGGGCTCGACGAGGAGGCGCTGCGCCAGCTCGTCACCCGCGACGCGCTGGTCGGGGTGCGCCTGCTGCCGGACGTGGCCTGACTCCGACGGTCACATCCGGTACACGCGCCGGGCGGGCGGAGGGCATGCCGAGCTGACGCCGCCCGCGTCGCATGAGCCGAAGCTCTCTCCTTGCGCTCCGAGATTGGCCAACGCCGCTCGCAGCTCCTTCAGCCGCTGGCGGCTGCGTGCGAACCGACCCAGCCCGAACGCGCCCAGAGCCGTCGCGATGACGCTCGAGGTGACCACCACGGCGGTCACCGGCTTCTCCTCAGGCCACGTCCTGCCGACCACGGATTCGAGCGCACGCGCGTCATCACCCCAGTTCCTCTGCCGCGCGCCGCCACTGCGCACGTGTGACGAAGCGTAGGAGTTTAGCAATCAATTAGTCAACATCTGAATCCGAATTAGGAGCTATGGCTGGGCCAACCCGAGGCTCGACCCGAGCCGTCCCCCGCTCCACCACCGGCCAAAGACCCAGCTCAACGGCCTGGTGCGGGTGCTGCACCCCCAGGCCCGGACCTCCCGCTGCACGCGTGATGCAAGACGCTGAACCGTCCGTTATCGCCTAATTAACCGGACGCGTGGCCATGACAGCAGGCGCCGATCTGGTTGCCGCCCCCGGCCACTCAGCGCAGCCCGTAGACCGCGCCGCCCCGGGCGCCCACGTAGATCGAGCCGCGCCACACCGCGGGGGTGGACTCGATGCAGCCCTCGAGCTGCACCCGCCAACGCTCGGGCGGGGGGCTCGCGCCGTCGCCGAGTTCGTAGCCGTGGAGCACGCCGGCGCAGTCGCCGATCACCAGCGTGTCGTCCACCACCACCGGCGACTGCCAGGTGGGTCCGGGCAGCTTCAGCGACCAGCGCCGGGCGCCGCTGGCGCGGTCGACGGCCAGCACCTGCCCGCCGTGGGTCACGAACAGCGCCAGGTCCCGGTGAAGCGCGGGGGTCGCCCAGCCGCCGGCGGGCCGGGTCGCCTGGTCCTCGATCCGCCACACCAGCGGATTGTCGGGGCGGCTCGGGTCGAGCTTCATGAACTGGCCCACCTGCCTCGAGCGGGCGTTGCCCCGCTCGAACTCCGAGGCCACGTACAGGGCGCCGGCCTCGTCGATCACCACCGACGCGTCGGTGTCGTCGCCGGTCCAGAAGCGGAACACCCGCTCGGCGGGGCGTCCGTGGGCGAGGCCGGCGAGGGACCAGCCCTGCACCAGCCCGCCCGAGTTGGCGAAATAGGCCACGTCGCCCGACACCGCCACCGACCCCTCGATCGACACCGCCTTGTCGCCGAGGTCGGCCAGCAGCTGTGCGTCCCACCCGGGCACGTCGACCACCACCTCGGGCGCCACGCGCACCGCCCCGTCGGGCCCGTAGCTGCGGTTCAGGCGGATCACGTAGAAGCGGCTGTTCTCGCCGCCGACCAGCAGGTGGTCGCCGAGCACCAGCGGGCTGGCGTCCCAGTCGTCGTTCCACAGGGTCGGCCGGGAGGCGCGGGCGTCGAGGCGCCACAGCTCGGTGGGGCGGTCGCGGTCGATGGCCAGCACCCGCAGCTTGTTGTCCCGCGAGCCGGTGTACACGAGCGGGAACCCGTCGGGGTCCACGGTGACCGAGCCCTTGATGATGTCGCCGGTCGGGAAATCGGGCAGCAGCCGCGTCCCGGTCTCGGCGTCGAGGAAGTGCACGTTGCGGTCGTACGCGCCGAACACCACCCAGGTGCGCCCGCCGCGGGGGAACACCGCCGGCTGGCCCGTCCAGCCCGTGCCGCACCAGGTGCGCAGGCCGTGCTGGTCCCGGGAGGGCGAGCAGAGCCCGCCGGCGGCGGGGAACCGCCACGCCACCTGCGGCGACGCGGGGACCGGCCCGGCGCCGTGGTAGGTGCGGGTGGGGTTGCCGCGGAAGGTGAGCAGGCCCTCGACCGCCGAGCCGTAGGGCCGGCCCGCCGAGGCCGGATCGACCCAGGGCCCGGCCGGATCGCCAACCGGGCCGCCCGCCTCGGCGACGGCCGCGGCGAA
>JBJXGF010000223.1:0-2847 GCA_046153015.1 Acidimicrobiales bacterium | reverse complement strand
GTCGCCGGAGGCCGCGCCCAGCGCGCTCGCCTCCTCGCCGTGGCGGCGGGCCTCGTCGCGCTGGCCGTTGAACTCGTAGGCCCGCCCGAGCGAGGCGGCCAGCACCGCCCGGGAGCGCAGGTCGGCCGGCTCGGCCAGCGCGATCGCCTGGCGCAGCAGCCGCACGGCCTGCGCGTCGAGCATCCCGGCCGGCCAGCCTGTCTGCTCGTAGGCCAGCGCCGCCCGCGCCGCGGGCACGCGATCGCCGAGGCGGGCGGCGGCCTCGGCCGCCTCTGCAAGGGTGGCCATCGCCGCGATGGTGTGCCCGGCGCGGCGCTGCGCCTCGCCCAGCAGCACCGCCGCCTCGCACTGCGCCCGCTCGTCGGGCTGGGCCGGGCGGCCGAGGAGCTCGACGGCCTGGCGATGCAGCTCGACGGCCTGCTCGTGGGCGGACTGGCGGGTGGCTTGCTCGGCCGCCGCCAGCGTGGCCCGCACCGCCTTCGCCACCGTCGCGTCGTCGCGGGCTGCGACCGCGTAGTGGTGCGCGAGCGCGACGAGCTGGTGCGGGTCGTCGGGGTGGACGGCCTCGATGGCCCGGGCCGCCTGGAGGTGGATGCGGGCGCGCCGCCCGGCGGAGAGCTCCGCCGGGAGCACCGCTCGGACCAGGGCGTGCACGAACCGGTAGCGGTCGAGCGCCACCTCCTCCACCACTTGGGAGCGCGCCGCCTCCTCCAGCGCGTCGAACACCTCGTCGTCGCTGCGCCCCACGGCGGCGGCCAGCACCGGCAGCTCGAACTCGAGACCGAGGAACGAGGCGACCCGCAGCAGCTCGACGAGGGGCGCAGGGAGACGGCTCAGCCGGGCCCGGGCCGCGGCCTGCACGTCGCGGGGCAGGTCGCCGTCGAGGTCCGCGCCCTCGCGCACGGCGTCGACGAGCGAGCGCAGGAACAGGGGGTTGCCGCCGCTCCAGTCCGCCAGGCGCTGCGCGGCGGCCTCGAGCTCGGCGTCGACGGTGCGTGCGGTGGCCTCGGCCAGCAGCTCGGCCACGGCGGCCCCGCTCAGCCCGTCGAGCTCGAGGCGACGGCTGGCGCCGGTGCGGGTGAGCTCGTCGATCAGCAGCGCCAGCTCGTCGTTGTCGTCGGGCGAGGTGTTGCGGGCGGTGCACAGCAGCACCGTGCGGCTGGGCTCGGCGCTGGCGGTCAAGTGGCGGAGCAGCCCGAGGGTGGCCGGCTCCGCCCAGTGCACGTCGTCGAGCACCAGCACGAGGGGCCGCTCGGCCGACGCCGCCGCCAGCCACCGGCGAACGGCCTCGTGCAGGCGGTACTGGTCGAGCTCGGGCGTGGTGGGCGCCGGGGCGGCGAGGGCCGGGCAGCGCTGCGCGAGCGCCGGGTGCAGGCGGGAGAGGTGGGCGGCCTCGGGCCCGAGCGCCTCGGTCAGCGCGTCGTCGGCCGTGGCGTCGGCGAACGCCCGCAGCACCTCGAGGAAGGGCTGGTGCGGCGCCCGCTGGTGCTCGTCGCAGCGGCCGAAGAGCACGGTGGCCCCCTGCTGGTGGGCGAGCTGCGCGGCTTGGGCGGCGAGGCGGGTCTTGCCGATCCCCGGCGGTCCGAGCAGCCAGGCGACGGTCAGCCTCGAGTCTCCCTCGACGGCGAAGAGCTCGAGCAGGGTCTTCAGCTCCCGCCGACGGCTGACGAAGACCCGTCCGAGATCCACGGCGAGCTGCGCCGGCAGGGCGCGCAGCTCACCGCCCTCGGCGCCCTCCGCCGGCTCGGCGAGGGGTTTCCAGAGCAGCTCGCAGGCCGGCACGGGCTCGGCGATGCCCTTCAGGTCGAGGGCGCCGACCGGGGTGAGCTCGTGGCCGCCGCGGCCGCGGGCCATGAGCCGGACGAGCTCGGAGCACAGGATCTGGCCGCCCCGCGCCGCGGCCATGAGCCGGGCGGCCTCGACGACCGGCATGCCGTGGCAGTCGCCCTGCTCGTGCACCACGTCGCCCACCGACACCCCGACCCGCACGGCCAACTCGGCCAGACGCTCGGCGCTCCGGCTGTAGTGGTGCATCGCCTGCTGCACCGCCACCGCGGCGGCGAGGGCGTCGGCCGAGCTGGAGAACACGGCGAACACGCCGTCCCCCATGCTCTTCACGACCCGGCCGCCGTGGCCTCCGACCGCCTCGGCGATCAGTCGGTCGTGCTCACGACGCAGGTCGTCGGCCCGCTCCTCCCCCAGCGCGGCGCGTATGGCCGTGCTGTCCACCAGATCGGTGAACAGCACCGTGGCCGCCTCGGCCCGCGTCGACAACGCGCCCATCGCAGCCGAGCGTACTAACCGTGCGCCCGACCTGGGGCCTAGAACGGCGAGAGGCCCCTGCGGCAGGGGCCTCTGAGCTGGATGTGCAGGGTGTTGGAGCGGACGACGAGACTTGAACTCGCGACCCCAACCTTGGCAAGGTTGTGCTCTACCAACTGAGCTACGTCCGCAAAGCGTTCTCGACTATAGCAGCCTCGGCGCAGACCACTGCATACGAGATCAGCATGCGAGATCAGCCGCCGGCTTGGTCCTGCGGGGGACGCAGGTCGACCCGGAGCACGAGCACGCCGCCGTCCTCGATGGTCCATTGGGCGTCGCCGACGATGGCGAAGTCCTGGTAGTCGATCTGCGCCTGCTGGATGAACTTCGTGCGCTCCTCGCCCGCCACCGGGGGGAGCTGGCGGTTCCGGACCGCGGTCGCCCGCTCCTTGAAGCGCTGGATCATCGCGTCGACGTCGAGGCCGGCCATGGCCCAACGCTAGCGGCGCGCCGCGCCCGAGGCGCCCTGCGGCGGGCGGCGATGGGGCGGCGAGCCGGTTGCGCTGGGGGCGCCGTTGGCCCCCG
>JBJXGF010000264.1:0-9593 GCA_046153015.1 Acidimicrobiales bacterium | reverse complement strand
CGGGTGCGGGTGCCGGCTGGGTCTGGCGGGGGCGACGGCTCGGGGCGGGCGACCGGCGACGGGCCGGCGCCGAGTAGAGCTTCGCCACCGGCGCCTGCTCCCCCTCGGCGGCCTCGTGCTCGGCCGGCGGAGCCGCCTCCGAGGCCGGCTCGCCTTCGCCCTCGCCCTCGGGCTTGTCGCCCTCGGGCTTGTCCGTCTCGGGCTCGGCCGTCTCGGGCTCGGCCGGCGGGGGCGACTCGGTTTCAGGCGCGCTGACCCCGGCCGGCGGCTGCCCGTCGAGGTCGGCCATCGACTGGCCCGGCGCCGCTTCGGGCCGTGCCGGCGAGTCGTGCCCAGCAGAGCGGGACGCCGCGTCGGCGGGCGCCGAGACCGTGCGGTCTCGCACCTCGGGTCGCTGGCAGCCGGTCAGCCCCAGGGTGACGCAGCCTCCGAGCACGAGGGCGCGCAGCAGTCGAGAACGCAGCATGTAGTCAATGCCTCCTAGAAGACCGCCCGCCGGTCAGGTCTTGCCGGGCCCGCCTCGGACCCCGGGGAGGCGTTTCGATCCGCCGCCTCTGTTACGAAATCATGTCATCGATGTTGCGGTATGACAATTGCGCGGATACGAAGCCATGACGGGCGGCGAGGGTTGCGGTTGTCGCGCTGGTCCAGGGATCGGCGCAGGGCGCGGCCCGCCTGAAGGGAAATTGCCCAGCAGGAGGATCGGTCAGCCCGGGCGCTGCGGGGCCCTGGTCAGCGCGCCGCGTCGAGCGCACGGCGGCGGCGGGTGAGCTCGTCGAGCCGGGCGTAGAGCTGCGGGTCGAGCGGGCTCGTCACCGCGGCCACCGGTGCGGCGAGCTGGTCGGGCCGACTGGCGCCGATGATCGGCGCCGTGATCGCCGGCTGGGCCAGGCACCACGCCACCGCCAGCGTGGCGAGGCTCATCCCGGCGTCGGCGGCCAGCGGCGCCAACGCCTCGACCAGGGCGAAGTCGTCGTCGTGCCAGTAGCGGTCCTGGTAGCGCTCGGCGGCGTTGCCGAGGGTGAAGCGGGTCCCCTCGGTGGGCGCGCCCGGCCGATGCTTGCCGGTGAGGAAGCCGCCCGCCAGCGGGTTGTAGGGGATCACGCCGATGCCCTCCTCCTCGCAGAGGGGGAACAGCTCCCGCTCGAAGGCTCGGAACAGCAGGTTGTACCGGGGCTGGACGCAGTCGAAGCGGGCGAGGCCGAGCGCCTCGGAGCGCCCGACGGCGCGGGCGAGCTGGTAGGCGAGGAAGTTCGAGCAGCCCACGTAGCGGACCTTGCCCTGGCGCACGAGGTCGTCCAGCGCGGACAGGCTCTCGTCGATCGGGGTGTCGGGGTCGTAGGAGTGCAGCTGGTAGAGGTCGATCGCCTCGATGCCGAGTCGGCGCAGCGACCCCTCGACCGCCTCCATGATGTGCTTGCGGGACGCCCCGCGATCCCACCGTCGGCGGGACATGGCGCCCACGCATTTCGTGGCGATGACGAACTCGTCGCGCCGGCCGGCGAGCCAGCGGCCGAGGATCTCCTCGGTGCGCCCGGCCGTGTCGCGGCCGCCGCCGAGCGGGTACACGTCGGCGGTGTCGATGAACGTGATGCCGGCCTCGGCGGCGGCGTCGAGGATGGCGAAGGACTCCTGCTCGTCGCACTGGACCCCGAAGGTCATCGTGCCGAGGCAGAGCCGGGACACCTGCAGGCCGGTGCGGCCCAGCCGGACGTGCTGCATCATCGCCGGATCTTCGCACGCCGCGCCGGGTGACGCGTCGGCCCGGCCCTGAGCCCGCCTGCAGGGCCACGACCATCGAACTGCCGCCCGTTTGTAATCAGTTCGCGTCCTGGCCGCCTTGTCCCCCCTTCGGCGCTCCTGCATCCTCGATTTCGACGATGCGGGAACAGGTGGGCAGGCCGTGACGAGACGTTGGTGGGCGAGGGCCGTGCTGGCGTGGGTCGCGCTGCCCGCCGGTCTGGTGGTGTCGGGCGGGCCGGGCGCCGGCGCGCAGGCCGGGGTGGTCGAGGTGCGCATCGTCCAGGGCCTGCCCGAGCAGACGGTGGACCTCTACGCCGATCGGCTGGTGGTGGCCCGCTCGGTGCCTCCCTTCGGCGTCGCGCCCGGCCTGCCGATCCCGCCCGGGGAGTTCGTGCTGTCGGCCCGCCCGGCCGGCGCCGGCGCCGCCGCCGCCCCGTTGGCGCAGGCTGCGGCTGTCGTGCCGGCCGGGGCCTCGGCCATGACCTTCGTGGTGCACCTGGGCATCGACGGGACCCCGCGAATCGCCGCCTTCCGGGACGATCGCTCCCCGATCGAGGCGGGCCGCGCCCGGGTCGCCGTGCACCACGTGGCCGCCGTGCCGGCTCTGGCGGTGGCCCTCGACGATGGTGCGCTCGCTCCGCTCCTGGCGCCGGGCTCGGCCGTGGTTCGCTCGCTCGCGCCCGTCTCCGGCCTCCTCTCGGTGCGCGAGGCCCAAGGCGGCGGACAGCTGCGCCTCGCCTCGCCCGACGCGCTGCTCTCGGCGAACGCGCTGACCTCTCTCTATGTGGTGGGGCCCCTGGCCGGGGGCGAGCTGAACGTGGTGGCGGTGGCGACGCCGCTCGAGGTTGCCCCGCCGGCGCCCACCGCCGTGCCGACCGGCTCGGCGGGCCTCGTCTCGCCTCCCGCTGGGGTCTCGGCGATGGCGGCGGGGATCGCGGCGCTCTCGGCCTGCGCGCTGGCGGCGGCGCGGCGGCGCCGGCCCCGGCTCCTGCGCCGGTGGCGGTGGTGAGCACGCTCACCGTGCTGACGCGTGCGGCGATCCCCCGGCACGCGCGGCGGTTCCGGCGCCGGGCGCGCCATCTGTTTCGGCCCGCGGTGGCGACGGCAGGGCTGGTCGGGCTGGCGGGCGCGTCGTCCTACCTGCTCACCGGGGTGGTCGGCGCCCGCGGCGCGCTCGTGGCGCCGGCGCCGCTCGATCTCGCGCCGGCGGGTTTCGCACCCCAGGCGGCGGCCCCGGCAGAGGCGGTCGGCGCCGTCGCCGTCGCGGACGCCGGCGGCGAGCGGGCTCCGGCCGGGCCGGCGGCGCCCCCGGTGTTCCTGCGCCTCGACGCGATCGGCGTGGCCGCTCCCGTGGTGGGCGTGGGCGTCACCGAGCACCGGGCGATGGAGGTCCCCGCCGAGCTCGACCGCGTGGGCTGGTACCGGCTCGGCCCGGCGCCGGGCTCGCCGGGGGCCGCGGTGATCGCCGCCCACGTCGACGCGTGGCCCAATCGCGCCGGCGCCTTCTACCGGTTGCGTGAGCTGGCGCCGGGCGCGACCGTGGCGGTGGTCGACGCCGACGGCCACGAGCTGCGATTCCGGGTCACCGAGCTGCGCACGTACGACAAGGCGAAGCTGCCGGTGCACGAGCTGTTCCAGCGGGAGGGCCCCGCCACGCTCCACCTCGTGACCTGCAGCGGCGCCTTCGACCGCAGCGCCCGCTCGTACGCCCAGAACCTGGTGGTCACCGCCGTGCCGCTCGACGAGGACCATCGTTGAGCGAGCCGACCCTCGCCGCGGCGGCGTCTGGCGGCGCGGCGGCCGCGCCCGACCCGGCGTCGGCCGGGATTCCGCCGCCCCGCCCGCAGGCCTCGCGCCTGCCGAGCGACGCCGACGCCTGGCTGCGATGGGCGGAGGAGACCCTTCCCGATCCGGCTGGGCCCGCGGTGGAGGCGCCGATCCAGCCGGCGCCTCCGGCTTCCGGCCCACCCCCCTCACCCGTCGTGCCTCTGTCCGGGACCGGCCGGGAGGCGCGGCGTGCCGGCGCGAGGCCTGCGGCCGTTCGCCGCGGTTCGCCGCCGCCCGCTCGTCGCGTGGGGCTGATCGGGGCGCTGGCGGCGACCGCCGTGGCGGCGGCGGTCGCGGTGGGGGTGACGATGGCCAGCGCCGCTCGACCTCCGGGCAACCGGGCGCTCGAGGGCCCCACCTCGCTGCCGGCGCCGTCGGCGCCCCAGCGTCCTCCGGGTGCGGCCCGTGCGGTCGGCGGGCCCACCAGCGCGGCGACGGGCAGCGCAGCCGCCGACGTGGCGCTCACGGTCGGGCCCGTCTCGGTGAGCGTCCACGCGCTGGAGCTCTCGCCGCTCGCTCCCCGCCGTGTCGTGGTGCTGCGCAACGGGGGCGCCTCCCCCGCCTCGTGGCGGTTGGAGAGCGGCGCCGGGCTCAGCGTCGTGCCGGCGGGAGGCGAGCTCGAGCCCCATCAGCTGGCCTGGGTCAGCGTCGGGCTGCCGGACGCGCCGATCTCACCGGGTGCGGCGACCCTGAGCCTCACCGTGGACGGCGCCCGGGTGGAGATCCCCGTGCAGGTCAGCCCCTGATCGGGCGGCCCGGCGGGGTCGGCTGGCAGCGCTCGCACCAGTAGGTGAGCCGCTCGCCGGCCGCCGCCGCCTGCGCTCGACCGGCCACCCGGATCGGCGAGGAGCAGCGGGGGCAGGCCCGGCCGGCCCGGCCGTAGACGGCGGCGCCTCCGGGCGCGGTGCTGCGGGCGCCCCCGAGCGGCCCGGCAGCCCCCCGCAGACCGCGCGCCGCCCGCTCGAAGAGGCGACGCCAGGCGTCGTCGTCCAGGTCGGCGGCCAGCGCGAAGGGGCTCACCCGGCAGGACCACAGCGTCTCCGCCTTGTGCACGTTGCCGATGCCGCTGGTGATCCGCTGATCGAGCAGCACCTCGGCCGTCGTGGCCTCCGGCGACGTCAGCTCGCGCAGCCGGCGCAGCGCCTCGCCGAGGTCGGCTTCGGCGCGGGTGAGGTCTGGCCCCAGGCCGCTCAACGCGACGAGCCGCTCGGGCGTCGTGCGGGTCAGCTCCACCACCGGCGCGGCGAAGCACACCGCCGTCCATTCCGCGGTCTCGACCATCACCCGCATGGCGCCGCGCGGCCGCCGCCAACGCTCGCCGGGGCGGTGCAGCATCCAGGCCCCGGTCATGGCCTGGTGCGTGCGCAGGGTGACGCCGCCGGAGAACCGCATCACCAGATGCTTGCCGACCGCTTCGACCCGATCGACCAGCTCGCCTGGCTGCGGGCGAGGCCCGCGGGCGCGGGGGGCCTCGAAGGCGGTCACGGCGTGGCCCGACAGCGCCGCGTCGAGGGCCGCGGCGGCCCGGTGGATCGTGTCGCCTTCGGGCACGAGGACCACGCTACGGTGCCTGGGTGGAGTCCCCAGTGCGGCCCGGGAGGCCGGACGACATGACAGTGCGGCCCGGGAGGCCGGATGATCTCCCGGCGCTGCTCGCGCTCAACAACGCGGCCGCGCCGGCGGTGAACGAGCTGACGCCCGCCCGCTTCGCCGAGCTCGTTGCACTGGCCGACCGCCTGCTGGTGGCCGAGGTCGACTCCGGGCGGCCCGTGGGCTTCGTGCTGGCCCTCACCGGGCCGGGCGCGGCGTACGAGAGCGTCAACTACCGGTGGTTCGAGCGCCGCGGCCGGCCGTTCCTGTACGTGGACCGGGTGGTGGTGAGCCCCGATTTCGAGGGCCGCGGGGTGGCTCGCGCCTTCTACCAGGCCCTGGCGGCGCGGGCGGGGGAGGTCGGCCTGCCGGTCCTGTGCGCCGAGGTGAACGTGGCGCCGCGCAACGAGCGCTCCCTGCGTTTCCACGCTCGTTTCGGCTTCCTGCCCGTCGGCGAGCAGGACACCGAGGGCGGCGCGAAGCGGGTGGCGCTGCTCGAGCTTGCGATCGGCGGCCGACGGGGCGAGCCCGGCGAGCTGAGCTCGCGCCGGTGAGCGTCACACCTCGTCGGTAACGTCGCTCTGGTGGCCGTCGACGTCTTCTCCGAGCCGGTGCGGGCCTGGTTCACGGCCACCTTCGCCGCGCCCACGGCGGCTCAGGAGCAGGGTTGGCCGGCCATCGCCTCCGGGGCCAGCACGCTGATCCTGGCGCCCACCGGCTCGGGCAAGACCTTGGCTGCGTTCCTGTGGGGCATCGACCGGCTGATGAGCCGCCCCCCGGTGGAGGACCGCGAGCGGCGCACCCGCATCGTCTACGTCTCCCCGCTGCGGGCGCTGGCGGTCGACGTGCAGAAGAACCTCCGCTCGCCCCTCGCCGGCATCGCGCTCGCCGCCGAGCGGCTGGGCGTCGCCGTCCACCTGCCCGAGGTCGGCATGCGCACGGGAGACACCGCCGCCGGCGAGCGCCGCCAGCTCGCCCGCACCCCGCCCGACCTGCTGATCACCACCCCCGAGAGCCTCTACCTCATGTTGACCTCGAAGGCCCGGGAGACGCTGCGGGGCGTCGAGACCGTCATCGTTGATGAGATCCACGCCCTCGCCGGTTCGAAGCGGGGCGCGCATCTGGCGCTCACGCTCGAACGGCTCGCCGCGTTCGCCGATGCGCCCCCGCAGCGCATCGGGCTCTCCGCCACCCAGCGCCCCCTCGAGGAGATCGCCCGGTTCCTCGGCGGCCACGAGCCCCGCGGGTCGGCCGGGCGGCCCGGCCGGCCGAGGCCGGTCACGATCGTCGACGCCGGGGTGCGAAAGGCGCTGGAGCTGGAGATCGTGGTGCCGGTCGCCGACCTGGGCGAGCTCGGCGAGCCGATCGAGGAGCCGCGCAGCGGTCCGGCCTCGGCCGGCCCGGCACGGCGTTCGATCTGGCCGGCGATGCACCCGCGCCTCGTCGAGCTGGTCGAGTCGCACCGCTCCACGCTGATCTTCGTGAACGCTCGGCGCCTCGCCGAACGGCTGGCGGCCCGGCTCAACGAGCTGGCCGCCGAGGGCGTCGACCGGGCGGGCGAGAGCCAGGGGTTCGGCGCCGAGGAGGGGACGGAGCTGGTGCGGGCCCATCACGGCTCGCTCTCCCGTGAACGCCGCCTGGTGATCGAGGATCAGCTCAAGCGGGGCGAGCTGAAGGGCTTGGTGGCCACCAGCTCCCTCGAGCTGGGGATCGACATGGGCGCGGTCGATCTCGTGGTGCAGGTGGAGTCGCCGCGCTCGGTGTCCCGCGGGCTGCAGCGCATCGGCCGGGCCGGCCACACGGTGGACGCCCCCAGCCGCGGCAAGCTGTTCCCCAAGCACCGAGCCGACCTGCTCGAGGCGGCGGTCGTGGCCGAGCGCATGCGGGCCGGGCTGGTCGAGGCCACCCGCTGCCCGCGCAACCCGCTCGACGTGCTGGCCCAGCAGATCGTCGCCATGTGCGCGCTCGACGACTGGTCGGTCGCCGAGCTGGCCGCCCTCGTGCGCGGCGCCGCCAACTACGCCGAGCTCTCCGACGAAGCGCTGCGCAGCGTGCTCGACATGTTGGCCGGCCGGTACCCGAGCGAGGAGTTCGGCGAGCTGCGCCCCCGCGTCGTGTGGGACCGCGTGGCCGACACGGTGCGGGGCCGGGCCGGCGCGCAGCGCCTGGCCGTCACCAGCGGCGGCGCCATCCCCGACCGCGGCCTGTTCGGCGTGCACCTCCCCGACGGCGTCCGGGTCGGCGAGCTCGACGAGGAGATGGTCTACGAGAGCCGGCCCGGCGAGACGTTCCTGCTCGGCGCGACCGCATGGCGGATCGAGGAGATCACCTTCGAGCGGGTCATCGTCACGCCGGCCCCCGGCCAGCCGGGCAAGATGCCGTTCTGGCACGGCGACGGGCCGGGCCGGCCCGTCGAGCTCGGGCGCGCCGTCGGCGAGTTCGTGCGCGAGCTGCGTCGGGACGCGCCGTCGTCCCCCGACCGGCCCGACCCGCGCCGGGCCCGGCTGGCGCAGCAGGGCCTCGACGAGCTGGCCGCCGACAACCTGCTCCGCTACCTCGACGACCAGGCCGCGGCCGCCGGCGCCGTGCCCGATGACCGCACGATCGTGGTCGAGCGCTTCCGGGACGAGATCGGCGACTGGCGCGTGTGCGTGCTGTCCCCGTTCGGCGCCACCGTCCACGCGCCGTGGGGCCTGGCGCTGCGGGCCCGCCTCGCGCAGGAATGGGGGGTCGACGTCGAGCTCATCTGGAGCGACGACGGGATCGTGCTGCGCCTGCCCGAGGCGGTCGACGAGCTGCCCCTCGAGCTGCTCGCCATCGACCCGGAGCAGATAGACGACCTGGTCATCGGCCAGCTGCCCTCGAGCGCGCTGTTCGCCGCCCGCTTCCGGGAGTGCGCCGCCCGCGCGCTGCTGCTGCCCCGGCGCCGACCCGACCAGCGCACCCCGCTCTGGCAGCAACGCCAGCGCGCCGCCGACCTGCTGGCCGTGGCGTCCAAGCACCCGAGCTTCCCGATCCTGCTCGAGGCGGTGCGCGAATGCGCCAACGACGTGTTCGACCTGCCGGCGCTGCGGGGCCTGTTGGCCGACCTGCGGGCCCGGCGGGTGCGCCTGGTCGCGGTCGACACCCCCAAGGCGTCGCCGTTCGCCCAGTCGCTGCTCTTCGGCTGGATCGCGGTGTACCTGTACGAGGGCGACGCGCCGCTGGCCGAGCGCCGGGCCGCGGCCCTCTCGCTCGACCGGGACCTGCTGGCCGACCTGCTCGGCGCCGAGGAGCTGCGGAGCCTGCTCGACCCCGACGTGCTGGCCGCCGTCGAGCTCGAGCTCAGCCGCCTCGCTCCGGAACGGCGCGCCCGCGACCTCGACGAGGCGCACGACCTCCTGCGCCTGCTCGGCCCGCTCACCCGCGCCGAGCTGCGCGCCCGCTGCGCCGAGGCCGAGCGCGCCGGTGCGTGGGCGGACGAGCTCCTCTCGCAGCGGCGGGCGTTCGAGACCTCGATCGCCGGCGAGGTCCACCTCGCCGCCGCCGAGGACGGCGGCCGCCTACGCCACGTGCTCGGCGCCGCGCTGCCCCCCGGTCTGCCGGGGGAGTTCACTGACCCGGGCCCCGCCCCGCTCGGGGAGCTGCTCGCCCGCTACGCCCGCACCCACGGCCCGTTCTCGGCCGCCGCGCCGGCCGCCCGCCTCGGCCTGTCCGTGGAGCGGGTGCGCCCGGCCCTCGACGCGCTGGAGGCGCACGGCCGGCTGGTCTCGGGCGAGTTCCGCCCCGGCGGCAACGGCCTCGAGTGGTGCGACCCCGAGGTGCTGCGCCAGCTCCGGCGCCGATCGCTGGCGGCGTTGCGCCGGGAGATCGAACCGGTGGAGGGCGAGGCGCTGGCCCGTTTCCTGCTCGGCTGGCAGGGGGTGGGCGCCCGCCGACGCGGACCCGACGCGGTGGCCGACGCCGTGGCCGTGCTGCAGGGCGCGGCGTTGCCC
Source organism: Acidimicrobiales bacterium (assembly GCA_046153015.1). Taxonomy (GTDB): domain Bacteria; phylum Actinomycetota; class Acidimicrobiia; order Acidimicrobiales; family CAIXPF01; genus JBJXGF01. The sequence continues at coordinate 459 of JBJXGF010000264.1, read as the reverse complement.
GCCTCCGCCCTCGAGGCCGATCTCCTCGCTGCCCGGGTGCTCGACTACCGCCCGGGTGATCTCGACGCGCTGTGCACCTCGGGCGAGCTCGTCTGGGCGGGCGCCGGCGCCCTCGGCCCGAGCGACGGGCGGATCCGGCTCGCGTTCCGGGACCAGGCCGCGCTGCTGCTCCCGGCGCCCGCCTCCTCCTCGGAGGGGTGGGGTCCGGCCCATCGGGCGATGCTCGACCACCTCGGCTCCCGCGGCGCCTCGTTCTGGGGGGAGCTGGTGGGCGCGGTGAGCGCCGCCGGCGAGCCCTACGAGGAGCCGACCGTGCTGGCTGCGCTGTGGGATCTGGTGTGGGCGGGGGCGGTCACCAACGACTCGCTGGCGCCGCTGCGCGCCCTGCTCGCCGGTTCGAAGGCCGCCCCCGCGGCCGGCCCCCGCGCCGTGCGAGGCGCCCGCGCCCGGCCCCGGCCC
>JBJXGF010000220.1:0-3991 GCA_046153015.1 Acidimicrobiales bacterium | reverse complement strand
GATCAAGCCAACCGTGTGCTCGGCGACCGCGTGCGGGGAGTATGCCGGGACTCGGGTCACGGGCAGGCCGAGCGCGGCCGCGGCGGCCACGTCGACGTGGTTGAAACCGGCCGAGCGCAGGGCCACCCGCCGCATCGGAGCCCAGCTGCAGGAATCGGCGCTGCCCGACCGGATCAAGGTGTGGGAGGCGCTGCAGTTCTTCTCATCGCTGGCCCGGCAGGGCCCGCCATGGCAGCAGGTCATGACCGACTGGGGCTCTCGGACAAGCGCAACGCCACCTTCGCCAGCCTCTCGGGTGGGCAGCGACAACGGCTGTTCGTCGCCCTGGCGGTGGTGAACGCCCCCCAGTTGGTCTTCTTCGACGAGATGACCACCGGGCTCGATCCGGTCTCCCGGCGCGTCGCGTGGGAGTTAGTCGACCGCCTCCGGCGCGACGGCACCACCGTGGTGTTGGTGACCCACTTCTTGGACGAGGCCGAGGCGCTCTGTGACCGGGTGGCGGTCTTCGCCGGCCACCGCATCGTCGCCGTCGACTCGCCCGCCCGGCTGGTCGACCAGCACGGTCACGCCGAAGTGGTCTTCACCGCCGACGGTCCGGTCGAGTTCCTCCGTGAGGTGCCCGGCGTCGCCTCGGTGGAGGTCGTCGGCCGACTCGTGACCGTGACGGGGACGGGGCCGTTGCTGGCCCTCGCCGCTGCGTCGCTCGTCGAGCACGGCCTCGCACCGCTCGACTTACGGGCGCAACGACCGACCTTTGAAGACGTCTTCCTGCGGCTGACCACGACCGACGCGGCGCCGCCACCATGATCCGCACGGCGCTGCGGCTCGGGTGGCTGGAGATCAAGCTGCTCGTGCGCGAGCCGGTCACCGTCGTTTTCGCGCTGCTGTTGCCGCTCGTGTTCTTGTTCATCCTCGGCGGTGTGTTCGGCAACGAGGGGTCGACGCCCGACGAGGAGGTCGTGTGGCGGGGTGTGGGGGCGATGTCGTTCTACGTGCCCGCGTACCTCGTGCTGGTGGCGATGTCGGTGCGCCTGGTCAGCATCCCAACGCATCTTGCTGGCGACCGGGAGCGGGGCGTGCTGCGCCGGTATCGGGCCTCCGCCATCAGCGTCGGGGCGATCGCCGGCGCACAGCTGATCGTGGCATCGGCGGTGTCGGCCGTCAGCTCACTGGTCCTGATCGGCTCCGCGGGCCTGATGTACGACTTCGAATGGCCCGATCGGATGATCGTGACCGCCGGCGTGCTCGGCACGATCGTGGCCGGCGCCGCCTGCTTCGGCGTGCTGCTCGGCGCCGTCGTGCCCACCGCCCGCGCCGCGCAAGCATTCGGGTTGCTGCTGTGGTTCGTGATGATGCTCCTCGGAGGAGCGGGTCCGCCGGAGGAGGCGCTCACCGGCGCCATGCGAGCGGTATCGCTCGCCATCCCGATGACCCACGCCGTGCGGATGCTGCACCAACCCTGGCTCGGTCTCGACCCCGGCCTCGCCTGGTTGACCTTCACCGGCCAAGCCGTCGTCAGCCTCGCCGTTGGCCTCCGGTTCTTCCGCTGGGAATGACCGATCCTCGTCCTGACCGGCGACCCCGAGGCTCATTCGAAGTCGGCGATGCGATCGACGGGGACGGGGAGGACTGGACGTCGACGGGGGACCCGTGGACTGCGGTCGCCTCCCACCACTGCAGGACGCGCAAGGCGCGTAGCGTGTTCCACCGACTGGCGGCGCCGATGCGCTCCATGTCGAACCAGACGGCGCCGGGGTGGCGTTGTTGGAGGGGCCAGCGGCGTCGCGCTGACGCCTGTCGCAGAGCAGGCCGATGGCGTCGGTGAGCCGTTCATCGCCGGGCGCACCCGCTGATTGGAAGTAGTCGAGACCGCGTGGGATGTCGTAGCGCCAGTAAGGCGGGAACGACGGACGAGTCATCCTGGGATCGACGACTTCGCCGGTGCGGTGCGAACGGAACAGCCGATGCCGCAACAGGAGCTCGCGTCCGTCGGCCTCACAGCCTTGGCGGGCAGGAGGCGGCGAGCATCCCGCCGGCGGGTTCGTGGCCGCGGCCGCGGCGGACCCAGACGGCGTGGCGTTCGAGGTAGTCGACAGCGGCGGCGACGCCGGCGTCGAACGCGTCCTCCCACAGCGCCCGGACCTCGGGGCTGCCGGTCGCCTACAGAATCGACACGGACTTGGGGGCGGAGAAGGTGATGTCGTTGCCGATCACGACTTTGGGTTGGTGCTGGGCGTCGACGAACCGGTCGATCTCCGCGCGGGTCACTCGCCACTGGCCGCGCACCCTCACGGCGTCGAGGTAGGCAGCGGGAGATGCGTTCGTCCTGGTCGGGGCGCTGGGAGGTGGCGTCTCGGTCTACCGGGAGGTGGCGGTCTTGGCGGCGAGGCGGCGGAGGTAGGAGACGTCGACGCCGATGTGCGCGGCGGCGTGGTCGAGCGTGTGCAGCTCGTCGGCGGGACCGTCCGGCAACAGTGAACGGCGAGTCGTGGTCCGCCCCGATGATCCGTGCGCCCCGACGAGCTGGTCGCCGGTGGCGGGGCTTGGCCGAGAAGCGCTCGCTTCAGGTGCTCGGGGTCGACGGTTCGCCCGAGTAGCTCGCTGGTGGCGCCTCGCCACCGGCCGGGCCGGGCGCTCGAATCGGAGTAGTAGGCACCAGGACCGGACTCCTGCCCGAGCAGCGGCTTGCCGTCGCCAAGCGAGCCGTTGGTAGTCAGGCGGTTCGCGCCGTTCGTGAGGTAGGCAACCACATCGCCACCGGCTGAGCCGCGGTCTGAGGACCGGGCGCCGAGCGCGGTGACGCTGACCAACATGCTCGCACCAGGGACCGCGACCGGTGCCCCGGTCGGACAGGCTCACGAGCGGGAGTCAGCCACCTCCCGGTCGGAGATCCGCAGGATCTCCAGATGTGTCTGAGGGATTTCCGTCGGGTCGGAGGGCGTGGTTCAGGCGGTTCGCTGGCGGCGTGGACGAGGTCGCTGGCGACCGGACGGCTACGGCCGAGGTTGCGGGATGCGGCCGTCGTTGGCGCTCAGGACTGCGTCGCGATGCCGTGGTCGAGGAGCGATGTGCGGCGGCTCGCTCCAGTCCCGCTTCGTGCGCGAGAGCGAGGTCATTCGGCCGAGGATCGCCGAGGGGTGCATTGGTATCACGACGGGCGGAGGGAGGGTTCCCGCCCGCGGATCCGGCTGAACATCACCACGTCGGGCTGAGCGTCCTTGACCGGCTCCCAGGCTCTCAGAACCCCCTCGCGTTGGAAACCGCTTCGCTCGGCGACACGCTGGGATGCCGAGTTGTCGAGCATCGTGGCGAGTTGTACGCGGGCGACGTCGAACGTCAGAAAGGCCCAATCGGTGACCAGCGTCAGCGCTTCGGTCGCGAGGCCCCGGCCTCGGACGGATCGATCGAGCCAGTAGAACGCCTCAGCGCGACGCATCGCCGCGTCGATCTGGACCCCGATCTGGCCGAGACAGACATCGTCCGGCGGGGTGGTGATTGCGAAGCGTGCGACACCTCTTGCCCACCAGTCGAGACCCTGCGCGATCCATGTCTCCGCGTCTGGGACGGTCATGCCGGCCGGCATCATGGTGAACGCCGGTATGTCGGGGTCCTGGCACGCGGCTACGACTGCTGGCGCGTCGCTCACCCGGAACGGCCGCAACACGACCCGAGAGCCGGCCAGCGGTGGGTTCGGAGGCTGGATCAGCGTCATCGCGCGGAGTCTTCCAGGCCGGGAGGCCGGCACCACGGCGATATCCCGTCCGGCGTCGACGTTGGACACGGCGGGCTCACGTCGGGCGACCGAGCCGCGGGTGGATAGCAGCAGGTGAGGCGACCTGCGCTGGCCAGCTTGCTGAGCAGGGGGTCGATCGGCGAGGCAGCGGGTAGTGAGCGCGCCAGGAATCCCGCTGGCGGACAGCCAGCGTGGGCGATAGGTGATGCTGCTGGGCGGAGGTGGGCACGTCGCCGCAGTGGCGGCCCGTCCTGCGAC